>JBQTID010000062.1:0-55846 GCA_052389275.1 Gemmatimonadota bacterium | reverse complement strand
CTCGCGGACTTCGCCTTGGCTTTGGCCTTGCGTTTGACCATTGTGTAACCCCCTTACGTGGCGTTGATCCCGTTTTCCCCCCGGGCGCGCGGCTCGCAATCTGTGGATTCTCATCCGCGAATTGCGTTCGCACCAACGAAAACGGGTGAATGCATCCATGTGCATTCAAGGTGGGCGCCGCGATCCACCCGCAAACATTTTTAAGTGTGTTGTGTCAAAAACGCAAGCATTTTTTTTGAAACACGTTTATGATGTTGCTTGTCGCGCAATGCGAAGCGCGATCAAAAAAGTCGAAATCACCGACCGAGGGGGATGCGTGAAGGGTGCATTCGTCGCCGCAAGCGCGCTCGTCATCGTTGCAGGATGCAAGTCGACGCTGCCACCGCCGCCCGCCGTTCCGGAGCCTTACACGAGCGGCGCTCAGCTCATCGAAGCCATGCAGAATCGCTACGCCGGACGCTGGTACCGAACACTCACATTCGTGCAATCCACCACCTCGATCGCTTCTGACGGAGGGCAGCAAACGTCGATCTGGTACGAGGCGGCGCTGCTGCCCGGACGACTCCGGATCGACTTCGATCCGATCAGCGCCGGCAATGGTGCGCTGGTGCGATCCGACACTCAGTACGTCATGCAGCGAGGTAACGTCGGCCGTGTGATCGCGCGCACCAACGAGCTGCTCCTGCTCGGCTTCGACGTCTATTTCCTGGAACCGTCGTTCACGTCGGCCTCCTTGAGCCGGCTCGGCTTCGACCTGTCGAAGATCCGGCGGGATGTATGGCGGGGTCGCCAGATGTATGTGGTTGGCGCGAGCGATCCAGCCGATCTGCGCTCCCGGCAGTTCTGGGTCGACCGCGAGAACCTGCTGTTCGTGCGCCTCATCCAGCCCTCAACGGACACCACCCGAACCGATGACATCCGTTTCCTCGAGTACGAGAAGATCGGCCGCGCGTGGGTTGCGCCGCTCGTCGAGTTCTATCGTGATGGAAAGCTCTTCTTCAAGGAAGAATACAGGCACGTGCGGATCGATCAGCCGCTCGATACCGCGCTCTTCAATCCGTCCACCTGGAGCAGCGCGCGGCACTGGTATCAGCAACGATGAACGCGACAGGCTGGGATCATGGGAGCATGGGATCGTGTATTGAAGGCGCTTCACAGAGTCTCACGCGCGTGCGCGCGCGAGGCTATGCCTATGCTCAGGAATTGAATGAACATTCAGACCAAGCGCGTGCTTCTGGTGATTCTCGGCCTGATCGCGCTACCACATATTGTCGCTGCTCAAACGCAGCCGACCGGCGTCATCACCGGCGTCGTCGTCGATGGCACCACGAAGGAACCGCTCGCAGCCGTTCTCGTTCGAATTGCCGAATCGCACCGCAGTGAGCCCACGCACGAGCGTGGCGAGTTCAGCTTTGCCGGTATGCGACCCGGCACCTATACGGTCAGCGCCGAGCGGATCGGCTATCACACTCAAAATCAGAAAATCACAGTTGCCGCCGGCGCGACCAGCCAGGCCCGCTTCGAGCTGCACGTGGCTGCGTTCGAGCTGGCGGAGCTGGTTGTCGCGGGCGCCTTGACGGCCCGTTCAGGCCATGAGCTGTTGAGCGCCGCATCGGTTGTCTCAGGCGCCGAGCTGAACCGCAGTCTCGATCAGACGGTCGCGGCAACGGTGCAGGATGAACCGGGGGTCTCGGTTACTTCGATGGCACCCGCAACCGGGCGACCCGTTATTCGCGGGCTGGGTGGCGATCGCATTCTGATTCTCGAAGATGGTCAGCGACCAGGCGACATGTCATCCACTTCTGCCGACCACGCGGTCGCCATTGATCCCTTGACGGCCAAGCAATTCGAGGTCGTGCGCGGGCCCATGTCACTGCTCTACGGCAGCAGCGCGCTGGGCGGGGTCGTCAACGTGGTGCGCGAGGAAATACCCACATCGATTCCCGATCACACGCACGGGCTCCTGACCACCGAAGGCTCAACCGTGAACCGCGGTTTTAGCGGCGGCGGCTATGTCGAAAGCGCAGCGCGCGGCTTCGCGCTGCGAGCCGAAGCCAGTGCGCGCAAGTCGGGCAATGTGGACACGCCGTCCGGCGAGCTCATCAACACAGGCGCGCAGACCTTTAATGTGGCTGTTGGCGCCGCGCGCGCGGGCAACTGGGGCCATGCGGGTGCATCATACCGATTCTATCGCAATGAGTACGGCATCCCGGGCGGCTTCATCGGTGGCCACATCAACGGTGTCGACGTCGCGATGCAGCGTCATACGGCGCGCGCGCAGGCGGAATTTCATCCCAGGCAGAGCGCGTTCCTGTCGACGCTGAGCGCGAACATCGTCGGCACGCTCTACAACCATGAGGAGCTCGAGGCGACCGGCGCCATCGGCACCCGCTTCGCCCAGGAAACGCTCTCAGGCGAGCTGCAGGCGCGCCATCCGGAGCGCGGTCCGCTAACACAGGGGGCGTTCGGTTTTCGCGCACAGTATCGCGACATCACGACCGGTGGCTCGCTCAGGACGCCGTCGACGGCGGATTATGCACTTGCCGGCTACGTCGTGGAGGAGGCTGTCGCGGGGCCATTCAATGTGCAGGCCGGCGCGCGTTACGACTGGAGCCGCTACGTGCCGCGCGAGGCCACCAGCATCACGGTCGGCGGCGTTGAGGTCCCGGTCCGCGAACGGTCCTTTGGAGCGCTGTCCGGATCGATTGGCGTGCTCTACACCATCAGCGACAACAGTCGTATCGGCGCGAGCGTTGCGCGCGCGTACCGTACGCCGGACTTCAATGAGCTGTACTCTGATGGCCCACACCTCGCCGCGAATTCGTTCGATGTCGGTAATCCTGAGCTCCGCACCGAAACCGGTCTCGGCTTCGACGCCTTTGCGCGCCTCGAGCATGAGCGCATTCGTGGAGAAATAGCCGTATTCAGAAACGTTCTGTCCGATTACATCTTCCCATCGAGCCAGGGCCGCGTCGAGCGCGGTCCGCCGCGCGGCCGGCCGCGCCTTCAGTATGCGAATGAGGACGCGCGATTCATTGGCGCGGAAGGCGAATTCGAGTGGAACGTCGCGCATCGCTGGGTGGTGCATGGCACGGCGTCTTACGTGCGGGCCGAGTTCACATCCGAGCGCGATTCGATTCCTTTGTTCGAGGCGCAGGACACGCTGCTGCTTTCTCCATCACCGTATCCGCCGCTGATTCCGCCGCTCAACGGCCGCGTCGGGCTGCGTTATGAGAGCCCGCGCTATTTCGGCGGCGCGGATGTGCGCTGGGCCGCCGACCAGCACCGCACCGGCGACTTCGAGACGTCGACCGACGGATACCGGATTCTCAACCTGAATGCGGGGCTGCGCTTCGAGCAGGGTGTGCGTTTCCACACGATTACACTGCGGGTCGAGAATCTGCTGGACGCGGAGTATCGGGAACACCTTTCGCGGATCAAGGATATCATGCCGCAGCCGGGTCGGAATATCAGCTTGTTGTACCGGCTAAACTTTTAGAGGAGATGGAGAATCATGGGGATCAAGGGGATGAAGGCGATCGCACCGCTGCTCGCGTTGACTCTGTTCGCCGGCGCGTGCGATGACGATCCAGTGGATGAAGGCGATGAGCCGAACGTGGGCATTGTCCGACTGACAGTGGGCACCCAAACGGTGACCTGGACCAAGGCAACTGGCGCCGTAACTGGCGGGCCAATCGTGCTCACGGCGAACACAAACGTGGCGGTTACGGCTGCGTTCCTACTCGCGAACGGCAACTCCGACCCGGTTGTAACAGCTGCGGAATTCCGTCTAGAAGTCGAACCGGCAAGCTCGAACGTGACATTCACATCGACGGGAGCGTTTACTGGCACGTTGCGCGGCGCGACGGCAGGCACCACAACCGCGAACTTCCAGCTCCACCATATCCCGGCGGGGCACGACGAAATGGACTTCAACGTCTCGATTACGGTTCAATAGCCGCTCTTGTCACTGAGATAGGTCCGGAGCTCCCATAGCTCGGGAAAGAATTTCCGGTCCAGCGTGCCGCGCAGGTAGGCAACACCTGCGCTGCCGCCGGTGCCGGGCTTCGAGCCGATCATCCGCTCCACCATCTGCACGTGATGCAGCCGCCAGAGCGTGAACAGCTCATCGAACTCCACCATCGCCTCGCACAACAAATACAAATCGTAAGACGCATCGGGCTGCTGGTAGATGCGCACCAGCTCACTTACGCGCGCGCTGCGCTGAGCATCGTCATTGCCGGCAGGCACTTTGAAGCCGCGCGCGCGCAGCATTCCGAAAAAAGCCGAGCCGACGGTCGGCGCACTCATCCGGCGCTCCAGCTCGGCGCGCTCGGGCGTGCCCTCGGCAAAGGTCTGGAGGTGTCGCTCGCTGCCGGCTCCACACGTGGTTTCCAGAAAGCGGAACTGTGCGGATTGGAAGCCGCTCGCAGGCATGAGGTGATCGCGGAACGTCAAAAAGTCGTTCGGCGTCATGGTCTCCAATACCGTGATCTGCTGAATCAGCACCCGCTCGATCTCGATGCAGCGACGGAACAGGCGTTGCGCGCCGAGCGGCTCGTTGTTGTTCAGCCGGCGGACAATCGCGTCCAGCTCGTGCAGCAGCTGCTTGAACCACAGCTCGAAAACCTGGTGTATGACGATGAACAACAGCTCGTCATGTCGCGGCGGATCAGACATCAGCTTCTGCAGCGCTGTCAGCTCAGCGACCTGGAGATAGCTGCCATAGGTGAGCTTCGGCTCGTCGCGCGTGATTCCGAATGCCATGAATTTTTCCTGGAAACGAGTTTTCTGCAGTGAATAAAAAAAGCCCGTACTTCGAAATAACGAAGCCGGGCTATAATAGCAGGGGGCGGACTCGAACCGCCGACCCCGGCATTATGAGTGCCGTGCTCTAACCAGCTGAGCTACCCTGCCTTGTGCTTGGTAGAGTAGCGAAATTTAGCGGAAAATGCGGGTAGGGTCAACCGGCGGCGTAGCGGCCAGGGAGTGTGAGAGTGTGGGAATGTGAGAGTGTGGGAATGTGAGAGTGTGGGAATGTGAGAGTGTGGGAATGTGAGAGTGTGGGAATGTGAGAGTGTGGGAGTGTGAGAGTGTGGGAGTGTGAGACCAGAATCTCATAATCTCACACTCTCATAATCTCACACTCTCACACTCTCACCCTCTCACACTCACCTCACAGTGCTATCTCGCGCAAGCGGCTTCGCATTCGCGGAATCCACGAACCGATACAAGCGCTCGCCTTTGCGGATCATACCGTAGCGCTCACGCGCGGTGCGTTCCAGCGTGGCCGAATCGGTCTCGAGCGAATCCGCCCACGAGCGTAGACGCGTGACTTCATTGCGCGTCTGCTGGAGCTTTTCCGCTTCAGCGGTCTTCTCGCGCTCGAGCCGGCGCATCTCCATGAGACTGTATTCACCGCCGAAGATCGCATAGTACGCGGCGCCGGCAATCAGCGGGACCATCAGCCAGCGCAGTTTCAAAATGCCTCTCGGCCGAGATATGCCGCGGTCGGTCCCAATTCTTCCGCAATGCGCAGTAACTGATTGTACTTCGCCACGCGATCCGTGCGGCTGGCGCTGCCAGTCTTGATCTGACCGGCGCGAGTGGCGACCGAGAGGTCGGCGATGAAGGTGTCCTCGGTCTCCCCGGAGCGATGGCTGATGATGAAGCGGTACCCTGCGCGCCGCGCCATCTCGATGGCTTGTAGCGTTTCCGTCAAGGTACCGATCTGATTGACCTTGATCAGGATCGCGTTCGCGGCGCCGGTATCGATGCCGCGCTGCAGGAATTCGGTGTTGGTGACGAAAAGATCATCGCCGACCAGCTGCACGCGATCCCCGAGCGTGGCGGTAAGCTCCTGCCAGCCGTCCCAATCGTTCTCGGCCAGGCCGTCCTCGATGGAACCGATCGGATACTTGTCGACCCAGGAGCGCCAGAACTCGACGGCCTCGTGCGACGTTTTTCGCTCATTTGTAGACTTGTGAAAGACATACGCATCGTCGCGCCACCACTCACTCGCGGCGGCGTCGAGCGCGAGCACAATCTGTTCACCCGGCTTGTAACCTGCCTTCTCTATGGCGTCGAGAATGACTTCGATGGCTTGCTCATTGGTCTTGAGGTCCGGCGCAAAACCGCCTTCGTCACCCACGTTAGTGCTCTTCTTCTGCTTGCTGAGCACCTGCTTGAGCGAATGAAAGATTTCGACGCCGGCGCGCAGAGCCTCATCGAAACGCTCGAAACCGACCGGCGCGATCATGAATTCCTGGAGATCCACGTTGTTGGCGGCGTGCGCGCCGCCATTGAGGATATTCATGAGCGGTACGGGCAGCAGCGTCGCATTCGGCCCACCCAGATAACGGTAAAGGGGCAGCCCCGCGTCCTGCGCCGCGGCGCGCGCACCGGCCAGCGACACGGCGAGCATGGCGTTCGCGCCGAGATTCGACTTGGTCGCAGTGCCGTCCAGCTCGATCATGATGCGATCGATGCTGGCCTGGTCTGCTGCGTCGAGCGTCAGGAGCGCGGGCGCGATCTTCTCGGAGATGTTGTGAACCGCATTCAGCACGCCTTTACCGAGATAACGCCGCTTGTCGCCATCGCGCAGCTCGATCGCTTCGTGTTCGCCGGTTGATGCGCCGCTCGGCACTGCGGCCCGGCCGAATGCGCCGGTGTCGAGCTCGATCTCCGCTTCGACAGTAGGGTTGCCGCGCGAATCGAGGATCTCACGCGCGCGAATATCTATGATCGCTGACATCGTCCAGATCTCTTTGCCGTTCAGGATGATCGAGCAAGGCGCCAATTCGCTCGCGCACGAGCCGAGTCAGCTGCTCGCGATGCGCTTCATCGAAATGCGACGAATCGATGGGCTCGCCGAATCGAACGATAATGTTGCCCGAGTGCACTCGCCAGTCGTTTTTCTTTTGAACCGCGCGGCTGCCGATCACCGCGGCAGGCACGATCTCGAGTCCCGTGCGCAAGGCGAGCATGAACGCGCCCTTCTTGAACGGCTGAAGCTGACCGGATGGCGAGCGTGTGCCTTCCGGAAAGATCATGATTGCGCTGTTGTCGGAGCGCACCAGCTCGCCCGCTTTATCGAGTGCGTTAATCGCCTGCGAGCGGTCTTGCCGCTCGATCGAGATGTGGCCCGCGGACGCCCACGCAAGGCCGAACAGCGGAATGCGCCTCAGCTCCGCTTTCGCGATGAACCGGAACCGTTTCGGCAGGATCGCCGCCAAAGCGAATACGTCGTACCACGATTGATGATTGCTGGCGATAATCTGTGCGCGTTCCAGCCGCAGATTCTCGGCACCTTCGACGATTACCTTCACGCCGCTCGCCCAGATGATCCAGGCTCCCCAGCTGCGGGCAATCCACTCGTAAAGTCCGCCGCGATGCCGAAGCAGACTGCCAATAACGACCATGGAGGAGAGCACGAAAGTGGCGACAACGCCATTCAGATAGGTCCAGATGGTCCTGACGATCATTGCGACTCCGCGCCGAAATGGTCGTAGCCGCGCGCGTCCGGGCCGTTTCTGATCTCAACTCCCTCGCCCGCCGAGCAGTACCCGATCCTGGTCAATTCGACCGCGACATTGAACACTGCGCCTGGCGACGCCGTGAAGCACAACTCGTAGTCCTCGCCACCTTGCAGCGCCTGATCGATCGTTGCTGACGGGTGCACCGGCAGCCAAGCCGCATCGATAACAAGCTTGCAGCCACTGGCCGCGGCGATATGACGCACATCACCAGCAATGCCGTCTGAAATATCGATCATCGCGTTAACCGATTTCCGGAGCGCAATTGCTTCGCGGATCCGTGCCGTCGGTCGCGCATAGCGCTCGCGCGCGAGGGCATCCGGTTCGCCACCCTGCAGCCAGGACGCAACCGCGGCGGCAGCGCCGCCAAGCCGGCCGGTAACCCACACTTCATCACCAATGCGCGCACTCGAACGCAAAAGCGGATTTTCCACTTTGCCGATTACGACGACGTCGATCACCGCCGCATGGTCCGCCCGCGCGACATCGCCGCCGGCGAGTACCGTGTCGTAGTCCGCGAGCGCGTCGGTAGCACCTTGCATAACAGCAACCGCCCAACCATTAGCATCCTCCGGTTTGAACGCGAAGGACAGCAGCGCCGCCATTGGCAGCGCGGCCATTGCCGCGAGGTCGCTCAACGCGGCGACAGTTGCACGGTAGCCGATCTCGCGCGGCGCCAGCCAGTCGCGCCGAAAATGCACGTTCTCGACACTCATGTCGCTGCTGATTGCGAATGGCGATGTGGTGAGGACCGCGCAATCATCGCCCGGCCCGACGCGTAGTTCCGGACTTATAGGCATGCGCACGTTAGACAGGAACGTACGGATCAGATCGAACTCGCGTCCAGCACCCAGCTCACTCATGGCGAGCGCAACCGAACCGCCCCGCTCGGCGTCGCGATCCAGAAATTTGCGCCCACGCGCAATACATCATGTGGCGATTCGGGTATGTCCCCAGGTGCGCTCAAATGACTCGTAGTATTCGTTGCGGCGTGCCACTCTTCGACGCCGTCACGGTGCAGCAGATAAAGGCTCTCCGAATCACCGCGCAGAGCGTAGGCGCGGCTGGCGGCGTTCAGCAATAGCGGATTCGACCAACCTGATTCATACAGGTAGACGTTGCCGTTCACGAGTGCGGCGATCCGCTCGCCCACGCGTGCGACGCTCGTAATTGCTGAGCGAAGCCTCGGGTCACCGGTGCCGGGGGCTGCGTCTACGCGCACCACGCCCGCCGTGTCGGCGGTCGCGATCCAGAGACCGCGGTCGCTCGCGATCCAGACCGTGTCACCGCGCTCGGCCAAGTCGCGGATGCGGACGCCATCGAGGCCGCGCCAGGTGACCCGCAACACGCGCGAATCTATGAAGGCGAGGCCTCGATCGGTGCCCGCCCAAACGCCTCGCGGTCCACGCACGATCGCGCGCACAACCTCCGATGGCAGTCCCTCGCGCTCCCCGATGTTTTGCCAGGCGCGCGCTCCTGCGGACAGCACGTGCACGCCTTCTGCCGACGCCGTCCAGATCGTGTCGCCGGCGAGAATACGAGTAACGGCCGTGCGAGGTGCACGGGTGTCGTACGCCTCGTATGATGTCCACGTCTGAAGTGTTGAGTCTGCGCGCGTTATGCCGTTGCGCAGACCGTAGCCATCGCTGCCAAACCAGATGTCGCCGCGATTATCGGTAGCAATTGCTGCGATTCCTTGCGAGAGCGTCCCGAAGCCCAGCCATTCGCCCGACCAGTTGCGTGCATCGGCAAACATGATGTTGCCGCCATGCGTGCCGACCCAGTAGGTGCCCGGCCGGTCGGCACGTGCAGTCGCCGTGATGCGAAATCTGCGACCGAGAGGATCCGTTGTGAGTGTTCGACGCAGAATGTCGAACGCCGCGTCGTTCTCCGGGCGCTCCTGGCGATCCTGGCGGTTCGGGCGGTCCAGGCGAAGATCCCAACGTTTAGATAACTCCGACCATAGGTACGCGTTGCCGCTCGCAGCAATCAGCCACAACCCCGCTTGCGTGCGATCGTACTGCAACGCGACAGCGCGCTCCATGATCGGATAACCATCCTCGCTCGTGCTCGGGAGCAGCCACCGCTTACGGTCCGCGTCGTAGATCTCGAGACCGTTGCTCGTCGCCGCATATAGCCGTCCGGCTTCGAATGTGAGGGCCTGGATTTCGTTGAATGATGTAATGGTAACGCGCTCGTCCGGATCCCACAGGCGAGCTTGCGCAAACGAATCCGGCGCCAGGATCGCAATGACCGCAATGACCGCAATGACCGCGCGCTTCACCAGCGGGCCGGCTGGTCGAAAGTAATAAACGGATAATTGAGGGGCGGGCCTTCCGGACCAGGGTTCGCAAACGCAGATGCGAGATGGTTGGTGACATCAGCCGGGGTCAACGCGCGGCCCCGCGCGGCGAGGTCGCCGGCACGACCGCTGTAGAACAAACCAACGGCGGCAGCGGTGCGCGCGTCCAGACCCGCGGCGAGCATGGCACCGATCACACCCGCGAGCTGATCGCCCATGCCGGCCACTGCGAAGTCGGATGAGCCGACGCTGTTGATGAGCAGTGGCTCGGCGCCGCTCGCGACAATGGTAGGCTGCCCCTTGAGCAGGACGGTCGCGCCGGTCGAGCTTGCGAGCGCCACCGCGCTGTCGATTGGCGCGCCGGCGATGGCTTCGACTGCGTCACCTGTCAGCCGGCTCAATTCCTTGGGATGCGGCGTGAGCAGCAGAGGCCGTTCACGTGCAATGCGCGCCAGCGCTTCCACATTCGCGGCAAACGCATTGAGGGCGTCCGCGTCGAGCAACGTGGGAATTCCGGGCAGCTGTTCGAGGGTCTTGAGCAGAAGCTCGCGCGTCGCCGCCGTGCCACCCATGCCGGGGCCTGCCACGATCGCGCTGACACCTTCGGTATCTATCGCCGCTGCGCGGTCGAAGAAGGTTGCCTCCGGAACAGTTTTCTGAATGATCTCGCGGTTGTCGCGTTCCGAGACTACCCTCACGAGCCCCGTACCCGCACGCACCGCGGCGCTGCCGGCGATCAAGGCCGCTCCCGCCATGCCCTTGCTGCCCGCGATGAGCAGTAATCGGCCGGAGCCGCCCTTATGCGCAGTCGGGGTGCGCCGTGGAAAACGCGCCGCGGCCCAATCGGGCGTGATCAACTGCGCGCGCGGAAACGGCAGCGGCGGAAAACCGATTTCGACAGCGATCAGGCGGCCGCAGTGCGCACGCGCCGGATGAAACAGCAGGCCGCGCTTCGGAAAGCCGAAGGAGACGGTGGCAGTCGCTTTCACGACGTCGTCATACACGCCCCCGGTATCCGGGTTCGTGCCACTCGGCAAGTCCACCGCAATGATTGGCCGCTCCGCCGCGTTCATCGCTCGGATCGATTGCGCCACGCGCTCGCGCGGTGCGCCGCTTGCGCCGGTGCCGAGAATGCCGTCGAGAATGACGGAGGCCGAGGCGAGAGTGGCGAGCATATCGTCGCCCGGATCGGACGCACTGATCAGCTCGACAGCACGCCCCCAGTTGCGGAGAGTGTGCAGTGCAATAACGGTGTCACCACCATTATTGCCGCTGCCCGCAACGCCGACTATGGTGCCGGTTGGCTGAAGTGCGTGGGTGATGAGAGCCAGAGCGCGGCCGGCATTTTCCATCAACACGCGTTCCGGAATGTCGAAGTCGTCCTGCGCGACGCGGTCATGCTCCGCGGCTTCTGCGGCAGTCACGACCGGAACTGTTTCACGCCCGTAAACGTCGCGTGTATTCACCAGGTCGCCGAAAGAGACGCTCTACTTGTAGCTCTGGCCGATGGTGCGGCCGAAGCTTATTTCGCCGTTGTCGATGCGTATGTTGAAACCGCACTCCGGATTCGAGCAAACCCACGCCTTGTAAGTGATCGGCGCGCCGTCTCTGCCGTAGTCCGACAGCGGCAGCAAGGTGCCCGAATCGCACTTCTTGCAGTCCGTGAATTGTTGCCCATTGTCGTTTGCCATCGCAGCCCCTCCCCGTTGGACCCAGCCACCGGAACATAGCGGGCTTGCAACCGGCGTTCCATACCGGGAGAGGCTTACTGCGGTCTGGGGCTGGGGACTGGGCGAGGGTGGGAAGTCGCCCGGGTGGGTGGAAGCGACGGGTAGGGGTGTGAGCGCCGAGAGGCTGTCTCGGACCGCTATTGGTTCGGCTAGGCGGCGGACGGATTCGGAACTAGAGAATCGGATTAGAACGGCGGATTAGAAAACCGGTTTAGAACGGCGGTTTAGAAAACCGGTTTAGAACGGCGGTTTAGAACTGCGGCCGGTGTTCTAATCCGGTGTTCTAATCCGGTGTTCTAATCCGGTGTTCTAATCCGGTGTTCTAACCCGCCGTTAATCCCCCCGCACCCGCCACGCTCCCACCCACTCCCCTTCCCCAAGTCCTAGCCCGCAGTTACTGTTTTAAGAGCCGAAGGCTTCATCAAAATCAAACACGCCTGCGAAATCCGCCAAATCGTCATCTTCCTGCTTGATGAGAATCCCCGCCTCGACCAGCGCAAAAACCAGCTCGCCTACGTCTCCGCTGCTCGCCACGCCCCAATGCTCGAGGACGCTGCGGGCCATGGGTCCGTAGCGCGCAAGAGCCAGATCGCGCACGCCTTCTGCCAGCTCGCGCCCGCTGATGTGGCGAGGCTCGGGCAGCTGCTCGATCACGTGGTGCAGCGCAGACAGTACGAAGACGTACGCCGTCTCGTGATAGCGCGGATAACGCTCGCGGAGCTTGTCCAGCACGACGTCGTCAAGAAGGATGCTGCTCATATGCGCAATTTAACTCAGGGCATGCTCGGAACGGAACTGCGGATATAGCGGAAACGCTTCGCACAGCTCGTGCACGGCGGCGCGCACACGCCGGCTGACGGCGTCGCCGGCGGCCGCTTCCAGCACATCCGCGATCAGTCCGCCGATCAATGTGAACTCGGCCTCGCCCATGCCGCGCGTAGTCAGCGCAGCGGTGCCGAGGCGGACGCCGGACGTAACGAACGGTGACCGCCGCTCCCCCGGCACCGTGTTCTTGTTGACCGTGATGTGCGCGCGCCCGAGCGCCTCTTCGGCCAACTTCCCGGACAGCTCGCCCCGCCGACGCAGGTCCATGAGGATCAAATGATTGTCCGTCCCGCCGCTTACCAGGTCGAAACCGCGCGCGAGCAGCGCCTGAGCGAGCGCGCGTGCATTCGTGACTACCTGCTGCGCGTAATCCTTGAAATCCGGCTGAAGCGCCTCGCGAAACGCCACCGCTTTCGCCGCGATGATGTGCATGAGCGGACCGCCCTGCATGCCGGGAAAAACCTGCTTGTCGATCGCTTTTGCCAGAGCGTCATGGGTCAGAATAAAGCCGCTGCGAGGGCCGCGCAGTGTCTTGTGCGCGGTCGACGTCACCACGTCCGCGTGCGGCACAGGGCTGGGATGCACGCCTGCCGCAATCAGTCCCGCGATGTGCGCCATATCGACTACGAACGTTGCATCGACTTCTTTTGCGACCGCGGCGAAAGCGGCGAAGTCGATGACCCTTGCGTACGCGCTTGCACCCGCCACGATGACCCGTGGCCGATGCTTCAGCGCGAGGTCGCGCAGCTGGTCGTAGTCGATCACGCCATCGTCTGCGCGCACGCCGTACGCGACCGCGTGATAAAGCTGGCCGCTGAAATTCACCGGCGAGCCGTGCGTGAGGTGTCCGCCATGCGTCAGATTCATGCCGAGAATCGTGTCGCCCGGCTTCATGACCGCGAGATACGCGGCCATGTTGGCGCTCGCACCGGAATGGGGCTGCACGTTCGCGTGCGCGGCTCCGAAAAGTTGTTTTGCGCGTTCGATCGCAAGCCGCTCGACAATGTCGACAAAGTCACAGCCGCCGTAATAGCGCTTGCCTGGATAGCCTTCTGCATACTTGTTGGTAAGCACTGAGCCGGCGGCTTGCAGCACCGGTATCGACACGAAGTTCTCGCTCGCGATCAGCTCGAGACCATCGTGCTGCCGTTCGGCTTCGCGCAGGATCGCGGCATAAACTTCCGGATCGGTATGTCGGAGCTCGCTCATCATAGATTAGACCCGAGTCCTCTGAATCGCGTGAACCTGTTCGATGCGCCGCTCGGCGAGTCGGTCGGCGGCCTCGTAGGTCGGCAGGCCTTCCTTCCTGGCGAGCTCGAAAAGGTCGAGCAACGTCTCGTAGATCTCGCCGGCTTTGCGCTTCGAGCGCTCGCTCGACCAAGCTTTGAGCTCGCCATAAACGTTAATCAAGCCGCCCGCATTGATCACGTAGTCCGGTGCGTAAAGAATGCCGCGCTTCTCCAGTGCGTCACCATGGCGAGGCTCCGCGAGCTGATTATTGGCGGCGCCGGCAATGATCTGAAACTTGAATCTGGGCAGCGTCTGATCGTTGACGATGGCGCCAAGCGCGCAGGGCGCGAAGATAGGCGCGTCGACGTCGTAGATATCCTCAGGCGCAACCGCCTGCGCGCCGAACTCCTCGACGACCGCTTGCACCCGCGCCTCGTCAATGTCCGTTACGACCAGCTGGGCGCCTTCTTCAGCCAGGTACTCGCACAAATAGAAGCCGACGTGGCCGGTTCCTTGTACGGCCACTTTCAGACCGTCCAGCGAATCGCTGCCTAACTTCGACAATGCGCTGGCCTTGATACCGCGATACGTGCCGTACGCCGTCACTGGTGACGGATCGCCCGAGCGGCCGGCAATACCGGCGCAATGGGTGGTCTCCATCTGCACGAAGTCCATGTCTTCGACGCTGGTGCCCACGTCTTCCGCGGTGATGTAGCGCCCCTTCAGCGACTCTACGAAGCGCCCATGCGCGCGAAAGATCATCTCGCGCCGAGTCGTGCGCGGGTCCCCGACGATGACGCTCTTGCCACCACCCAGATTCAGCCCGGTGACCGCAGCCTTATAGGTCATGCCCTTCGCAAGACGCAATGCATCTACGATGGCTGCTTCCTCGGTTGCATAATTCCAGAAGCGGGTGCCGCCGAGTGCCGGCCCAAGCGTGGTATTGTGTATGGCGATGATGCCTCTATAGCCGACCGCGGGCTCCGAGCACAATACGAGCTGCTCATGTCCATGCTCGCGCATCATTTCGAATGGATTCATCTATTTCCTATTTGTACAATTCGCGCGCGATCGTCACGCGCAGCAGGTCGTTTGCTGCCTCCAGCAGCTCGGTCGCTTTGGCGTCCCGCATCAGTTTCTCGACCGGATAGTCGCGCATGTAGCCGTAGCCGCCAAAGATCTGCACCGCCTGCGTGGTCACCCACATGGCGGCTTCACTAGCGAAGACTTTTGCCATTGCCGCGCGGTCGGCGCGAGACTCGGTCGCCGCCTTTTGCAAGAGCGTGCGAGCCGCTTCCGTGCGCATGGCCATCTCGGCCAGCTTGAATTGAATGCCTTCGAGATCGCGCAGCTTGCGATCAAACTGCTCACGCACATCCGCGTAGCCGCGTGCATGCTCGAGGGCAGCCTGCGCAATGCCGACCCCGATTGCGGCAATCCCAATGTGTCCGACAGCCGTCGCTTGTGGCAGCGGGTTCGCGTCGCTCTCGCCTCGGAATATTTCGGCCGTGCGAAAACCGAGCGTCGTGACCCGGCCACCAACGCTCACGCCCGCGAGCTCGGCCGGCACCAGGAACATGCTGCGGTTGTCGGTAAGCATGACGAGCTTCGTGAATGCGCCGCTTGCAATCGCCTCGAGCGGACCGCGGCGGTCGGCCTCGCCTGCCAGAGCCGCGAGCCGGTTGGCGGCTGCGCCCGCGGTCGCGACTATCAGAGCAACGCCCGGCTCGCCCCACGCCAGTTCTTCGAGCGCTGCCGCGTAGGTCGGCCAGTCGAACTCGGTGCCGCCGAATGCATCCGGCACCAGCATGCCGAAGAAACCAAGCTCGGCAAGCTGCGCGAACGTTTCCGCCGGTATGGCAGCGTCGTGATCCCATTGCTCGACATGCGGACGCAGATCGCTGTTCGCAAACTGTCGCGCGAGCTGCCGAATCTCGAACGTCTCGCTCATTATGTCATCTAATACGCATAAAAGCCGCGTCCGCTCTTGCGTCCCAGCCAGCCGGCCGCGACGTACTGCCTGAGCAGCGGACAGGGCCGGTACTTGTCATCACCCAAATCGTGGTGCAGCACTTCCATGATGGAGAGGCAGGTGTCCAGGCCGATGAGATCGGCGAGTGCGAGCGGACCCACTGGGTGACTCATACCGAGTTTCATCACGGTATCGATCGCGTCCGGCTTCGCCACCCCTTCCAGCACGCAGAAGATCGCCTCGTTGATCATTGGCATCAGCACGCGATTCGACACGAACCCGGCTGAGTCGTTCACTTCGACCGGTGTCTTGCCGAGTGCCTGCGCGACATTCACGACCCGGTCGAGCGTCTCGTCGGCTGTCTGTAAACCGCGGATGACTTCGACCAGTTTCATGACCGGCACCGGATTCATGAAGTGCATGCCGATGAAACGATCCGGCCGCGATAACATCGCAGCCAGCATCGTGATCGAGATCGACGACGTGTTCGAAGCAATGATCGCGTCGGGCGCCACCCGGTCCAGATCCAGCAGTACCTCGCGCTTGAGCTCGATCCGCTCGGGCACTGCTTCCACGATCAGCTGCGCGCTGCCGGCGGCAGCGCGGTCCATGCTGGTTTTCAGCCGGCCCAGGGTTGCTGCGCGCGCGTCCTGGTCCAGCGTGCCCTTTTTGACCTGGCGGTCGAGATTGCCGGCAATCGTCTGCCTGGCGTTTGCCAGCCGGTCCGCGGCAACGTCGATAAGAGTTACCGCATAGCCGTATTGCGCGAACACATGCGCAATGCCGTTGCCCATGGTGCCGCCGCCAATCACTGCAACGGTGTCGATGTCACCCATTCAGCTTTCTTTCTCGTGATCCACAGCACGCCGCCGAGCACCAGCAACAAACCGATCAGTCCCGCCACACCACCTTCAGGACCGAACGCGCCGCCGGTCAGCCAGATCGGCCCCTTGGCAACCGGCTCGTATAACGGCGCGTCGAACAGCTCGAGCCCGCTTACCGGTAAGTCAAGCAGCGCGGCCATTGCCCAGTTCCAGCCAACGTGCACGCCGGTCGCGAACCAGAGACTACTGGTCGTCAGGTACGCAACCGACAGCAGAACGCCCGCCGCACAAATGTTGAGCAATGCGAATCCGCCCGCTGAGGGATTATCCGCATGCGCAATCGCGAATGCCACGCTGGCCACGACTGTCGCGATCGGTGCGCCGAAGCCTTCGACCAGCTTTTGAAACGGATAGCCGCGAAACAACGCTTCCTCTGCCGCGGCCGGCACCAGCAACAACGCGAGCATGCCGAGCATGCCGCGCAGCCATGGCACGAATGACCCGCTGTCGGGGGCAAAGCGCAATGCACCGACGACGACCAGCAGCGCGCACGCGGCGAACAGGCCGCTGACGCCGAGCGCAGTGCCTATTACCAGCTGCCGCCACGCCGATCGCACGAGCGGAAATCCCAGCGCCGCGCCTGGCCTGCGCTCGAGCGCACGCAAGAGCAGCAATCCAGCGATAACCGCAGCCGCAAGCGTGGCCGCACTACTCAGCACCCAGCCGTTGCGCGCGACCGGCAGCAGCAGCGCATGCAGCAACTCCTGTAACACCAGGAACAAGACAACGAAAAAGCCGAAACGCACCAGGGCTGTTCCGGCATTACGCAGGCGTCCGATGTCGCCTCTATACGCGCTCGACGGCGAGCGCTACGGCGTCGCCGCCGCCCAGGCACAGCGTGGCCAGTCCGCTCTCCGCATCACGCGCCTCGAGCGCATGCACGAGCGTGACCAGCACGCGCGCGCCCGACGCGCCGATCGGATGACCGAGCGCGATTGCGCCGCCGTTGACGTTGACACGATCCCAATCCCAGCCCAGCGCGCGCCCATCGGCGAGCGCCTGAACCGCAAACGCTTCATTCGCTTCTATGAGATCGTAATCGCCGATGCTCTTGCCTTCCTTCTTCAAGACATTCTGCACGGCACGCACGGGTGCAAAGAATACGTCGCGAGGCGCGGTCGCGCCCGTGGCATATGCCCGCACGCGCGCGCGCATCGTCAGCCCGTGCGTGCGCGCATACTCTTCGCTGGTTATGACCAGTGCGGCGGCTCCATCGTTCAAACCCGGCGCATTGCCCGCGGTTACGATCAGCTCCTGCAAGTCGCTCGGTGCAGCTTCAGGAAATGCGGGCTGGAGCTTCGCGAGGGATGCCACACTGGTATCACGCCGCACGGGCTCGTCCGTGTCCACGACGGTTGCGCCTTTGCGCGCTGCGATTGCCACCGGCACGATCTCCGGTTTGAACGCGCCACTATCGATGGCTTGCGCCGCCTTGCGATGTGAATCGACCGCGTACTGATCGGCATCCGCGCGATCGATACCGGCTTTCGCGGCAGTGTATTCGGCGTGACCGCCCATGTGACACGATTCGAACGCGCACCACAGGCCGTCGTGAACCAGGCCGTCGATCATTTCCTGGTTGCCGAACTTCACACCGGTGCGCATGCCCTTTACGTAATACGGCGCGTTCGACATCGATTCCATGCCGCCCGCCACGATGACCTGCGCATCGCCTGCGCGAATCGCTTGCGCTGCGAGCATGACCGCTTGTAGTCCGGAGCCGCACACCCGGCTCACCGTCATTGCGCCGACCGTGTCGGGCACGCCGCCATGCAGCGCGGCCTGCCGCGCAGGCGCCTGCCCCAAACCCGCCGATACGACGTTGCCGAGAATGACGTCGTCGATATCAGAGCCGGTGACACCTGCACGTTCGAGCGCGGCGCGAATCGCAATTGCGCCGAGCTGCGGTGCGGTGAAGCTTCCTAAAGCGCCCAGGAACTTGCCGATCGGCGTGCGTGCGCCGCTGACAATCACGGGCGTATATTTCGCGTCCATCGTTAATCCTCGGTAGCGACCGCGCTAGGATAGTAAGTTTATTCTACCGGCACCAGTTGGGGCCTATCCTCATTCGTGAGCTGGCCCCACGCAACCACCGGATCGTGCTCGAAGATCAACAACCAGTCTGCGTCGCGCGCTCTGGCCAGCAGCTGCTTCTTCGTGTCGAGTGTAACCAGCGGCTCGACATCGTACCCCATGATCCACGCCGCGGACACGTGTGCGGTGGTCGGCATTACATCCGCAAGAAAGCACGCGATCTGATTCTCGGATTCGATGATCACGGATTGGTGATGCGGCGTGTGGCCGGGTGTCGGCATGACGCGAATGCCAGGAACGATCTCGGTCTCGCCCTGCACGAAATCGAAGCGGCCGGCACGTTCGACTGGATCGAAATTATGCGGCAGATAACTCGCCTGGATGCGCTCGTTCTTCCAGTGCGCGTATTCCCACTCTCCTTGCTGCACGACATAGCGGGCGCGCGGAAACGCCAACCGCACCTCACCCGCCGCGTCGCGCACGGTGTTGCCGCCCGCGTGATCGAAGTGCAGATGCGTGTCGATCACGATGTCGACGTCGTCCGGTCCGAATCCAGCGTCTCGCAGCGCATCCTCGAGGCGGGTTGGTGAGCCCGCGTTCTCGATGCCGTAGGTCTCGTGGAATTTCTCTATTTCCTTGTTGCCGACACCGTTGTCGATCAGGACGAGCGCGTCTCTGGTCTCGACCAGCAAACAGCGCAGCGCGAGTGGAATGCGATTGCGCGCGTCCGCCGGAATGCGCTTCTCCCAAAGCGGCTTCGGCACGACACCGAACATGGCGCCACCGTCGAGACGTTGGCCGCCACCCTCGAGCACGTGCAGCCTGAAAGCGCCGTGCGCGCGCGTACGATTGGTCGGCAGCTCGAGCACCGGATGCATCAGGCGTCAGCCATGCCGGTGGGCATTGCGGTGCGCTTGCGGCGCTGCGAGCGGCGTAGCGTCATCTGTTCGAGCCCCTGCCAGGTTTCGATCTCACGGTCACGCACGCGCTGCATCATACTACGGAAGATGACGGCCGTCGCGCGCGCATCACCGAATGCGCGGTGGCGCGCCTCGTTCTCGACGTCGAAGAAATATTGCAGCGCATCGAGCGAACGACGGCGGATCTCCGGCACGACTTTGCGGGCAAGACGCACTGTGCACAGCTGCTTGCCGTAGAGCGGCCGGCCGGTCGTGCGCACCAGCTCGCCACTTACGAAGCCCCAGTCGAACACCGCATTGTGCGCCACGAAGATGCGACCATCCAGCAGCGCACGGACGTCGCCCGCGATATCCTCGAAGCGCGGTGCCATGCGCACCATTTGATTGTCGATGTGGGTGAGTGCGGTGATCGCCGCCGGAATCGAGCGGCCCGGGTGCACCAGGGTCGCGTACTCGTGCAGGACTTTGCCGCGCGCATTGACGCGCACGATCGCAATTTCGGTGATGCGGTGTCCGCGTGTGAGCGCACCGCCGGTCGTTTCCGTGTCGACGACGGCGTACTCGAGATCATCCAGGCTGATCGGCGCACCGTTGTCCTTGACGCGCGTCGCGGCCGGTTTTCTCTCCAGCTCGGTGAGCGCGGGGCCGACCGCGTATGTCCAGGTCGCATACTCGGAATCGCCGTGGCGGCTTTCACGCACGACGCGGCCATTCTCAATCTGCACGCCATTAACGTACACGTGATCGTGAACGTGAACGTGAACGTCTTTTGGCAAGGAGATCTGGATGCCCTTGCTGCGGTCCGACACGTCTATGTCGAACCGCTTCGCGAGCTTCTTCTTCACCTCGTCGAATTTACCAGACATCTTCGCGCAGGATCGGCATGGTCATACATCTCGAACCACCACCACCGCGCACCAGTTCCGCACCTTCGAAAGTAATCGCGACCTTTTCATCCTCCTCTATCTCGGATTCTCCGGTGAGAAACTCCAGCCCATCCACGATACGGTAACCCGCCTCACGCTCGAGCTCGGCATACGTGTACTCGTTGCGTGAATAACCCAGCACGACGCCGGGACGCACCGTCACGAAGTTGCAGCCACTCGACCATTGCTCGCGCTCCTGGGTCGTGCGCCGATCGCCACCGCAGAAAACCGGCTCCAGCGGCAAGCCGACATCGCGTAATGCGGAGAACAGGTCGGGCATCTCGCGCATGCCTTTCTGCCCCGCCCGGTAGTGCATGACCGGACAGCGCGTCGGGCCGACGAAGCTCGGCGGGAATACGACGCAATGCTCTTGGTCGATCATTGTGAAGATCATGTCCAGGTGGATCATCGCCCGCTCGAACGGAATTATCACCGCCAGAATATCGGTTACGCCGTGCTGAACCAGCTGCTCGGCCATGATGTCGAACGCACCCGGACTGGAGCGTTCCGACAGGCCCAGGACAACCAGATCCGGACGCAGCACATGCACGTCGCCACCCTCGATCGTGTAGCCCGCGCGACGCTCCTCGCTGCCATCGTAGATGATGCCGTCGTTCTGAAGCAGCGAATGATACTTGAAGAGCGACTTCATCAGAATCTCTTCTGTCCAGCGCGCAGTGTAGCGCATCGAGCCGACGATCACGCCGCTGTTGACCACCATTGCCGCGTCACGCGTGAAATACAGGTTCGGCAACGGCGGCAGGTCGTAGCTATCGATATTCAAAAGCTGCTGGAGCGCACCCGCCTGCTCCATCTCGCGACCTGCGATGAACATGGCGGCAAGCTGGTCGGGTGGCAGCTCGAGCAGAGTGCGCGCAAGCGGCTCGGAGCGCGCAACATCGGTGACCTTCTCGACCAGGAACGGCCTGACATCCGAACCGCGCAGCACTTCTTCCAGCAGTTCCGAGACCTCGTACACTTCCGCGAAGCGCGACAGAATTGCCTTGAAGCGCTGATGCTCGCGCCGCGCGAGGTCGAGGTCGATAATGTCGTCGTAAAGAAAGTCTTCGCGCGTGGCAGGCGTCACCGCTAGCAGCTCGGGCCCGGGCGTGTGACAGAGAACCGCCTTCAGTGGTCCGATTTCGGAAGTTACGCGCACTTTGGCCTTCACGATCCCCCGCTCCCTAATTCCGCCCGTTCGCCAATGCGTACGAAAGGCCTTCCAGCTCGACCGCCATGTTCACGTTCTTCAGCGCAACACTGACGGGGACCCGCAGCTTCACCGGCGCGAAGTTCAGGATGCCTTTCACCCCCGCACTGACGACTCGATCGACAACCGCCTGCGCTGCATCGGCCGGCACCGCAATGATCGCAATGTCGATCGCTTCGCCTCGCAGTGCGCTCTCCAGCTCGGCATCCGCACGCACGACCAGGCCGTTCCAACGCTGGCCGATCTTCGCAGCATCCGAATCGAATACCGATTCAATGTAGAAACCCTGGCGCCGAAAATCCTGATAGCCCAGCAGCGCCGCGCCGATCTTGCCGGCGCCCACGACCGCCACGCGCCAGCGACGCTCCAGGCCCAGGATGGTGCGCAACGTCGTGATCAGCTCGCTCACGCCGTAGCCCAGACCGCGTTTGCCGAACGTGCCGAAAAACGACAGGTCTTTTCGGACCTGCGCCGCGCTGGTTCCTGCTTGCGCCGCGAGCTCCTCGCTCGACAGCGTGAGCACGCCGGCGTCCAGCTCCTCGAGCAGCCGCAAATAGAGCGAGAGGCGGCCTACGGTGGATTCAGAGACCTTCTTCACAGTCAAATCCGGGTGTTTGTGAATCTCTTCACAAGGTACGGCCTGGTGGCCGGAATGGCTAGCTCGAAATCCTGGCGCAATCCACTATAGCACGTTATATATAAGTAAATATACTAAAGGGGAAGGTAGAGACCATGGGTAAACCGCTCATGCTCAGAGAAGCGGACGACGATCGCATCGAAATGCTGAAGCAACGGACCGGCGCGCGTACAAAAATCGATGTGGTTCGATCCGCGCTCGATCTGCTTCAAGAGGAAGTGGATCGTGCCGAACGCATCGCGCGCTGGCAGCAAGCGGTCAGGCATGTGAAGAAGGAAAGCCGTGCTGTATTGAAGGAGTTTCAATCCGGCAGTCGATTGCGGCGGCTGAAATAGGAATGGCGATTCTGCCGCGGCGTTGGCATGTGTATGTGGTTGATCTGACACCACGAATCGGCACCAAGCCCGGTAAGCAGCGGCCGTGCGTTGCAATTCAGCCAACCGAGTTCGGCGAAGCAGGGCTATCCAGCACCGTGATTGTTCCGCTTACCTCCAGAATCGTAACTCGAGAAGCGTTTCCGCTTCGCGTGCGTGTACCAGCGGGTGTATGTGGTCTCGGGGAAGACAGCGATGTATTGATTGATCAATTGCTTGCCTGGGACAATCAGCTCTTTGCGCAGGAGCTGGGCAT
Organism: Gemmatimonadota bacterium; assembly: GCA_052389275.1. Lineage (GTDB taxonomy): Bacteria > Gemmatimonadota > Gemmatimonadetes > Longimicrobiales > RSA9 > CBJLQC01. Next base: position 33,011 of record JBQTID010000062.1, on the reverse strand, counting down.
TTTACCCGAAGCTATACAAGACGAGATCCGGTCGGCGCTTCGCGAATTTCTCGACCTCTAGCCGTCACGCTTCCTTGAATTTCAATACAAGGGTGGTGCCTGACTGCGCTGGCTGGAGCTGCAGATCGCCGTGCATTTGGTGCGCGATCTCACGTACGATCGCAAGCCGCAGCCCGGCCCCGGTCATTTGAGTTTTCGAATCCGTGCCGATCTCCGGCGTGTCGCGGTCCACATCCAGGCCCGTGTTGTCGATGCTGATCTGGATACCGTCGCCGCCATCCGCACGCACGTGCAAGGTCGCGCTATGCGATGTTTTGATGGCTGCCGCTAGCACGAGATCGATCGCGCGACAGAAGCGGTCGGGATCGCCCACGATCTGCGGCAATTGCTCCGGCACATTGACCTCGAGTTTAACATTGCGACCGACTGCATCGGCATGCGCATTGGCAATGCACGAGTGCAGCACCGGCGCGGGCTCGAACGGTTCCACATGCGTGCTGAGCCTCTTGGCGGCAGGCGAGCTGATCTCCTGCACGCCATCGATCAAGTGCAGAAGCTGGCGGGCGGAATACGCTATGCGCTCGAGCGGTTCCTTGCCGCGCTCGTCAACCTTGCCGTAGATGCCCTCGGACAACAGCTCCTGATATCCGAGGATCGCCGCGATCGGCGTGCGCATCTCGTGCGCGAGCACGCCCAACAGCTCGGAAATGTGTTGGTTCATTCGCTCGCCGGCGCAGTCGGGTATCCGAGCGCACGCAGCTCGCCCGCGAGGGTGATGAAGTCGGCTGGCGTAAGCTGCTCCGGTCGGTCCGTCATACGCAGTCCGGTCCGTTCTCCAATACGCTGAATCTGCTCGGGCCCGAGGCCGAAGCCGTCAGCATTGCGCAGAATATTTTGCAGCTGCTTGCGCCGCCATGAAAACGCGGCGCGGGTGAGCGCGCGCAGGTCCACCTCTTCCGTTGCTGAAAGAGTGGGAGGCTGGTGCGGCATGATTCGCACCACTGCGGAATCGACATTCGGCACTGGGCGGAAAGCACCGCGCGGAACGACAAAAAGCCGTTCAACATTCGCCACGGATTGAACACCCACGGTCAGTGCACCGTAGTCGCTGTGACCGGCCGGCGCGACGATGCGATCAGCAACCTCTTTTTGCACCATTAGCACGAGCTGGCGCGGGCGCGCAGCCCTTGCGAGCAGCTTGAAGATGAGCGGGGACGTAATGTTGTAGGGAATGTTGCCGACGACCTTGGTGTTGGCGACGTCGCCCAGATCCACAGCCAGTACGTCCCGGTGAATCAGCTCGAAATCCGCGCGTGTGCCGTAGCGTTGCTGAAGCGAGGCGGCTAGCTGATCGTCGAGCTCAATGGCGGTGAAGTGCGCGACCCGGCCGACAATGTGATCGGTCAACGCACCTGTGCCAGGACCGATTTCGATAACGCGGTCAGCGGGTTGAGGATCGAGCGCTGCTACGATTTTGCGCTGATAGTTCGGGTCGACGAGGAAGTTCTGGCCGAGCGATTTTTTCGCGCGGACTGGTTTGTTCATCCGCGCACGAGTACCGCTGTACGGTCATCGGGTGGCACGCTCAGCGTGCCGCGCTCCGCCCTGCTAAAAATACGCTCGAGTATCTGGGCGGGTGACAGCCCGCGGTTCGCGACCAACTCCGCAACCAGATTCTTCTCGCCACCGACGCCGCTCTTCGTACAAAATGCATCCGATAGCCCGTCGGTAAACAATGCGAGCAGATCCTCGTTCGACCGCCACGCGATCTGGTCTTCACCGTATTCCTCGAACGGCGACATCCCGAGCGGCGGATCGGTCGCACCGAGCCGCTTGACCGCGCCATCGCCGCCGATGCGAAACGCGTATGGATGGCCGGCATTTGCGTACGTGATGTGGCCGGCAACCGGATCGAGCACGCAATAGAAGAGCGTGAGGTACATCTCGGTGGATTCGAGCTCCTTGATCAGCACTTGATGCACGCGCTGAAGCACGGCAGCAGGCGGCGCGGATTCCTGCGCGTAGATCGCGGCGGCACTCATGGTCAATGCCATGATCAACGCCGCCGAAAAGCCGTGACCCGAGACATCGCCGATCATCACGCCCAGCCGGTCGCCGGGCAGATGAAACAGCTGATAGAAATCACCACCGACTGATTCCGCGGGCGCGCAGCGCGCGGCGACCTGGTGGGCGCCGTTGAACTTATCCGAATCCGGCAGCAGCTTGAGCTGAAGGTCATGGGCAAGCTCCAGCTCGCGCACCATGCGCTCCTGCTTGAGGCTTTCCTGCACCAGGCGCTGAGTTTCGAGCGCCGCGCCGACTTGACTCGCGATGGCAGCGAGCAGACGCGCGTCGCCGGCGCTGAAGCGCACGTTCGACTTGCGTCCAACCAGTGTGATGACGCCGACCGTGCGCGGACCGCCTTCAGGTGGCGTGTAGTTGATCGGCACGGACAGGAACGCTTCTCTGCCCTGTGGCCGCGGCTCGAGCACTTTGGGATTCGCGCGGTTATGCTGGCCACCTCGCTCGATGTTGAGTGGTTGTTTCTCGCGAAACACCCACGCGGTCGCCGAATCGGGATCAGCCACCGCGATCGGTCCGGTCAAACCTTCTTCGCCGACCGCAGCCGCGAGATGCAGGCGCTGGTCTTCCGCGCGATACACCCATAGAGAAGCTCTGCGCGCGCCGAGCACATCAGCGACTTCCGCGAGAATCCAATGCGCCGCGTCCGGTACCGACAGCACCGACGCCAGAATCTCGCTTATGAAGTAGAGCAGGTTGATCTCTTCGTAACGTTCCGACAGCTCGTGCGCCGCGGAGCGCGCCTCACGCTCGTAGGAAAGCGCCTGCCGCACGGTATCGCCGAGGAACCGCAGATCTGCCGCGCGCACAGCGCCGCCTTCGACGCGGATCTCCAGCTCGCCGCCGTCGGGCAGCTCGACCGGCCAGCGCATGGCGGTTGTAGCAGGCTGATACTCGACATCGGCGCGCGGATAGATCGATACCCAATCGCCGCCCTTGCGTCCCCAGACCTTCAGGTCTTTGCAATGATGCGTGGACGCAAAAGCATCGAGCAGCGAAGTCACGGCCGCCGGCAACGGTTGCGTCTCGAGCAGCGCCGAAGGATTCATGATGCCGACTCCCGCCTGTGAACAGGCGAATCGTCGAAGAGCACCATGGTGATGGAATTGCCGCGCTCGTTGAACTCGACGCGGTCCATCAATTTCTTGATCAGGAAAATTCCGCGGCCGCCCGGGCGTACGCGATTGCGAGGCAGTGTCGGATCGCCAACCGTGGCAGGATTGAAGCCGCGCCCTTCATCGGTGACGCGGATCGTGAGTACACCTTCGTCGAGGTGGGCGTCGATGCGAACTCGCTTGCGCGGATCGCGGCAATTGCCATACAGCATCGCGTTGGCCAGCGCCTCAGTGACACCGACGCGCAGATTCAGCCGCAGCCGTTCTGGATTGAAACCGATTTCCCGACCGCGATCGATCAGGTAGCTGACCGCTCGTTCAATCGCCCGGAGGTCGTTCGGAAGCTCGAGTACGTAATCGGTCGGCATTGCTACCGACTATAGCGCCTCATCCGCTGACAGGATAGCTCAGAATGAGGACAGCGCCTCTCCTCGATTATCCGAGATATGGAAGAGGGTATCGAGTTTGGTGAGCTCGAACAGTGTGCGCAAATCCTCATTGAGATTGGCCAGCCGCAATTCACCACCCTGCTCCCGGATCTTCTTCGACAGGCTGACCAGCACACCCAATCCCGAGGAATCGATGTAGCCTGTGTTCGTGAAATCGATCAGGAATTTGCGCGACCCGTTCTCGAGCTCTTCGAGCACCTTCTGCTTGAGCTCCTGACGATTGCCGACAATGAGCTGCCCTTCAACATCGATGACCGTCACGTCGTTTTGCTTACGCACGTCGAAGCTCATCTCGCCCCCACACGAATGGTTCAGTTTCTTACTGCTGCCCCGGCAGAGGGCAAGTTCTGTTCCCTGCCTGGCCCGGCCTGCAAAGAGGTTATGCAGGCGACGTTTAGGATATCGTCAACCGACGCGCCGCGCGACAGGTCGTTGCACGGTTTTGCAAGCCCCTGCAGGATGGGACCGATCGCTTCGGCGCGCGCCAGCCGTTGTACCAGCTTGTAACCAATGTTGCCTGCATCGAGGCTCGGAAAAACCAGGATGTTGGCGCGGCCGGCAACCGGGGAATCGGGGGCTTTGCGTTGGGCGATGTGGGCGACGAGGGCCGCATCCGCCTGGAGCTCGCCGTCCGCCACGATGTCGGGAAACCGCTCTCGAAACGTTGCCACCGCTGCCCGCACCCTCAGCGTCGCGGCTGTTTCGGCGCTACCTAGTGTCGAGAACGAAAGAAACGCGACCCGCGGCTCGTCGCCGACGATTTTGGTGCGCGCGATGGCCGCTGCCTCCGCGATATCGGCAAGTTGTTGCGCACTCGGCGCCGGCACTACACCCGCATCGGTGAAGGTCAAAACTTCCGGCCAATCGGGCACGACCATGTAGAACGCGGAAGACACGCACTTGATGCCGGGCGCGACGCCCACACATAAGAGCGCCGCTCGCAGCACATCCGCGCTGGTTCGCACCGCGCCGGCCACGCTGCCGTCCGCATCGCCATGACGTACCATCATCGCCGCGAAGTAGAGCGGGTCGCGCATGGTGGATCGCGCCGCGTCGTAACTAACCCCCTTTGATTTCCGCAACATGTGGAAGGTTTCGGCATACTGTTCGAGCCGCGCATCGTCCGCGCTCTCCTCGAGCACGATGGGCTGGACGAGATGGCGCGCCTTCAGCTGCTGAACTGCGGCTTTGATTCGTTCGTCTCGGGCTTCCGAGAATACGATTCTGCGCGGCGTGGCGGCGGCGCGTTCCTGAATTTGCTTCAGGAAAGCGCGCATCAGGCGAGCTTCTGTTTCAAGCGCGCGAGTACGCTGGCGGGCACGAACTCGGCGACGTCGGCGCCGAGTGAGGCGATTTCCCTTACGAGTGAAGCCGACAGGTAGGAGTATCTCGTGTCGGGCGCCAGGAAGATGGTCTCGATCTCCGGCCAGAGCTGCCGGTTCATGAGCGCCATCTGAAATTCGTACTCGAAGTCCGAGACCGCGCGCAGTCCCCGAATCATCAGCCGCGCATTCCGCTTGCGTGCGTAGTCGACCAGCAATCCGTCGAATTCCGCGGCCTCTACACGCGGCTCGTCGTGAAAAACTTCCTGGATGATCTCGACGCGCTCATTGATCGAAAACAGACCGCTCTTCTGTTGGCTTCGCTTGTGCGCGACCGCGACTACCACGCGCTCCGCGAAGCCGAGCGCGCGGCGCACGATGTCTTCGTGGCCGCGCGTCATCGGGTCGAACGATCCGGGATAGATCGCCAGCCGGCTCTTGCTGTTTTCGCTCATTCGGGTGCCGTGATTGAAGTGAGTGCGGTATCACCATACTTGCGGCTGTGCGCAGCGGCCATATCCGGCAGGGCCTCGCCGACCGCGTGCTCGACCCAGAACCACCGTGAGAACGGCCGGCGCGCAAAGCTGCGCAACAGCTCCGCGGCGAAGCCCTGATTGTAAGGTGGGTCGGCAAGCGCGAGATCGAATGCCAGCTCGTCCGCGGCGGCCGCAAAGTCCAGCGCGTCGCCCCGCACGATCGTGGTTTGTGCGGGATCGACGCCGAGCTTGGCCATGTTGTTCTTGAGAATCCGAATGACAGGCGCCGCCTGTTCAACAAACGTCACGTGCTGGGCACCGCGTGAGAGAACCTCGATGCCGAGCGCGCCCGAACCCGAAAAAAGATCGAGCACGTTGCTGCCGGGAATCTCGGTCTGGATCGCGCTCATCCAGGCCTCTCTCACGCGATCGGCAGTCGGTCGCGTCTTGCGCCCGGGCGGCGCGTCAATGATTCTTCCCCGCCACTGCCCCGCAATGATTCTCATCCCGATGATCGGATATCCAGCAGTTTCGCTTGCAGATACTCATTGCCGTTCCAGCGCTCGATTTGCAGCTGGAACGCGATGTCGACGGGGCGCGCCAGGTCGAGCTCCTTGACGCGCTGCATCATGCGAAAGCCGATCGCCTGAAGGCGCGCACCATCCTGCTTCAAATCGAACTTTGCGTGACCCGCGCCGACTTCCTTGACGCTTGCGACAGCGACGTCGCGCGCAACCAGGACCGGCGCCGGATTGCCGACTCCGTGCGGCCCGAAATGGCGCAACAGCCGATGCAGCTGCGCATTCGCGGCCGGCAGCCGCAGCTCGAGGTCGTAGTCGAGCTCCGGAATCAGGTCTGCGGGCGCCAGACGTTCATATGCGTAGGCCTGCAGCTCGTCGCGAAAGGCGGCGATATTCTCCGCTCGAATCTCCATGCCGGCCGCGTACTTGTGACCGCCGAAACGCTCGAGGTGGTGCGCGCACGAATGTAGCGCATCGTAGAGATGAAAACCGGGAATCGAGCGCGCACTGCCGCGGCCGCGCGCACCGTCCGCGTCCAGTGCGATCAGAACGGTCGGGCGATGCAGTACTTCCACCACTCGTGACGCGACAATGCCGATCACACCCGGATGCCATTCCTTTTGGGCAAGCACGATTGCGCGATGACGGTCCGCGTCGAAATCGGCCTCGAGCAGCTCGAGCGCCTGCTGCAAGGTCGCTCGATCGGTTGCCTGACGCACGCGGTTCTCGGCCTCGAGCCCCTGCGCCAGTTGCAGCGCGCGCGCGTCATCTGCTTCCAGCAACAACTCGACTCCGCGCGCGGCGGCGTCCATGCGTCCCACCGCATTGATGCGCGGCGCGAGCACGTGACTGATCTGTCCCGCCGCCAGCGTTGCGTGCTCCGCAAGGCCGGCCGTCTCCAGCAGTGCGCGCAATCCGGGATTGCGTGATTCCCTGAGAACCTTTAGGCCGTAACGCGTCAAGGCGCGGTTCTCACCCGTGAGCGGCGCCAGGTCCGCGATGGTCGCGACCGCGACCAGGTCGAGATAATACCAGAGCTCCTGCTGAGCGATGCCGAATTGCGGCGCAACCGCCTGACAGACTTTGAATGCGACGCCCGCACCTGCCAACCCCTTATCCGGGTAGCCGCAGTCTGCACGATTAGGATTGATAACCGCGACCGCGTCCGGCAGTGATGCGCCCGGCGTGTGATGGTCGGTGACGACGACATCTATACCGGCACTGCTCGCGGCCGCGATCGCGTCATGCGCGACGATGCCGCAGTCGCCGGTCAAAATGAGAGTCGCGCCTGCCTGCGCTGCCGCTCGCACGCCGGCTTCACTGAGGTCGTAGCCGTCATTGACACGGTGCGGCACGAACGGCACTACATCGGCGCCGGCGCCACGCAAAACGCGGGTGAACAAGGTTGCGGCACAGATGCCGTCGACATCGTAGTCGCCGTGCACGAGGATGCGCTCGCCTTTTCTTATTGCGCGCGTAATCCGCTCGGCGGCGGCATCCATCCCTGCAAACAGAAACGGGTCGTGCAGATGCTCGAGCCGCGGCTTCAGGTATCGTTTCGCGCTGTCGGCAGCGGTGAAACCCCGCAGGGCGAGCAGATCGCAGACCGTGGCCGGCAGTGATAGCGCCGCGGCCAGCGCGGCCGCGACACCAGGCGGCGGGATTGCGCGCGGCACCCAGCGCGGCGCGACACTCTGCTGCAACAACGATGACGCCATGGGCTCAGGCTGCTTCAGGCGCTGGATACAGGATCACGCCGCATGCCTCGCAGCGACGCAGCGCGGTGCCCTGTCTGATCTCGGATTGCTCCTGTGGCGGCAGCATGTTGAAGCAGCTGCCGCAAGCGCCATCCGCCGTTAGTGGCGCGAGCGCGGTCTTGCGCTTGCCGGTTCGAACCCGCTCGTAAAGTCTTACCGCGTTCTTGTCGAGATGCAGCACGGCGTTCGCACGCTTGTCCTTTAGCACGTCGAGATCCTGCTGGGCTTCAGCGCGCTCGGCCTCGATCTCCTGCGCCCGCGGCTGAAGCTCATCGCGCGTCTTGGCCGTCGCTTTCTGGATATCATCCAACTTCATGTCGTGTCGGCGCGCCTGGTCGTTCACATCGTTGGCTTCAGCTTCTTCCGCTTCCACTGCGCGCTTGATGAAATCCATCTCCGTGCGCGTCGCCGCTTCGTCCCGCACATTGCGCGCTTTCTGGACTCGCTCTTCCGCAATGCGCAGCCGGTCGCGCTTGTTGTTCAGACCATGATTGAGTTTCGCCTGCTGTTTGCGCAGGTCCTCGAGCTGACTGCGTACCTGCTCGGCCTCCTTGTCAAGCGTTGTAATGGGCAGGCGCAGCTCTTCCAGGCGCGGCGTGAACGCGGCCACATGGGCTTGCGCCTCTTCGATCTCCAGATCCAGCCGCTGCAACTCCAGCAACGAGGGATACAGCTCGTTCATTCGCTTTGCTCGGGTGAGGGTTTGTTGAGCTTCAATTTACGATACCTGGTCGTCTTGTGTCCGATCTTCGCGCCGGACTGCGGTATTTCCTTCAATTGTTGATCGATGACCAGGATTTCGCGATATGCTTTTTCGCGCAGCTCCTGATCTTCCGATCGCTTCAGAATACGTTGCAAGGGCCTTTTCTGCCGACGCAGGGCCTGGGAGTGCAGATCGGCGACAATGTCCTCGAAGGCGTGATCACCCTCGCCGAAATCGCGTTGATCCCGCTCCAGGACTTCCAGCGCACTTTGCGATTCCGGTGACAGACGCTCTTTCGATTCGTTGCCTGCGACCAACCACTCGAATAACTCACGGTAGGACGGGTTATAGAAATAGCTGGATGGTACGTTCAGCGCCGCCGCCTCCAGTCGACTCCTGTCCTTGAGCAGAAAATTGATGAGCTCGCGCTCGGCGCCGGATTCGGACGCGGGTTTGGCCTGCGGCTCGGGCTGGCGCCGTTCATCCCCGCCACGCTGTTCCGGCGTCGATCGCTGCGGCGAACGCCGTCCGAACGCCGCGTTCAACGGCCGGTTCGATGTGAGCGCCGCCTCGATCGTCTCCCGCCTTACCCCAGTGCGCTCGGCGACCCGCGCCACATATATGTCCTTGAGTGCCGGATCGGCGGCCGCGCGCACCGTCGGCAACAGCCGGTCGAGCGCGTGGCGCACACCTTCGATGTCGGCGAAGAACCCACGCTGCTCCAAAATCTCGAGCTTACGCTCGAGCACATCGATCGCTCCGGTTACGGTCCGGTTCAACGCGGCTGCGCCGCCTTTTCGGACCAGCGAATCGGGATCTTCGCCCGCCGGCAGCGTCGCGACCAATGGTTCGACACCCGCCTGAAGCAATGCGTCACCGGTACGAAATGTGGCCTTGAGTCCGGCCAGATCACTGTCGTACAGAAGCACTGCCTTGCGCGTGTAGCGCGCGAGCAATGCGGCTTGCTCGCTCGTCATTGCCGTGCCCATCCCGGCGACCAGATTCTCAATACCGGCGGACGCGAGCGAAACGTAGTCCATGTATCCTTCGACGACCAGCGCGACCGCGTCGCGACGAATGGCCGCACGCGACCAGTTCAGGCCGTAGAGCATGCGGCCTTTCTGATAGACCGGCGTCTCCGGTGAATTCAAGTATTTCGGCGCGCCCTCCGACGCACGCAGCACGCGGCCCCCGAACGCGACCGTCCGTCCTGTCGTTTCCGCCAATGGAAAGATCAGCCGATCGCGAAAACGATCGTATGGCTCATCTTTCTTTTCGCTTTCCTTGATCAGACCGGCAGCCAGCAGCACTGCGTCCTTGATACCGTGCTTGTGCGCGGCTTCACGCAACGAGCGCCATGCGTCCGGCGCGTAGCCGAGCCCGAAGCGCTCAGCGGTAGCGCGGTCGATGCCGCGCGTCTCGAGGTAGGTGCGCGCGCGCTCGCCGGACGGTTCCTGCCACAACTGCTTCTGAAAGAAATCGGCCGCGAATGCAATCACTTCGTATAACGCGCGGTTCGGCTCGTCACCGCGCTGCTCGTTCTCAGCTGGAATGTCCAACCCGACCTTTGCTGCTACTACGCGGACTGCTTCCGTGAAGCTCAGGCCTTGCCGCTTCATCAAGAACGTGAACGCGTCACCGCTCTCGCCGCAGCCGAAGCACTTGTAGAATCCCTTGGCCGGCACCACGTAAAAGGAAGGGGTGCGCTCGTTATGGAAGGGACAGTTCGCCTTGTATTCCTTGCCGGCACGCTTGAGCTGCACATGCTCGCTCACGATCTCGACGATGTCTGCGCGAGCGCGCACTTCCTCGACGATGTGCTGCGCGATCATTGCAGCTCCGCCATGGTCACCCCGGTGCCGCCCTCGGTCGGACCACCGGCGCGAAATGCTTTCACGCGCGGATCGCTCTGCAACAGCTCCGCGACTGCCTTACGCAATGCGCCGGTGCCCTTGCCATGCACGATGCGCAGCGACGGCAGTGCGGCGCGTACCGCCGCATCCAACGCCTGCGTCAGTGCTGTTATCGCCTCGTCGACCCGCAGGCCGATCAGATTCACTTCAGAGGAAGCATTGAAGTCTGCTTCGCCCCACGTGCCGACCTTGACCTTGGCCTTCTCACGCTTCGGCTCGGGCGCACGTACCAGGCCGGTTGCAGGTACCTGAATGCGCAGCCCGCCGGTCTCGACGAGTGCGCGGCCAGCGCGCAGCTCAACGAGTTTGCCGACCGCGCCGCTCGCGACCACCTGCACGGTCGCGCCTGCCTCTACCGGACCGAGTGGCGCAGGCTGAGGCTGCTCGGCCGGCATGCGCTCGGCCTGCATGCGCGCGGTCTGCTCGACCCGGTGTCGCGCCGCGCGCGCAGCTTCCGCGATCTGTTCCTGCGTCGCGTGCGCGCCGACCGCCGAGCGCAGCTCCCGAATCGACGCTTCGACTTCCTCGCGCGCGTTGAGCAGCAGGTCGCGCGCCTGCTGGCGCGCGCGCCGCTCCGCGTCACGCTCGCGTTTGCGAATGACCTGGTCCCGCTCCTCGACGCTCTGCTTCAGCGCATCCAGCTCTTCTTTTGCGCGCGTTGTTTCAGCGAGCGCGGCGGCCAGCGCTGCTTCCTTCGTTTCCAGCTCGGCCAGCAGGCGGCTCAGCTCCAGTTCCGCATGCGGCAGCTCCGCTTCGGCGCGCGTCAGCACATCATTCGGAAAGCCGAGCCGGCGGGCGATGGCAAGGCCGTAGCTGCGGCCGGGCACGCCCTTCTGCAATCGGTAGGTCGGCCGCAATTGCGCAGCGTCGAACTGCAACGATGCATTGACGACACCCGGCTCACTGCCCGCAATGAGTTTGAGCTGCCCGAGATGCGTAGTTGCGACGGTCACGGTTCCGCGCCGTGTCAGCTCGACCAGAATCGACTGCGCGAGCGCGCCGCCTTCGGCCGGGTCGGTGCCGCTACCCATCTCATCGATCAGGACCAGCGAATCGGCGTTCGCCTGCTCCAGAATCTCCCTGAGGTTTTTGAGATGCGCGGAAAACGTTGACAGACTCGCTTCAATGGATTGTTCGTCGCCGATGTCGGCGAAGACGTCGTCGAATACAGGTACGCGTGTGCCCGGACCAACCGGCGGAATAATGCCGGCCTGCGTGAGCGCGCTGATCAAGCCGATCGCCTTGAGCAGCACGGTCTTGCCGCCCGTGTTCGGACCGGAAACCAGCAGCGTGCGCTCCTCAGGATCCATCACGAGATCGAAGGGCACGACTGAGCGCGCTTGCGCGAGCAGCAGTGGATGCGAGCCGTTGACGACCACGTAATCAGAAACTGCGGTTCGGGACTGCGGTTCGGAACTGCGGTTCTGTACGGCGATCTGGGGGCGGTGGCCGTCGTGCGCGCGGGCATAGCGAGCGCGCGCATGCAGCGAATCCAGCAGCATCAGATTCTCGAGATCGATGCGCAGCTCCGGCTCATGCGGGCGCGCGGTCGCCGTCAGCTCGCGCAGAATGCGCTGCACCTCACGCGCTTCGGCGATCTCGAGCTCGCGCAACCGGTTCATCAGCTCGATCGCGATGGGCGGCTCCACGAATAGCGTGTTGCCGGTTGCGGATTCGTCGCGCACAATGCCGCCGATTTCGGCACGCGCATCCCTTCTGATCGGCACGACATAACGGCCGTCACGAATCGTCACCGATGCATCGGCTACCTGCGCGCGGGTCGGCAAGGTCCCGATGTACGCCTCCAGACTGCTCACGATCTTCGCGCGCGCGCCGCGCAGCTCACGCCGGATGCGGCTCAGATCACGCGCTGCGGTGTCGCGCACGGCGCCGGCGTCGTCGATCATGTTCTCGATCTGCCGCTCGAGCTTTTCGAGCGGGGCGAGCGGCTCCGCAACGGCTGCCAGCAGCGGCGACAAATTGCGCGTGCGCAGCACGACGTTACGAACCTCTTTGGTTGAACGCAGCAGTTGCGCGCAATCACGCAGTTCACCGCCGTCGAGCGCTGATCCTGCCACACTCAACTTGCGCAGTGCCGCGCGCACGTCCGGGATGGCCGGCATGCCCCAGGGCTCGGCGCGTAACAGAAGCGCCGCCATCTCGTCGACGCGGCGCAATTCGGTTTCTATCCAATCTGGTGATGTGGCAGGCGTCAGGGAGCGGACGGCATCCGCCCCCAGCGTACTCGACGCGTAGGAGGCTACGATCTGTAGTGCCTCGGGGTATTGCAGAACCGAAAGAGCATGGCTGTTCATCGCGTGCTGCTAAGATAACATCGGCGGTCCTGGACCGCCTCAGGCGCCCAACTCTGCCTTCACGATGCGATTCGCCTCCCGCCCATCAAATACGCCTTTGATCCGCGGCGCGATCCTGCCCATGACCGCGCCCATGGTGTTGGCGCCATCCGCGATCGCTTCGCGTACCAGCGCCCGCACTTCAGCCTCGCCCATCTGGGCCGGCAGGTACGCCGAAAGCAGCCGTGCCTCGGCTTCCTCTTTTTCGGCCAGGTCGATCCGGTTGCCGGCGCGCATTTGCTCGGACGCCTCCTGCCGGCGCTTGATCGCCTTCTGAACCACAGCCACGACCTCGGCGTCCGTCAGATCGTGCTGAACTTCTATCTCCTTGTTTTTGATCTCCGATATGGTCGTGGTCAACAGCAGCGTGCGCGCCTTGTCACGCTCGCGCCGCGCCGCATTCAGCTCATCTCGAATTCTGTCTTTCAGATTACCCATGCTCCCATGCTCCCATGCTCCCATGCTTAGCCCGGCGGCCACGTCATTGGACGGCCGCCCAGCAGATGCAAATGTATGTGATCCACCGTCTGGCCCGCGTCCAGGCCGCAATTCATCACCAGCCGGTAGCCGGAATCCGCCACGCCCAGCTCTCCTGCTATCTTCTTCGCGACCAGAACCATTCTGCCGAGCAGTTTCGAATCAGTGTCCTCGAGCTCGTTGACAGTGTTGATATGCTCGCGCGGTACGATCAACACATGGACGGGCGCACGCGGATCAATGTCATAAAAGGCGAAGGCAAGATCATCTTCGTGCGCGAGGCGCGCCGGAATCTTTCCGGCGGCGATCCGGCAAAATATACAAGCCTCGTGCATACTGTCTCCCTGGGCTATTGGCGTGCCCCGCATGGAATGCGAACGTGATCCCCATGAACCTGAATGCCCTGCTGCGCGCCGCACAGATTCTGCAGTCGCAGCCGACCTACACGATGACACTCACGAGATTACACGCTTGTCTGGCCGAAGAGATCGGCAGTGAGGCGGGAAGCTACGCGCAGATGTACCTCGAGCTCAAGAAGCGCCCCCGCAGTTTCATGGTGATCGATGCGCCGCGGCTCATAGATTCCGAGGAATACGAGCAGCTGCTGGAAGGTGCGGGGCTCGGCCCCTGCACCCGGGTTGGCCTGGCCGAGGTCGGCGCCGAGCCGGATCGCTCGGGCGCTCTCGGGCTTGCGGGCTCGACACTGACCGAGCTGTGGCAAAAGACCGAAGGCGATCCGGAGCTGCGCGCGTATCTATCGCACGCGGCCAGCGAGCTGGAGCGGATCAGCTCGCAACTGTCCGCGGACGCTGGAGCAGCACGCCCCACCACTCATGCTCCAGGTCCTCGCCGATGATGTGAAAGCCTGCGCTGGTGCACGCAGCGAGCATGTCGTCGGCTTGCTGCTCGAGTATGCCGCCGAGTATCACATAGCCATCCGGCCGTACGGCTCGCAGAAACGCCGGCAGCAGCGGTCTCAATACGCCGCTCAGCACATTTGCGACGATCACATCGAAGGCGCTCGAGCCGGCGGTGACCAGATAGCTCTCGTCGACCAGACACTCTTCGAGGCGGACCACATTCGCTACGCGATTACGCGTGACATTGTCGCGCGCGTTGAGGATGGCATCGGCATCATTATCCACCGCGACGACAACGGCTGCGCCGAGCAATGCGGCGCCGATCGCGAGTATTGCGCTGCCGGTGCCAACGTCCAGCACGCGCGCGCCCGGCGTGACGACCTGCTCGAGCAAGCGCAGCGCGCCACGGGTAGTGCCATGCTCACCAGTGCCGAACGCCATTTCCGGATCGATCATGATGACCCGGTCACCCGGCCGTGTCTCCGGTCTGGACCAGCTGGGCGTCACAACGAACGACTGCCCGACGCGGCGCGGACGCAGCCCGCGCTTCCACGTTTCGCTCCAGTCTTCGTCCGGCTGCCAGCGCCAATCGATCCAGACATCGCTGCCCGCAATCTCTCGCAATTGTGCGCGCGCATGCTCGAGCCAACTGGTCAAATCATCAGGCGCGCGCAGGTAGGTTGTGAGCAGCGCACCCTGCTCCTGCACCGCGCTGCCTCCCATCGCAAGCAGCCCCGCCGCGAGTGCTTCATGCACATCGTCGGACGGGGCATCGATTGTAATCACCAGCCAGCGCTTCTCCTCAGCCACTGAACGCTTCGCGCACACGACTCCAGAAGCTGCGATCCTCTTCCATTGCCACCTGCTCCGGCGCTTGCTGCTCGATCTTCGCAAGCTTCTTCATTAGAGCTTCCTGCTCGGCGGTGAGCATTGTCGGCGTCCATACCACGACACGCACGATCATGTCACCGTGACCGCCGCCCTGAAGGTGGGGCAATCCTTTGCCGCGCAGCCGCAGCAGCTTGCCCGACTGTACGCCCGCCGGAATTTTTACGCGTGCAGTGCCGGCAACCGTTGGCACCTCGACATCCGCGCCGAGCGCTGCCTGCGTGAAGGTGATGGGCAACTCGTAGATCAGGTCATTGCCGTCCCGCATGAAACGCGGATCTTCTTCAACGTCCATCACGACCAGGATGTCGCCACGCGCTGCGCCCTGAACGCCGGCATTGCCCTGGCCTTTGAGCGTCAGATAGTCACCGGATGAGACGCCGGCAGGTACGTCGACATCGATGGTTTTCTCCTTCTGCTCGACACCGCGACCATTACAGCTCGGGCAAAGCTGCTCAATGCGCTGGCCTTCACCGCCGCAATCCGGACAGGGTGTCACACTCACGAGCTGACCGAGGAACGACCGTTGCACACGCCGCAGCTCCCCCGAGCCGCCGCAGGTACTGCACCGAACCGCGGCTGCGCCATGCGCACCGCCACTGCCGTTGCAAGTGGAGCATGGTTCGAGCACCTGGATACGCAGCGTCTTCCTGGTACCTGCTGCGACGTCCGCCAGCGTCAGTGGCAAACGCACGCGCAGATCAGCGCCGCGCCGCGATTGGCCGCGTCTCGCACCTGCGCCGGCTCCGAAGATGTCACCCATCCCGAAGCCGCCAAAATCGCGCATGAAGACTTCCAGCGCGTCCGCAAAGTTGAAACCGCCAAAGCCTGCGCCCGCACCGGATCCGCGCACGCCAGCATGACCGTAACGGTCGTATGCGGCGCGCTTGTCGGGATCGCGTAGAATCTCGTACGCCTCGGTTGCTTCCTTGAACTTCTCTTCCGCTTCCTTCGAACCCTGATTGCGGTCCGGGTGATACTGAAGCGCGAGCTTGCGATACGACTTCTTGATCGCATCGCCATCCGCCGTCCGCATCACGCCGAGTATTTCGTAGTAATCTCTCAATGCAACTCGCTCATTAAACGACTGGTGTGCTCCACGATGGCCGCAACCTTCTCGTACGGCATGCGGGTCGGGCCCAGAATGCCGAGCACGCCCGAAACATTTCCCATTTTGTATTCCGACGTAACCAGTGTGAACCGGTTCAGCCGGGGGTCGCTATTCTCTGCGCCAATCGTGATCATTGGCAGCCGATCGTGCTCGCGCGTGCTCAGAATTTCCGCTAACAGCTCGCGCTCCTCGGTCAGCTCGATCAAACTCTTCAACCGATCCTCGGTCGAGAACTCCGGCTGATTCGCGAGCACGCTGGTGCGGCCCAGATGCACGTCATCGGTTTCGCGCGCGTCCAGCGCTTCTTCGGCCGATTGGAGAAACACGTTGAGCAACTCGCTCGATGCTTCCGAGGTTGCCGCGTCGCGCAGTCGCTCCGGCAACGTCTGCCGCACGTTTGCGAGTGTTTGTCCGGCGAGCCGCTCATTCAGAATCATCGATACGCTGATCAGCGTCTCAGCCGGCACGGAGATCGCCAGATCTACGTATACGGCGCGCACGACGCCGCCGCGCAACGTCAGAACCATCAGCGCCTTCTCTGACGAGATCGGCACCAGCTCGAGCAGCTCGAGCACGACGTCGTCCAGGCGAGGTGCGATCGCGACTCCGAGCTCACCAGTCAACAGTCCGAGCACCTGAGCGGCGCGCCGAATCACGCGCTCGATCGGACCGCTTTGTTCGTCCGCGAGCTGTTTGCGCAGCAAGCGATGCTCAGCTGCCGTCAAACGCACCGGCCGCATGAGCGTGTTCACGTAATAGCGGTAAGCGAGATCTGTCGGAATGCGCCCCGCGGACGTGTGCGGATGGAAGAGAAAGCCCTTCTCCTCCAAATCGGACATCGCGTTACGAATGGTAGCGGCCGACACCCCAAGGCCGAACCGCTTGGCTACGGTTCGGCTGCCTGCGGGCTCCGCTGTCTCGACGTATGTGCGGATGACCGCTTCGAGCACGCGTTCTTCTCTGTCGTTCAGCTCCTTCATAATTCCTAAAAGTCGAGTTCGACGACCAGCCTGTCCAGAACCAGCCAGCCCCGGCTCGTCAGCCGGGCCACACCACCCTCGATTAACGCGAGACCCGCCGACTGCCACTGGTCGACGCGAGCCTGCTGCGAAGGACCCAGCTCCGAGAGTTGAAGTCCGGACCGCGAGCGCAGTCCGAGCCACGCTCGTTCGAGCGACGCCGTTTGCGCATTCACGATCTCCTCGCCATCGCGCGGCGTCTCGCCACGACCGAGGCGCATTGCGTACTCATTCCAGTCGCGCACGTTCCACCAGCGCACCGGCGGCACGAATGAATGTGCACCCGGACCGATGCCCAGATACGGCACACCCTGCCAATACGCGTAGTTGTGCTGTGACGAAAAACCTGGCCGCGCGAAATTGGAGACCTCGTAATGCTCGAAGCCGGCTGCGGTCAGTTGCTCGACCGCGAGCATGTACTCAGCCACATATTGATCTTCGTCAGCGAGTGATTCGCGTCCTGCGGCAACCCAACGACCGAGCGGCGTATTCTTTTCCGCGGTCAAACCATAAAGCGATACGTGCTCCGGTCCGAGATCGATCACGCGACTCAGATCGCTTTCCCAGTCGCGGTTGAGCCTTCCCGGTAAGCCGAAGATCAGATCAACGCTCAAATTATCGATGCCGGCTGCGCGCGCAGCAGTGACAGCGCGCGTGGTACCATCGCTGCCGTGCATGCGGCCCATCCACCGCAGCACGTGCTCATCAAAGCTTTGCGCGCCGAGACTGACGCGATCTACTCCGGCAGCCCGCCACTCGATGGCGACGCCTTCCGTAAACGTTTCCGGATTCGCCTCCGCGGTCCACTCTACGCCGGCGTCCCACGTAAAATAACGCGCGAGCGTGTCGCGCAGGCCGCGCATTCCTGAGCCGCCGATCAGCGAAGGTGTGCCGCCACCCACGTAGATCGTCGACAGCGCCGACTTTTCAGTAGTGACCAGATCGATCTCGGCGGTCACCGCCTCGAGCCACGCCGTGGTTGGAGCGGCATTGACCGCCTGTACCGCGAAGTCGCAGTAGCTGCAGCGCCGGAGGCAAAACGGTACGTGGATGTACAGATGCCGGATCATCGAAAAGAGTACCCCGGGCCGACGGTCCGGTTGCGCTCAAAGCCGCCGCGCAAACCGTTTGCCGGGGTGTTGTACTACCAGTCCATCCAGTTCGAGCTCGAGCAGCTGGAGTAGTGTGTCGGACGCACTCTGATTGCAGCGCCGGCCGATTTCGTCCACATGGCGCGCGGTCGCGTCTAGTATCGCCAGGACTGCGGCCGCAGCCGGATGCGAGATCTCGACAGCCACGTCGTCGCCGGCCGGCTGCGCTTTCTGCATGGTCATCCAGCCGAGCGGCTCGAGCACGTCCCGGACAGACAGCATCAGATGGCCACCGTCCTGAATGATCTCATTCGTGCCTTGTGATTCGTACCGGCCGATCGGGCCCGGCACCGCGTAAACGGTCTGGCCGTGATCGAGCGCCCAGTTCACCGTGATACGCGTGCCGCTCCTGGGCCCCGCTTCCACGACTATTACTGCGCTGCCGAGCAGTGCAATGATGCGGTTGCGCTGCGGGAAGTGGCGTTTGTGCGCCGGGGTACCGGGCACAAATTCGCTGATCAACAAGCCTTCCTCGGCAATGCGATCCTGCAATCGCGCGTTGCTGTGCGGATAGTAAACATCAATGCCGCAGCCGAGGACGGCTATCGTATTCCCACCCGCGGCAAGCGTGCTATGGTGCGCAATGCCGTCAATGCCGCGCGCGAGGCCGCTGATAATGGTAATGCCGCACCGCGCGAGGTCGGTCGCGAACATCTCAGCAACCGAATCTCCGTATTCGGTGCTGTCACGCGCGCCGATGATGGCGAGACTTCTGGATTTCAACAGTTCGAGGTTGCCGCGACAGTAGAGTTGGGGAGGACTGTATTCGCCGAGCGCACGCAGCTGCTCGGGATAGTGTTCGTCGCGATCGGTGACAATGATTACATCACGGTCGGTACTCCTCCTCCAGTTCGTCATAGACCTGCTCCGTTTCGATCTGCTCGCGCACGCGTTTCCAAAGTTCTTCCAACAGCTCGTCGAGGCCGCGGCGCGCTACTGACGACACGACGTACTGCCCCCATGCAAGCGGCGCACTGATTCGCGGCGGCTTCTCGTCTGGCGCCAGGATGTCGCTCTTCGTGATCAACACGACGTGCGGCTGGTTGGCCAACTCATCGGAGTAGGAGCGCAACTCTGACATCAGCAGCTCGTATTCGGCTTGCGGATTTTCCGCATCAGCCGGAATCATGATCGCCAGCGTTCGCGTCCTCTCGATGTGGCGAAGAAAACGCAGCCCCAGCCCTTTGCCTTCATGCGCGCCTTCGATAATGCCCGGGATGTCGGCTACTACGAATGTGCGATGGCCGGACAGCTGCACGACGCCGAGATTCGGACTGAGTGTCGTGAATGGATAATCCGCGATCTTCGGCGTCGCTTTCGAGATCGCCGCCAGCAAGGTCGACTTGCCCGCATTCGGATGACCGACCAGGCCTACATCCGCGATCAGCTTCAGCTCGAGCGCGATCTTGCGCTCCTCACCTTCCTCCCCCGGTTCCCAGTGCGTGGGCGCCTGACGCGTCGGCGTCGCGAATGCTTCATTGCCGCGGCCGCCACGACCACCCTTGGCAACCAGCAGCCTCTGCCCGTCTTCCACGATGTCACCGAGGTTGTCGCCGGAATTCGCGTCCTTGATCACGGTGCCGATCGGCACGCGCAGAAACAGATCTGCACCGTCCTTGCCGAAGCGGCTCTTGCCTTGACCGTGCTCGCCGCGCTCAGCGCGATAGGTATGCTGGTACTGGTAGTCGAGCAGCGTCGAGAGTTGTTTGTCTCCTACCAGAAAGACGTCGCCGCCGCGCCCGCCATTGCCGCCCGAAGGGCCGCCGCGCGGCACGCCCATTTCGCGCCGAAACGCTTCCGCGCCGGAGCCGCCGGTTCCCGCAATGACGTTGACCACAGCGTAATCGACAAACATTTTTTTGACTTCGGTTCAGGACTTCGGTTCAGGAATTCGTTGCCGCCTCTATGAACCGCCTTTATGAACCGCCTTTATGAGTTCGTCCTTTCAGCTCGCGCCACACTCCGCGCGCCGTTTCCTTCGCCGCTAACGAGGAATGGCCGGCCGCAATCTCGACCGCCGTATCGACTTCCTCCGGTGTTGCACCGGCGTTCAATGCACCCCGCAGATGCGAGTACAGCTGCTGCGGCGCATCCAGCCCGACCAGCACACCGACAATGCACAACTCGCGGCCTTTCAGCTCGAGACCCGACCGGCTCAACACCTTGCCATAGCCTTCCTCCAGCATCCAGCGTTCCATGTCGGGATGCAGCTTCGCGATGTTGTTGCGAAGCTTGTCATACTGTCCCGCATAGACAGTCTCGCAGATCTTTTCACCGCGCGCTTTCCATTTCGTACAGGATTCGAGCCGCGGCTTGTCCGGCGCGGGCCGGCCTGTGCGCTCCCGCCACATTGCGAGCGCTTGCAGCGCAACCGGGTAGCCGACGAACAGATAAGACTGCAGCAGTGCTTCCTCGGCCTCGGCCGGGTCGGCCTGCTCGGCGGCTGTATCGATGGTGATCGACAACGCCGCACGATTGCGCGCGCCGACCGCTGCGCACAGTGCAATCAATGCTCGGTGTGCCGGACTCATTTCGCCGCCTCCAGCCTGATCTGAGCGCGAATCGTTCCAACTCGCTCGCCGCGCGTGTTGAGTAGGTCGGGCTCGGCATAACGCTCGAGCTGGCCGACCTCATCATCGGTGAGCAGCGCGAGGGCGGTGAGCGTGGCGATTACCGCCGGCTCTGCCGCGCGCGTCGCGCCGTCTTCCACTTTTACCGCAATTCCCAGCTCGGCGCCTGGAATTCCTGCCAGATACAGGCCTTCGGCGCCGACCTTCGCGAAGATCCGTCCGCGGGCCGCGCGCATCAGGTCGGTGCAAAGCCGATCCGTACCGGCAACATACTCGGGATGTTGGACCAGCGCCTGCACGATACGCGTGGGCCCTTCCGCGCCGCGCCGTGCCGCCGCCGCAAATGCCGCAATGGCCGCGGCCATTTTCTCGAGCGAAAGTGCGAATGTGACTACGCCGCAGCCGTCGGTAGCGAGTGGAATGTCCTCAGCCGGCACGCCGCTCCAGCGTGCCACTTCGGCAAGCATTCGCTGCTGGACCGGATGCTCGGCCTCGTGATAGCCGACCAGCGGCCAACTGTAGTAGCGCGCGAGCGCCAGCATCCCAGCGTGTTTACCGGAACAGTTGTTGTGCACACGCCCGGCCGGGCGGCCTGTATTCACTAGCGCATTCGCCGCCGTCTTTCCGAGCGGCGCGTGCGGACCGCAGGCGAGCGCATCTTCGTCCGCGCCGATTTTGCGCAGCAGCGCACGCACCGCCTCAACGTGCCTCGCCTCGCCGTTGTGCGAGCCGCAACAGACCGCGATTTCCTGCTGAGTAATCTCGTAACGCTCGGCAACCCGATCTTCCACCAGTGGCAGCGCCTGAATCGGCTTGATGGCGGAGCGCGCAAACGTCAGCAGCGCCGGATCGCCGGCGCGAGCGCGCAGGCGACCATGTGCGTCGACTACCGCGACGCTGATGCGATGCCGCGATTCCACTACCGAGCCGCGTGCTATCTCGACTAAAGAACTCAACTATTCCGTCCTTTTGCCATGGCCATTCGCGTCAAGCTGCTGGCTGCCCGGGCCGCCTCGCGCCCAACAGGATGCCGGTGCCGATGAGAATCGCGCCAGCCAGCGTGAACAGGGATGGCACTTCGCGCAGCTGCGGCAGCAGCCACGCAATCAGCGTGGCCAGGACCGGTTCTCCGAGCAGTGCGATATTCGCAACATACGCGCGCACATACTTTAGTGCGTAATTGATACCGGTGTGACCCAACATCATCGGTCCGGCCGCCAGTGCCAGAATGAGCCACCAGTCCGAAGCGGGATAACCAATCATGTGTGCGCGTGGGTCGCTCACGATTACCGTGATCAGCACCAGCGCCGCGATACCGTAGACGATACCGATGTAGACGAACAGATCGAGCCTCTGGCGCAGACGCCGTCCTATGACATAGTAGCCGGCCACCAGGACGGCACCGATCAGAGCGAGCGCGTCACCGAACAGTGCGCTGCGGCTGAGCGCGCCATCTTCGTGCGCGTCGCCGAGCGCGAGGATCATCGCACCGGCGCACGCAACCCCGATGCCGAGCCATTGCACGCGAGTCGCGCGCTCCTGCAAGAACACACCCGAAAACACGGCTACGAAGATCGGCTGCATCGAGACGAGCACCACCGAGCTGGCCACGGTCGTGTACTGCAGCGAAGCGATCCAGCTCCAGAAGTGAAACGCGAGCATCACGCCGGCACTGACCGCAAGCAGCCATTCGTGGCGCGTCAGGCGCACCGACAACAGGTCGCGGCCGCGTGCAGCCAACACGAGCGCGATGAAAGCCACGGCAAACACGAGGCGCCACGCCGCAACCACCTGTGGCGGTGCGGTAACCAGCTTGATAACCGGACCCGCCCAGCTCATCGCGACTACTGCCACTACTAGCACCAGCCACGGTGACAGCGCGCGCTCAGCTGTCATGTGTTCAGGAAATGTATTGATTCCGGCCGTTCCGCCCAGCGGGCAAGGTGAGAATCGCCCGCCGTATCGAGCAGCGCCTGCCGCAGATCGGTGATCGTGTCGACATCGTACCAGCCCGGCAGCACGCGCGCCTGCAAATGGGCATGCTCGATGAGCTCCAGCGTTCTCTTGAACACGTCCGGACCCGACCACCTGATCTCATCGAACAGAATGCCTGCATCCTTCAGCGCAGTAGCGCGCAAACCGATCAGATAGTAGCCGCCATCTACGCTGGGGCCGATCACGACATCGACCTCGTGCAGATCGTCGAATGCTGCATTCAGCACGGTTTCCGGCAGCGTCGGTGAATCGGTGCCGATAATGACGACCCGCTCCGCGCCGCTGCCGAACGAGCGCGTGAATGCATCCAGCATTTTCGCGCCCAGCTCGCCGGCGGTTTGCGCATGCATCGCCACATGCGGCATCTCATTGTGAAAGTAATTGAGCGCGTCGCGCTCGTCCTGGTACCACAACTCGACACGCGCGCGCTGGCGAGCAGCAAGTGCAATCACGTCGCGCATGCACGCCTCGTAGACGCTCGCCGCCTCGTCCGGCGGCAGCGGCGGCGTGAGTCTGGTCTTGACGCGCCCCGCGGCGGGCCGTTTCGCAAATACCAGAATTCGGTCAGCGGCCATGACGAGCAATCGTCGCGAGAATCTTCAGTCCGGCGCGTACACTGCCACTGACCGTTCCACTGATTTTCGACTGGCCGACGCGGCGGCGGTAACTCACCGGCACCTCGACCACACGTAACCGCTTGCGGGTGGCCTTCAACTGCATCTCGACGGTCCAACCGAAATTGCGATCTTTCATTCCGAGATTCATGAGCGTGGTGTAGCGGAGCGCGCGCATGGGCCCGAGATCGGTAAAGCGATAGCCGGTTCTGAGCTTGATCAACCAGCTTGCCAGTGAGTTACCGACCCGCGCATGCGCCGGTAGCGCGCCGCGCTCGCGCACGCCACTGGTTCGGCTGCCCAGCACCAGGTCCGCCTGGTTCATCTGCAAGGGCGCGAGTAACAGGTGTAAGTCGCGCGCGTCGTCACTACCGTCCGCGTCAATGAAAGCGACGATGTCGGTGCCCGCGCAGCTACCCAGAGCCGCCATACCCGCGAGGCATGCAGCGCCATAACCACGCGCGGGCTCGCTGACGACGCACGCGCCTTCCCGCACGGCCAACTGCGCGGTTCGATCGCGACTACCATTGTCCACGACGACGATGTGCTCGAAACCGGCGGCTTTGAGCGAGCGGATTACGCTCACGATCGCGGCTTCCTCGTCCAATGCCGGAACGATAACGTGCACGTGCGCGGCCGACCCGCTTACATTGACGACGTGAGCCGAAACACCGCTCTCCTGATCTGCGCTCTGGCGGTCGAGCTGCTCGCATTGTGCGGTATCGCCGCGCTTGGCGACTTGCGTGCTCACGTCTGGACCTTCCTCATTCTCTTTGCGGTTGCGTTCGTGGCCATGTTGATCGCCGCCCGCCAGCTGCGCGAACTGTCCGTGCCCTACGCAGCCGTGATGGCGGTTACGTTGTTGCTGCGGCTGCCTATGCTCGCAACGCAACCGACGCTCTCAAATGATGTCTGGCGCTACCTGCACGATGGCCGGGCGCAGGTTGCGGGCGTAAGCCCCTACGCGTATGCACCCGCGGCTATGCGCACCGCGGCGTTTCGCGGACCGGAACAATCGCGCATCAATCATCCGGAGCTCGTAACCATCTATCCGCCGGTTGCGCAGCTCGCTTTTTTGACCAATGCATTGCTGGGCTCGAGCCTTCTGCTCTGGCGCCTGTTGCTCATTGGCTGCGAGCTCTTGGCTGTCGGTCTGCTCGCGCGTCTGGGTGCCGGCCGCAGCAATCTTGTGTTGTATGCATGGCATCCGCTAGCGGTCATTGAGGTGGCTGGCAGTGCCCATTTCGAGCCGATCGGTATTGTGCTGCTGCTCGGCGCCATGCTTGCCGCCGAGCGTCATCGCAGTAGCGCGGCCGGCATGCTGTTCGGTCTCTCTGCCGCAGTCAAATTTATCGCCGCGCCCGTGCTGCTGGTGAGCGAGCATGGCCGAAACTGCCGCGTGCTGGTGGTCGCCGCGCTCACCGTTGCAATGGCCTACCTGGGGTACTTCGCCTACTTCGCTGATCTCGCGTTGCTCGGAAGTCTTGCCGCCTTCGCTGCTCGCTGGACCGCCAACGCAAGCATTTATGCCGTGCTCGCTTTCGTGACCGACGGGCATCGCGCGCGGATTCTCTGCGCTACCCTTCTGGTTTGTGTAATGGTGCTGCTGGCGCGATCGGGCCGAGCGAGCACCGAGCGCGCCGCATTGTTCATCTTCGCGCTGCTGCTGCTCTCGCCAGTCGTGCATCCGTGGTACGCGCTCTGGCTGCTGGCGCTGATCCCGGTGACTGGGGACCGAACCGTGCGTAATGCGGGGTTGATATGGAGCGGAACGGTGGTGCTGAGCTACGTCGGTTGGGTGATCGCGCAGTACTTGCCGGTGTACGCCGCGCTCATGGCAGCAGCGCTCGGCCATTATCAATCAGGAATTTCAGACCCATTACGAAAAAGAATGCCGCGAATACCCACTTGAGCGCATCCAGATGCAGCTTCTGGTTGGCACGCGCGCCTAATGGCACCGCCAGCACCGCGCCGACCAGGATGGGCGCGGCAGCGTACAGATGCACGTAGCCAAGGCTGCCCGCCGGCGTATTCGGATTGCCCATACCACTCAATGCATAGGTGACCAGACCTGATGCTGCGGCGGCGCCCACGATCGCGAGTGAGGTTGCCGCGGCGCGCCGCAGATCGACGTGCAGCAGATACATCAGGAGCGGCAGCGCCAGAATCCCGCCACCCACACCCATCATGCCCGACAGCACGCCAACGGCGAGACCGGTGAACGATGTCGCCAGCAGATTCGTGCGCAGTTTGCCGCCAGCCTCGCGCGCGCGACCGAAAACGAGCTGAATTGCGGAAGCAATCAAGAAACAGCCGAACAGCGCCTTCAGTAGCTCGGCCGGCGCGAGGATCGCAATGCGCGCTCCCAGAAAGCCGCCCAGCAGCGCGGCGCTCGCAACCGGGATTACGACTTCCCAGGCGATCAGCCCGACTTTCGAGTAGCTGAGGGTGCCGCGTACCGCGGTTGGAAAGATGACGAGCAGACTGGTCGCATGCGCGACCGTCACATGCAGCGATTCTGGAAACGCGAAGCGCGTCCACTCGGGATGCGCATAAAAGAAATAGAGGAGAGGTACAATCAGTACCCCTCCTCCAATTCCGATCAGCCCCGCAATGAAGCCGGTCAATAGACCGGCCGCGCCCAGCGCGATTGCGAGACTCGCGCCCAATTATCAGCGCGACTGCGTCTTCGGCGTCGCCGCTGCGGTACGGCTTGCTTCTTCATACGACGACGCGGCCGTGAACAGTGCCTGTGGCGAATTGGCCTTGCTCAGGAGCTGACGCGCGACGTCGATTTCCTTCGACTGCATATTCACGCGTTGCCGCCAGCTCTGCTGTCCACCAATCGCGTACGCGATTTCGACCGCGATATCATCCGCGATCACGCCACGCGCGTTGTCGAAGATGTCCTTCGGGATCTCGACCCCCACATCCGACAGTGCCTGGTAGAAGTCCGCCAGCATGGCATCGGTTACCTGGAAATTCAGCCGCAGATTCGGGTTCGCATTCTTGTAGCGCACTGCATAATTGAATGCCGCGGTGCGATACGCCTGGGCCTGCTTTTGCGCGAGATCGGAGAACGCGCGCTCGTGCGCCGTCAGCGTGTCAGGCGTTACCACCAAGTCCGGATGAATGCCGCCACCACCATAGACAATGCGGCCGGAATCCGTCTTGTACGCCGGCTTCTTGGTCGTGTCGTTGGCCGCGGCCGCAGTATCACCATCTGTCTGGGTGACACCGATGCCGTAGGGCCGCTGAATCGAGCGGCCAACCGGCGTGTACCAGCGCGCCGTCGTCATCTTCAGATAGTTCTTGTTCGCCAGCGGGAAGATCGATTGCACGCTACCCTTGCCGTAGGTCGTGCGGCCGAGCACCAGCACGCGATCGTGGTCCTGTAGTGCGCCGGCAAGAATCTCGGCGGCGGATGCGCTGCCCGGTCCAACCAGCATCACGATCGGCAGCCCCGGATACTGATCCGGATCATCCGCGAAGGCCTTCTGATTCTGTGAAGGAATGCGGCTCTTCGTCTGCGCGACGGTCACGCCTTTCGGCAGGAAGATGTCGGCAACCGAAATGCCCTGATCGAGCAGTCCGCCCGGATTGCGGCGCAAGTCCACGATCAGGCTCTTCATGCCTTTCGCGCGCAGACCATCGATCGTCGAACGCAGCTCCTCCGTCGAGCGCTCGCTGAAGCGAACCAGTTCGAGGTAGCCGACCGAGTTGTCGATCATGTACGCCGACGGTACCGACTTGATGCGGATCTCTTCGCGTACGATCCGGAATGGGATCGGCTGATCGACGCCCATACGTACGATCTTCAGCTCGACCGGCGTGCCGCGTTGGCCACGCAGCCGCTTCACTGCTTCGTCGGTTGGCAGATCGCGCGTAGTCTTGCCGTCGATTTCGACGATGCGGTCACCCGTCTGGAGCCCGGCGCGTTCTGCCGGCGTGCCAGGTAGCGGCGAGATCACCGTGATCCAGCCGTCACGCTGATCGATCTCCATGCCGACGCCACCATACTCGCCCTGCGTCTCGATCATCAGACGCGAGTGATCCTCCGCAGTCATCAGAACGGTATGGGGATCGCCCAGCTCTTCGAGCATGCCATCGATCGCCATCTTGTACAGCGCCGATGGCTCCTTCTGATCAACGAACTGTTCGGAAACGCGATGCAGAACCTCGTTGAACAGATTGGCCTGATAGTAGACGTTGCGTTCCTGGTCAGCGCCGCGCTGCAGGAACCAGCCGCCGGTGACCAGTGCAATCGCCGCCAGTATGAGCGGCGCAATAGTGCTTCTGTTGATTCTCATTTGTTTATCTAACCCAGGGTTTCTGCGAATGTTTCCGGAAAACGGGCCACCAGCAAGCCTCGGATGCGAGTCTGCACTTCAGCCGTCGTGCCGGTGCCGGAAACCCGCTCTATTCCCGGCTCTTTATCGGGGAGCAATCGGTATGCCTCAGCTACCCTGCCATGGAAATCCATCCCCGCCCGTTCGATGCGATCGGCGTCGCTTCGGCGTGCGCGGCGCGACTCGCCGGTTTCCATCGGCACGTCCAGCACAATCGTGAGATCGGGTTCTACCCCGGAGATCGCGAACTGGCAGATCTCGCGGACCCGCTCGAGGGGCAAGCCCCGGCCATAGCCCTGGTACGCGAGGGACGAATGATAGAAACGGTCGGCGATCACCGTCTTACCGGCTTCGAGGGCCGGCCGGACAACCTCGCGCACGAAAACAGCGCGGGCCGCATTCATCAACAAAAGCTCCGATTCCGCCGGCATGTTGTGGCCGTGAAGAAGGATCTGGCGGATCTCTTCGCCGACGGCGGTCCCGCCGGGTTCGCGGGTCAAAACATGCGGCACGCCGAGCTCGGTCAGCCACTGATCGACCAGGCGTGCCTGTGTGCTTTTTCCTGACCCTTCGACGCCCTCGAGGACGAGGAAGCGGGGGGGCCTGCTTTCACTGTTCACGAGCTGACCTTTCCGCTATCCAATGCGCAAACCCGCAAAGCCGTTGTGACAACGGCTTGCGGGTTTTCGCGCGGGGCGCTTCAATGCGCGAATCGGCGCTCGTGAACAGTGAAAGCAGGCCCCTACCTCAGAAGCGAAGCAGCTTCCTCGTAATATTCCAGCCCGAGATGCGTGATCTGCTCCTCGCCCGCCAAGTGCCGCAATGTGTTTTTCAGCTTTATCTGCTGAATAAACAAATCGTGCTCCGGATATAGGCCTGGCGCGGCCATCGGACTCTTGAAGTAGAACGACAGCCATTCCTGAATGCCGCCCATGCTGGCGCGCGCAGCCAAGTCCATGAAGATCGCCAGATCAAGCACGATCGGCGCGGCCAGGATCGAGTCACGGCAAAGGAAATCGACCTTTATCTGCATCGGATAACCCATCCATCCGAAGATGTCAATGTTATCCCAGCCTTCCTTGTTGTCGCCGTGCGGCGGATAGTAGTTGATGCGCACCTTGTGGTAGATCTTGCCGTACAAATCCGGATACAGCTCGGGCTGAAGAATATGCTCGAGCACCGACAGCTTCGATTCTTCCTTCGTCTTGAACGATTCCGGATCGTCGAGCACTTCGCCATCGCGATTGCCTAGGATGTTCGTGCTGAACCAGCCATTCAGGCCAAGCAGCCGTGCCTTGAGGCCGGGCGCAAGGATCGTCTTCATCAGCGTTTGGCCGGTCTTGAAGTCCTTGCCAGAGATCGGCAAGCCACGCTCGTTCGCGAGCTCCTGGATCGCCGGAACGTCGACCGTCAGGTTGGGCGCGCCGTTCGCGAATGGAACCCCTTCCTGGAGCGCCGCCCACGCATACAACATCGACGGTGCGATCGCAGGATCGTTCTGCTCCATGCCCTTCTCGAACGCTTCCAGCGTGAGATGCACGGCGCTCGGCTGCAGGAATATCTCCGTCGATCCGCACCACACCATGACGAGGCGCGCACAATTGTGCTGCTGCTTGAAGTTGCGGATGTCCTCGCGCAACTGCTCGGCGAGCTCGCGCCTGGTCTTGCCCTTCTTGATGTTGGTGCCGTCCAGCTTCTTGACGTAATTCTTGTCGAAAACCGCCGGCATCGGCTTGATGTTCTCGAGGAACTTTGCGATCGGATCGATGTGCTTGTCCTGGAGCACACCGGCACGCCGCGCCGCAACCAGAGCATTGTCGGGAATCGGATCCCAGCCACCAAAAACCAGATCATCCAGGCGCGCCAGTGAGACGAGCTCGCTGATCAACGGATTGCGGTTGTCGGTACGTTTGCCGAGCCGGATATGGCCGATCTGCGTAAGCGAGCCGACCGGCTGCGCCAGCCCGCGCCGTATGGCTTCAACGCCGGCAATGAACGTGGTGGCAACCGCGCCCATGCCGGGCAGCAGAACCCCGAGCTTGCCTTCCGCCGGTGTGATGAAATTGGGTGAACTCATGGCATCTCCAAAGTCATTCAGTTTTACTTTCGAGTGGTACACCGCGTCCGTGCTTCCAGACCCATATGATACGCTGGAACGCGGTCAGATTGGTTAGGATCGCGAGTAGCACGATGACTACCTTGAGGATGAGACCATTCCACGATTCACCAAACAGCAAGGCCGAAAGGCCGATGAGGACAATACGCTCGGCGCGCGGCATCAGGCCCACGCGACAATCCAGGCCGAGCGCTTCGGCACGCGCCCGAGTATAGCTGATCATCTGTGATCCCGCCATGGCGAGCATGATCATGTAGATCATGCCGACGTCGCCCAATTCCAGGCGGTAATCATTGTACAATGAGAGCAGTCCGAGAAAGACGACGGTCTCGCTGATGCGGTCGAGCGTCGAGTCATAGAACGCACCGAATTTACTGCCAAGTCCGGACAGCCGAGCCACACGTCCATCGAAGATGTCGAAGAGTCCGCCCAGCAGAACCAGCAAGCCGGCGGTGCGCGCGTGATGGTCGCTGAATGCAATACCGGCCGCGACCGTGACCACGAAGCCGACGGTAGTGAGCAGGTTGGGATGCACGCGATTGCGGACCATCCAATCCGTAATCGGATCGATGATCCGGTAGACTACGCCGCGCAGTGACTCGAGACTCGCCATCAATTACGATGGCAGAATGATGCGGGAGGTCGCGCCCGTCTCGACGCCCTTCGAGATCTCTTCGTTCACCTTCGCGAGAATGCGATCGAAGTTGCTCTGCGCCGCCACCACGGCCTGATAGCTCGGAATCGCCTGAAGCTCCGAGAACGTGCGCTCGTACAGCTCGCGCGCCTGCTCGGTAGGCTCTTCGTTGCGCTGAAGCGCTTGCGCTATCTCCGTCTCCAGCTGCGCGAGCTGGTTGACTCGCTCGACCGCTTCGCGGTCACTGCTGAAACGCTCGCGTGCGCGCTCGAGCGCCTTGTATTCATCAGCCTGCCCGATCAGCCGGCCCAGATCGCGAGCCTTCTCCGTCATACCTTCGGTCATCATATCTTTTTTCTCACTGCGCTAACGATTCGATCTCTGCCGCTCAGGTCGCGAGTGACGCTGACCGCTTCGAACTTTTCCGTCTTGTCGATCAGCTGCGCAACTTGCTGCGCCTGGCTGCTGCCAACCTCCAGCGCCAGCAATCCGGCCGCGACCATGTGACTCGGCGACTGGGAGACCAGGGCACGAAATACTCCCAGACCGTCGTCGCCTGCAAAGAGGGCGCTGGCTGGCTCCCAGTCCTTGACTTCGGGCTGCAGCGAATCGCGCTCATGATCCGCAACATACGGCGGATTCGAGACAATTACATCAAACCGCTCAAGCGCCGCTAACGGATCGAACAGCGACCCGATTCGGATATCGAGCACCAGTCCGTTGTCACGAGCGTTGAGCGCCGCAACCTCCGCGGCTGCACCTGATATGTCCGTGGCAACAACCGAAGCGTTGCGAGCTTCCTTCGCAATACTGAGTGCGATCGCGCCACTACCGACGCCGACCTCGAGCACCCGCACCGGACGCCCGTCAATGTAGTCCAGAACCACGCCGACCAGCACCTCGGTTTCAGGGCGCGGAATCAATACGTGGCGATCGACTTTCAGTTCCAACTCTCGAAATTGCGCCCGCCCCGTAATGTACTGAAGCGGCTCGCGTTTGAGACGGCGCCGTACAAGTCGCCGGAATTCCTCGAGTTGCGTTTCGGTCAGCGGGCGATCGAACTGCAGGTACAGATCCAGGCGCTTGATGCCGAGTACGTGCGCAAGCAGCAGCTCCGCCTCGAGCCGTGCGTTGTCTATGCCTCGCTCGGCCAGCAG
The DNA here is from genome assembly GCA_052389275.1 of Gemmatimonadota bacterium. GTDB lineage: Bacteria > Gemmatimonadota > Gemmatimonadetes > Longimicrobiales > RSA9 > CBJLQC01. The sequence goes on along the minus strand of JBQTID010000062.1, from coordinate 1,378 downwards.
CTGCGTTGCTTTTTGCGCGAGCGGCAATGCGATCTCAGGCACTCGCGCCGGCAACCTCTAGCTGCTCGGCCTCGCGCGCGGCCTTCAGCGCGTGGATCAGATCGTCCAGATAACCATCCAGCACTTCCTGCAAATTGTGCGCGGTGAAACCAATGCGATGATCGGTTACGCGGCTCTGCGGAAAGTTGTACGTGCGCACTTTCGCGGAGCGATCGCCGGTGCCGACCTGCGTTTTGCGCTCGCGCGCGCGTTCCGCTTCCTGCTGCGCGAGCTTCGCGTCGAGCAAACGGCTGCGCAGCACCTTGAGCGCCTTTGCCTTGTTCTTGATCTGAGATTTCTCGTCCTGGCACGTCACCACCACGCCGGTCGGGATGTGGGTGATGCGTACTGCCGAATCCGTCGTGTTCACCGATTGACCACCGGGTCCCGACGAGCGGTAGACGTCGACACGAATATCCTCGTCGCGAATGTCGACGTCGACTTCTTCTGCTTCCGGCAAAACTGCAACTGTGGCGGCCGAGGTGTGAATGCGTCCCTGGCTTTCGGTCGCCGGCACGCGTTGCACGCGATGCACGCCCGATTCGTGACGCAGATCGCCGTATGCATTATGACCGCGCACGACGAACACGGCTTCTTTGATCGAGCCGCGCTCACCTTCGGAAATGTCGAGGATTTCAACCTGCCAGCGGTGCTTCTCTGCGAAGCGCGTATACATGCGGAACAAGTCGCCGGCGAAAAGACCGGCCTCGTCACCACCGGTGCCGGCGCGAATCTCGAGCACGGCCGCGCGATCAGCGAGTGGATCTTTGGGGGTGAGGCGCCTGCGCAGCTCTTCCAGCAGCCGCTCCTCCTCCGCGACCAGCTCCGCGACTTCAGCCTCGGCCAGCTCGGCGATCTCTACATCGTTGCCAGTCATCATCTGCCGCGCGTCGGTGAGCTGCGTGCGCACGCGCTCCAGCTGTCGCGCGGTCTCGCCGACCGGCGCGAGCTCCGCGTGCTCGCGCGAAACTTCGCGCAGCTTCTCGCGTGAATTCAACACCGCCGGATCTGCCAGCTGTTGCGTCAGCTGATCATAACGACGGATCGTTTCCTGAATCTTTGCTTCCCACATATTCCATGGCGGATGTTAAAAGAGCCGGGGTTCGCCCGGCTCTTCGCCTTACGCTTTCGCTGTATCCTTTTGCTCGGATCCCCACTTTTGCCGGAAGCGCTCAACACGGCCCGCTGTGTCGACCAGCTTCTGACGCCCCGTATAATACGGATGGCAATTCGCGCAAATGTCGAGATGGATGTCCTTCTGCGTGCTGCGGGTCTCGAACTTGTGCCCGCATGCGCAGTGGACGGTCGCCACCTGATACTCGGGGTGAATGCCCTCTTT
>JBQTID010000061.1:0-7564 GCA_052389275.1 Gemmatimonadota bacterium | reverse complement strand
GCGTTAGTGAGCACCGCGGATGGCACGGTTCTGAGAACCGGTACGTTCGGGCAGAAGCTGTTTGCGGTGCGGCCTGCGATCGGCGCAGGCGATCGTTTCCAGGCGGGCCTCACGTTCATGCAGGTGCGCGATGACGTCGGCTCGATTCCGGACATCCGCGTTCCGTCCAGCGCGACCAATCCGGAGCGCTCCGCAAACTCGCCGCCGAAAGACAATCTCGTCGCCGGTTTCGATCTCACGTTCCGCTTCGTGGGCGGCCGCATAATGGCGCAGTACGCGAACGGCGTTTCGCTGCTCGCGAACGACATTTCGACCGGTCCGCTGACGGAAGCGGGCCTCGACTCGATCGCCGATGCCGCGGGCATTGGGCGGATCGGTATCGACCCGTCGAAGTACAGGGACTATTTCATCCTGAACTCATCGGTGATTCCGCTCGATCCCCGTGCACTGACGAACGTGGCGCATCAGGCGCGCACGTCGCTGCGCGTCGGCACGCATACGCTCGGAGCGGAGTGGTACTCGATCGGCGGCTCGTACTACTCGCTGGGTTATACCGCCCTACAGCGCGACCGCCGCGGCATCCGAGTCTACGACTCCTTTACGCTCATAAACAATTCGCTGGTCGCAGCCGCGGGTTACGATCGCGACCGTGACAATCTCGACGAATCGAAGCTCGCAACCACGACGTCGTCCGGAATGTTCGCGAATCTCAGTTGGCAGCAGTCGCGTGACGCGGTCCTGCTCTCGGTTTCGGCACGCGTGGGGTCGCGTCTCAACAACCTGCCATCGACGCAGGCTGAAGCGATCGACGAAACCAACCAGGCGTTCTCGGCAGCGGTCGGCTTGCCGCTCGGCCGGTTCGCTGGCCTGCGCACGCGCCTGAATCTGAACGCGGCCTTCATCGACCGCTCCGATCCGGCGAACGCCGATGCGGACACCAGGGACACCTATTACCTCGGCGGCATTCAGGCGGAAACCGCCGAACGCACAAGTGACTTCTCCGTGGCCTACGGCATCAATCGGACGGAGTTCGGAGGCACCAGCGGAACCGACTTCGGTCGCTTGCTGGTATCCGGCCGGCGCCAGCTCGCGACCGGCATTGCGGCACTCATCGATGTCTCGCGGGTGGCAGCGTCGTCGGATGCGACTTCAACCTTTCCGATCGATTACAATCGCCTCGAGCTGATCGGCGGCGGAGAATTCGAGGTGATCAGATCGACTCTGCTCACGGTCAATGCAGGTGTTATCTCGTACTCGGATGGTCGCGATTCCTCGCTGGATACGAAAGAGACGATCGCGCGAGTGAGCTTGCGCCGCGCGTTCTAAAAGAAGCTGAATGAAGTCTAGAGTTCGTCTGCTCCTCGCCGGTGTCGCAGTTCTGGCACCGGCGATGGCCATTATAGTCGCGGAGACGCGCGGCGGGCGTTCGCTGGAGCGTCGCATTTACGACGGCTGGTTCACCCTGCGCGGTAGTCTGACGACGCCGGCCGAGGTCGCGGTGGTTGCGATCGATGTCGAGTCCGAGAACTCCCTTGGGCGCTACCCGTGGTCGCGTGAATGGCACGCGCAGCTGCTGCGCAACCTGCACCGCGCCGGCGCTCGCGTGGTTGCGTTCGATGCCACGTTCGCTGACGAATTTCCCGACGATTCCATCCTGCGCGGTGCGATCGATGAGACCGGCATCGCGATCCTGGGCGCAAAGACCAGCGTGTTATACCAGCGAGGCGCCCGCGGTTTCAGCCTCGAGCTGCCCGCGCCGGCGCTGCGTGGTGCACCGATAGGCATCGTCGACATCAATCCGGATCCACTCGACGCCGTCATCCGCACTTACCCCGTCCTGCACCACTATCCGGATGGAAGCACCGTCCCGCAACTGGGCGTGCAGGCTCTGCTTAACTATCTGAAGCTGCCGGCCGATTCACTACGATCCGTAAAAGACGGCTGGCAGCTCGGCAGCCGCTTCATCCCACGCGGCCCGAGCGGCGAGATGCTGATCGCGTACCTCGGCATGCCAGGCACAGTTGCGACATACTCGTACGCGTCCGTGATCGACGATGCCGAGACCGACATTGGCGAATGGGACATGGATGCGTTCGAGGACCTGCTCGCTGAGGAGCGCTTCAAGGACCGCATTGTCTTCATTGGCAGCACGGTGCCCGAGCATCACGATCTGCTCGCGACACCATATCGTGATTCTGACGCGGGCGCAGGCACGTTGCTCATGTCCGGAGTCGAAATCCACGCGCAGGCGGTTTCCGCGATTCTCGACAATCAGTTCATCAACGCGCTGCCCCGCTCGATCAATTACATCTGGACGGTACTTCTCGCGATCCTGATCGTCACATTGCCAGCGAAGATGCGCGGATTGCGAAGCGGCGCGGCCATGCTGTTCGGTATTCTTGCCGCCGGCGCCGCATGGTGGCTCTTCACTAGCCGTGGTGTCTGGCTCTGGACGGTCGCGCCGGTCATGTCGATCGGCCTGTCTTACGCCGGCACGACCGCGGTGCTGTTCATTGCCGAAGCAAAGGACAAGGCACGCATCCGCGGCATGTTCTCGCAGTACCTGGCTCCGTCCGTCGTAAACGAGCTGATCAAGCGGCCGGAACTGATGGCGCTCGGCGGCGAGGAACGCATCGCAAGCATGCTGTTCAGTGACATCGTGAGCTTCAGCACTTTTTCGGAAAAGCTGCGGCCCACCGAGCTCGTGGCGCTGCTCAATGAATATCTGACCGTGATGTCCGACATAGTCATGCAGAATGGCGGCATCATCGACAAATTCCTGGGCGACGGCGTCATGGCCGAATTCGGTGTGCCGATTCCGACCGATGATCATGCCTATCGCGCCTGCCGGACCGGGCTGATGATGCAGAAGGAGCTGGTACGCCTGCGCGCAGGCTGGGCACAGCGCGGCATGCCGCAGCTTCACATCCGCATCGGCGTCAATACGGGTCCGGTTCTGGTCGGTAACCTTGGGAGTGCCCAGAAAACCGATTACACCGTCATGGGCGATCACGTGAACCTCGCTTCACGGCTCGAGGGCTCGAACAAGGCGTACGGAACGAGCATTCTCGTGTCGGAATTCACCTGGAGCGCCGCGCGCGAGCAATTGATCGGCCGGGTGATCGACCGCATCAGGGTCGTTGGACGGAGTGAGCCGGTTGCCGTGTTCGAGGTCCTGGCTGAGCGGGCGGCAGGCGGACCGGAGCTACGGGACCTGGTGACGAGGTTCGAGCTGGCGTTGCTGCTTTATCGGCAGAAAAAGTTCGACGACGCGCTCGAGGCCTTCGTAAATCTGGCGGAACGCTTCCCGCTCGACAAACCGACGGCTGTATATGTCGACCGCTGCAGGTCGTATGTCGAACAGCCGCCCTCTGTCGAGTGGGACGGGGTTTACGCGCTGAGCAGCAAGTAAGCAGGCATCGCAAGCCTCAATTGGCAACGGGAATAAGCGGCGGAATAGTTCTCAGCATACCACGGGTACGGACGAGGAGCAAATGGTGCTTCTTCGCCCATCCGCCAGGCCTTCAGCGCGGCCGGTCAGCGTTTTATCAGGCTCAAGCCGCTTCGCAGGCTACGTCGGGTACGACGGAGACGGAGATGCTCCCATGCTCCCATGCTCCCATGATCCCATGCTCCCATGCTCCCAATCACCCGCCTACCCTGCCGTTATAAGTGCCGTTAAATTGCTGCAAGCGTTTAACCCACCAAAGGCAATGTTTCAGACAGCCTGGCACAACACCAAGGCGGTAATCCTTTTCGTTGGCCTGATCGCGATCGTCGCGGGTCTGGCCGGCGCGGTCGCGCGTGAGCGCGCTCCCAGAGCCGCATCCAGGGTGGTGCCGGCGGTAATACCGCAATGGAATCCGCCGGCTATCAGGGATCTCGACGCGAACGGTGCGGATGCATTCGCCGCCGTTGCGCAGCGCATTACGCCGGCCGTGGTGCGAATCGAGACGGAAAAGGTGCCGGTCGAGCGCCGCGGCCGCTGGCTGCCGAATCCGTTGCGCGGCATCATGCCCGCCGATTCCAGCGGTATCGCTCCGGAAATGGCGGGTGGCTCCGGCTTCATTGTCTCGCCTGAAGGCTACATCCTCACGAACAATCACGTGGTCGACGGCGCCGACATCATCACCGTCACGCTCTACAACAAGCGCGCATATAGTGCGCGCGTGATCGGTCTCGATCCAAGCACCGACGTTGCGCTCATCAAGATCGATGCACTCGAGCTGCCATACGTGACGCTCGGCGATTCCGACAACGCGCGCGTCGGCGAGTGGGTGCTCGCCATCGGTAATCCGGGTTTCCAGGACGCGAGCACACTCGACTTCACTGTCACCAGCGGCATTATCAGCGCGAAGGGCCGGCCGCTCCAGGTACTAAGCACGGAGACCGATGGCGCGCCCGGCAATTTTGCGATTGAAGATTTCATTCAGACGGACGCGGCCATCAATCCCGGCAACTCGGGCGGTCCGCTCGCAAACATTCGCGGCGAGGTCATCGGCATCAACACCGCGATCGCGAGCAGCACTGGGTTCAACGAGGGCTATGCCTTCGCGGTGCCCTCGAACCTCGCGCGCCGTGTCATGAGCGATCTGCTCGAGTACGGCCGTGTGCGCCGCCCATTACTCGGCATTTCGATCAAGGACATTGCGCAGGAAGATGCCGAAGTCTACGGGCTGCCCGAGATTTCAGGCGCGCTGATCGAAGACTTCGCGGATGGCTCGCCGGCGCAGGAAGCCGGCATTCAGCGTGGCGACGTCATCGTCGCCGTAGATGGCAAGAAAGTCGAACGCGTTGGCCAGCTTCAGCGTTTGATCGCCGAACACAAACCGGGCGAAGAAGTCTCGCTGAACATCGTCCGCTACGGCGAGACGAAAGCATTTCGGATCAAGCTCATCGAAGCCGAGAGTCCGGAAGCGCCGCCGCCGCCACGCAGCAATGGCCGCCCCACCGGCGCGGGCCGCCTCGGCATACAGGTCGGTGAATTGACCACGGACCTTGCAAACGAGCTCGGTTATGAATCGGCGGGCGGCGCGATCATCACCGCCGTCGCGGACTACGGCGCGGCAGACCGCAAGAACATCCGTTCCGGCAGTCGCATTCTGGAGATCAACCGCAGGATCATCCGCGCTGCAAATGATGCGCAGGATGCATTGCGTATGTTGAAGTCCGGACAGATCGTTTCGCTGGTGCTTCAGGACGCCGGCGGCGGCATCTACATCGCGAACGTGCGGGTTCCCTAACGCAGAACTGCGCTACTGGAAGGCGCTACGAAAAGGCGCTACGAAAAGGCGCTACGAAAAGGCGCTACTGAACGGCGTTGGGATTCGTCCTGACGCCGTTTTGTCATGGGCTTTTGGCGTCTATCGGCTGGCGTTAGATTTTGTGGCTGTTTTGAGCGAAAGTGGCGGAATTGGCAGACGCACCAGACTTAGGATCTGGCGGGCACGCCCGTGGGGGTTCGAGTCCCCCCTTTCGCATCTTTAACGGAGGCGGATCAGAGAAGCGGTTCCTGGCGGCGGTTCATAGAAGCGGTTCGTGGAGGCGGTGGCGTCTTACACAGCAGCGCGTTTCCGAACCGCATTTCCGAACCGCATTTCCGAACCGAAGCACCGAACCGCATTCCCGAACCGAATTTTACAACGAATGGCAAATCTACAAGTAACAGTTGAATCCCCCGGCTCCTGGGCGCGCAAGCTGAGCATTCGCGTGCCGGCCGAACGGCTCCAGAAGGAAAAAGAACAGGCGGCGAAACGCTTGGCACAAAAGGCCCGGCTGCCGGGGTTTCGTAAAGGCAAAGTCCCCGCGCGCGTGCTCGAGAAGCAGTTCGGCGGCGCGGTCGAACAGGAGATGCTCGAGCGCGTCATGAATAGCGCCTACCGCGAAGCGATCCAGCAGGAAGGCCTCGTGCCCATCTCGCAGGCAGCGATCGACAACGTGCATTACCATGCAGGCGAAGACCTGACGTTCGACGTGCAGTTCGATGTGCGGCCGGAGATCGAGCTGGAAAGGCTGGGCGGCTTCACCGCGAAGCGTGAGGTTCAGCAAATTACTGATGACGCGGTTGCCGAAGTAATCGACCGGCTGAAGCAGGAGCACGCGGTCTGGCAGCCGATCGATGCGGGACAGGCGCTGGTCACGGGCGATATGGCGGTGGTCGAGATCACGTCGCTCGATGAGGGACCGGGCAAGGACCAGCCTCGTCGCTATCAGGTCGTGTTGGGACAGGGCCAGGTTCGGGCACAGATCGAGGAAGTCATCCGTGCGATGTCGCCCGGGGAACAGGGCGAGTACACGGTCGATTTACCGGAAGGCGACGACGACGAAACCGTCACCAGGCCGCACAACGTTCGGGTGAACGTCGTCGAAGCCAAGCGTCCCGAGTATCCGCCGGTCGATGACGATTTCGCACGCGGCCTCGGCGCTTTCGATAGCCTGGCCGACTTGAAGGCGAAGGTGCGCGAGGACCTGGAGAAGGAAGCGAGCGCGGACGCCGAGCGCGGCTTGCGCCATAATCTCACCGCGCAAATTCTGGAGGCGAATCCATTCGATGTGCCGGATGCGATGGTCAAACAGTATCTCGACCAGCTGATTCGTCCGCGCAAGGATGACAATCCCGATGACATCGAGAGAATGAAGGAAGCGACCAGGCCGGCGGCTGTGCAGGCGCTGCGTCGGCTGCTGCTCATCGACCGCGTTGCAGAGCTGGAAGGGCTGCGCGCCACGCCGGATGACGTCGACGCCAGGATCGAGGAGCTGGCCGCGCGCTTCAACAAGCCGGCGCGCGAAGTTCGCACTCAGTTTCAGAAGAGCGGCCGGCTGGGTGAGATCGAGGAGTCGATTACCGAAGAGAAGGTGTTCGAGTACCTGAAGTCTCTGTCTGATATCAGCTAATGAAAAATCGGAGATAAATGTCAATTTACCCGCCATACGTCATCGAGCGCACCAGCCGCGGCGAACGCAGCTACGACATCTTCAGCCGCCTGCTCATGGATCGAATCGTCTTTCTGGGCGCGCCGGTCGATGACACGGTTTCCAATATTATCATCGCGCAGCTGCTCTTCCTTCAGGCCGAGGATCCTGAAAAGGACATTTACCTCTACATCAATTCGCCGGGCGGGTCGGTCTACGCCGGGCTGGCCATTTACGACACGCTCCAGTACATGAGCGCGCCGGTCAACACGATGTGCATGGGCATGGCGGCATCCATGTCGGCGGTGCTGCTGGCAGCCGGCACCAAGGGCAAGCGTAGTGCGCTGCCCAACTCCCGCATCATGATCCACCAACCCTCGGGTGGCAGTCAGGGTACCGCCGCCGACATCGAGATCGCGGCGAAGGAGATCCTGTACGCTCGTGAAAGGCTGAACCAGATCCTGGCCAAGCACACCGGACAAACCGTCGAGCAGATCGCCATGGACGTGGACCGGGACCGCTTCCTGAGTCCTCAGGAGGCCAAGGAATACGGGCTGATCGACAATGTCGTGTCGCATCGCGGCGAGATCGTCTCGAAAGAAGTACAAGAAAGCGGCCGGGAGCGTTAGATTGAATCAGACGCTGCCGGTGG
>JBQTID010000060.1:0-2041 GCA_052389275.1 Gemmatimonadota bacterium | reverse complement strand
GGTCGGCGTCACGTTGAACACCGGTCACCCGAAGTTCATCTGGGGCGTTGCGCTACAGGGCAACAATCTCTACGCGAGCGACATGCCGAACGGTATTCACAAAGTCAATATTGCCGCTTTGAAACGCTAGCTCAGGCCTTACCAAGCAAGTTCCATGATGGTATTGACGACGGTGAAGCCGGCGCGCTCGTAAAGGCGCCGGCCGGCCGGGCTGTCATCCACGAGAACGCGATGCACGCCGCCGCGCCGCGCTGTTTCCACGCACGCTTCGATCAGATCGTTGGCGACACCGCGTCCGCGCCACGGCTCCGCGACAAACACGTTGATCAAACGCGCTTCGCGGCCGTGACCCGGCGAATTCGGTGGCCGATCGTAGATGAAGACACCCGCGGTGCCGATCACCTTCGAGCGCATCAGGCCACGATTCTCCGAGGACGCGGCAGGCCGCGCGAGCGCGACCCAGCCGATGTATTCGCCGGTCGGCATCTTGCGCATGAAATAGCGGCGCGTCGCCGCCATCAAGGCGGCGCTATCGTCTTCCGCTGACAGATGCTCGACCTCACGCAGATACGCCAGCCGCAAATCGACCAGCGTTTGCACGTCGGTAAGTTCGGCACGTCTAAGCGTGAATGGCGTCATGTGCGGTCAGGTTTTGGAAAGTCGGCGCGCGATGAGGCGGTCACGCCAGCGGTCAGGCAGGCGCTGCAACAGCGCGCGCAGCTTCGCGTCACGACCAATCATGTAACGAGTCTTGGGTTTGCGCGCGGTCAGAGCCTGCTCCACTACGCGTGCGACAACGTCCGCCGGCAAGCCACGCGTGTCACCTGCCTGCGCGTGCGCGCGCACACGTTCCATGAGTGTGCCGTAGTACTCGAACGCCTGGGGCGGCAGGGTTTCCCGCAGCCCGTCGGCCGCCGCAATCGCCGTCTGCCAGATAGGTGTCGCGATCATGCCGGGCTCGACGATGATGACATCAACGCCGGACGACAGCAGCTCGACGCGCAGCGAATCGGTGATCGCTTCGAGCGCAAACTTCGATGCCGAGTACGGGCCGGTCAGCGGCAGCGCGCTCTTCCCGGCAATCGAACCGATGTTCACGATGCGGCCGCGCGATTCGCGCAGCAACGGCAGCATGGCCTGCATCATAGCGACTTGGCCAATGACGTTGATTTCGAACTGGCGGCGCAGCTCGTCGAGCGGCAGAAACTCGAGCGGCCCGGCGATCGCAATACCCGCATTGTTGACAAGGCCGGTCAGTCGAGCCGCGCCCAGATCCAGGCGGATGAACGCGGCTGCGGCCGCGATGGTGGCACTATCGGAAACATCGATGCGCACCGGTACCACGTTCGGATCCGCAAGGGTGCGCAACGCTTCCTCATCCCCGGTCCTGCGCACGCCCGCATACACCCGGAAGGAGGCGGCAAGCCTCTGCACGCACGCCCGCCCGATTCCTTTCGCAGCGCCGGTGATTACGATTGCTGACGTCGCCTGGCTCATGGTCTTGAATATACCATCCTGATACTTTGGCCTCCCAACATCCCGCTTGCGACCGAGGCATTTCGTGGAAGATCAACTCGATCAGGCCGCATTTGATGCATTTCTGCTGGCCATGCGCGTCATGTACGTGGCCTTCGACATGGACGAGCCCGCCACCAAGTTCGAGAAGCCATTCGAGCTGCTACGCGAGATCACGAACGGACAGCTCGCACTATCATCGCCGGCCGAACTGGGTACGCGCTTCCCCGCTCTCAAGGACCTGGTTTACGATGCAGCAAGCTCGGTCATGGAGCACGATCGCGAGACGGCAGCGCGGGTTTTGCGCGGACTCAACAACATTGGGAGCATGGGAGCATGAGGGAGCATGGGAGCATGAGAGCATGGGAGCATGGGTTGCTGGCGGTTCTGATTGCCGGCTGTAGTCGGACGCAACCGCCCGCCCTACCAACAGCGCAGCCATCTGCGATTCCTGTCATCACGGTGACACAACATGATTTGGAGCGGGCACAGCCGCCGGTGGCAAGGCCGGTGGGCGCGGTCGTCA
>JBQTID010000059.1:0-15539 GCA_052389275.1 Gemmatimonadota bacterium | reverse complement strand
CTCAGAAACTGATCGAGTGTGTGCCCGGTCAACCGCTCGATCGCGATGCCGAGCAGAATAGGACCGAAATCACTGTAGGTGGTGCGGGTGCCGGTCGGATAGTCGAGCGGCAATTCGGCGATCGCCTTTACGTATTGCTCGCGACCCTGATTGTTTCTGTAAAGCGGCGCGAACGCGCGAAAGCCGGCATTGTGCAGCAGCACGTTGCGCACGGTGATCGCCTGCTTGTCGGGAAACGCGAGTAGCTCGGGCAGGTAGCGCGCGAGCGGCGCATCGAGATCGATGCGGCGGTCATCGAGCAGCATCATCGTCGCGGTCGTGACGCCGACCACCTTGGTGAGCGAAGCAAGATCGTAGATGCTCGAGTCAGTCACCGTCGCGAAGCCGTCGCGGTAGTCGAGCTCGCCGTAGCCGTCCAGTTTGATCAACCTGCCGTTGCGGCCAATCGCTACGGCCGCGCCCGGCGCGGCGCGGTCCGCCAGAGCGGCGGCAATAATGCTGTCGGCGCGCGCGACGATATCCGGTTTCATACCGACGTCGGCGGGCTTCGCGAACGACAACTCCGTGTTCAGCAGTCCTCGCTTGAGTCCGGTGCCGCGTGGCGCGTTCGGCAGATCGATGGGCAGTGTGCCGCGGATGTGCGCCTCACCCGCGATCGCGCGCGCCGCCGCTATTTGCGCATGGTGCGTGCGCGGCTGCCATGCGACCAGATAGGTCTCGAGATTCGGCAGCCGCGCGGGCCCGTACGGATCACCGAACGAAACAACGATCTTCCTGTCCGCCACCTGGTCGATCCGCTGCCACAGCTCTTCCGCTTTGCGCGGCACGCTGATGTGCCCCTGCCCCGCGATCGGCATCAGGAAGATGCCGTAGACCACCGCATCCGCATTGTCGGCCGCTTCGACGGCGCGCTCGAGCGCATCGTTGGTTGCATCCACGCGCGTCAGCGTGACACCTGCACCGTAGATGTTGCGCAGCGCGTTCGCCAGTACGCGTCCGGCATTGAGGTCGTTCGGTGCGCTGAAGGCAATGACCGCGATCTTTTTGGTCTTGCGCGGATCGAGCGGCAGCAGCGAACGAGCGTCGCGCGCCAGCGTAATCGATCGCTCGGCCATGCGCGCAGCCATCGCCTCGTGTTCCGGGGCGGCGATTATGCTGGTTACACGATCGATCGGGACGAAGCGCTCGTGGTGGACGCCGAGCCATGCTTTCGCGCCGAGGATGCGCGCGACCGAGCTGTCGACCCGCGCTTCGCTGATGCGACCGGACTTTACCGCCGCGACCAGCGCCGCGTGGGCCTGTTCGACGCTGGGCGGGCCGAGCACCACGTCTGAGCCTGCTGCGACCGCGCGCACCGCGACTTCTCCGGGTGTGTAGCCCGGGACTTTGCGGAGCGCACCCATGGTAAGCGCGTCCGTCACGATGATGCCGCCGAACCCGAGGTCACCGCGCACAATGTCGTTGCCGATGCGTGCGGAAATGCTGGCGGGCGTGATGCTGTCACCAATGACGGCTGGTATGGCGAGGTGGCCGAGCATGATCGAACTGACGCCGGCTTGCATGCTCGCGCGGAAAGGTGACAGCTCGAGCGAATCGAGGCGCGCGCGGCTGATCTCGAGCACCGGCAGATCGACGTGCGAATCGAGATTCGTGTCGCCATGTCCGGGAAAATGTTTTGCCGTGGTGAGCACGCGGGCACGAGCAGCGCCGCGTATGAACGCGGTGCCGAAGCGCGCGACGTCGTCAGGATCGGAACCGTATGCGCGCACGTTGACGATCGGGTTCGCCGGATCGGTGTTCACATCCAGCACGGGTGCAAACACCCAATTGATGCCGACCGCGCGGGCTTCCGCACCGGTGATGCGGCCGGCACTGTCCGCGAGCGCCGGCTCACCGGTCGCGCCGATTCCCATGTTGAATGGGAACCCGGTGCCACCGCCGCCCTCCATGCCGTATGGTAGATAGGTCGCACGCCACAAGCGCATGCCCGAGCCCCACTCGAGATCGGCAGCGATCAGCAGCGGCAGACGGGAGAAGCCCTGGAGTGCGTTGGTCTTGAGCGCGACGTCGGCCGGTCCGCCAATGCCGATCGCAAAACCGCCAAGCTGATATTTGCGGATCAGCTGCTCGACGCGGCGCATCTCCGGCGCGTTGACATTCTCGAAGTCGCCTTCGAGCCGCGCCATGATCAGCTGCCCAACCTTTTGCTCGAGTGTGAGCGAGCGCAGTGTGGAATTGACCCACGCCGCGGAATCCGGCGCAGTCAGGCCCGGCTGCGTGCGCGCTCCGCACGCGCCAAGCAGAAACGCTGTCAATGCTGCAACGCAAGACCGCATAGCCCGCATGGACCGCCTCATCGCGCTGGAATTTCGATGCCTTCGCCAATGCGATGGAAGGGGGGAATTGCGACTGGCAGCTTTCCGGTTACCCGTATCTGTCCGAGCAGCGCGCGAGCCGCCGCGCGCTGCGAGACATCCCATTGGCTCCAGGCCAGCACATACGTGCCGAGGGTCGGGAACTGGGTCAGGATGTAGGGGTTGCCGAAGGTCGTAACCACGGTCGGCTTGCGACCGGCGACTGCGGAGACGAGCTGCGCGATGCGATCCGGAATCGCGACCGTGCCCTTCAAGTGCTGCACGCGCACGAAAGGCGAGAACAGCACGACAGCGGCGCTGTCGATAGCGGCGGCTACCCGCGCCAGGCGCGCCGAATCAACGTTCGCATCGAGCGTGAAAGTGCGCAGCCCCGGCAAACCGGTTGCCAGCGCGGCCTGGAATGCGCGGCCGGTGAACGGGTCGTAGTCATCGGCGTATACAATGCTCACGATTTCGCGGGGTGTGAGTGGCAGCAGCTTGTCACGATCGCGCACGACCGTGATCGAGCGATCCGCCGCTTCCTGCGCGCGCTCCAGGTGACTCGCGCGCGCCACAACTGTGGGTATTTTCGCGAGGTCGACGGTCCTCTGTTTGTCGAGGCCGAGCCATTGCTTGGCGGCCAGCAGCTTGCGCACCGACTGATCAATGCGTGCTTCCGTGATGTCGCCACGTTCGACGGCAATGACCAGCGCGTCGATCATCGGCGCCACGTCACGCGGCAGCGGCTGAAGCAATTGATCCGCGCCCGCCTTTACTGCCATAACCGCGGCGTTGGTGTTGCCAAACGTCTTGACGATCGCGCCCATGTCCATGGCATCGGTGACGATCAGCCCCTGGTAGCCCAGTTCGTTGCGCAGCAAGCCGGTCAAGACTTTCGGGTTGAGCGTCGCGGGAATGCTGTCGCCGGTCAGCGCGGGAAACGCAATGTGAGCCGTCATGATGGCGCCGACGCCGGTTTGGATCGCGGCGCGATAGGGCGGCAGCTCGACCGCGTCCGCGCGTGCCTTGTCGACCGTGATGACCGGCAGGTTGATGTGGGAATCGGTGCCGGTGTCGCCGTGACCGGGGAAATGCTTCGCGGTCGCGAGCATGCCATGCTCCTGGATGCCGCGAATGTGCGCACTCGACATGCGCGCGACCAGAGCGGGATCCTCGCTGTATGAGCGAGTGTTGATGATCGGATTGTTCGGATTGTTGTTCACATCGACGACTGGCGCGTAAGTCACGTGCACGCCGTTCGCGCGGCCTTCGAGCGCGGTGATGCGACCGAGCTCGTACGCGAACTGCTCATCACGCGTAGCGCCCACCCCCATCAGCGATGGGAAGCGCGTCGCGCTGCCATTGTCGATGCCGTACGGCAGGATGTAGCCGCTAGTAAGAATCTGGCCGGGACCATGTTCCATATCGGCGGATACCAGCAGTGGAACGGCGGCGAGCTCCTGTAGTGTATTGAGCTTCGCGGCGATCTCGAACATCGGACCCTGTGTGATGATCACGCCGCCAATGCCTTGCCGAACGACCCAATCGTACAGACGTTGATACTCGACGCCTGCGATCGGCATGTACGCGCCGCTAATGCGCGGCACGATCATTTGACCGACCTTCTGCCGCAACGTCAGTTTGTCGAGCGTTTCGTCGACCCACCGATTGGTTTCGGCATGCTCGATGATCGCAATCGGTGGACGCGGCGGTGGTGGTGGCACGACCGCTTCCGGTGGCGATGCGGTTGTACCGCTGGTGCAAGCGATCAGCGCGAGCGACAGCGCCAGCGCAGTCAAAACCTTATGAGATTTTAGGAACATGATCCAAGTTACCCGCCGCTTCCATGTGCTGCAATATATGGTTTGTGTGATGGCCCTGGCCGCGTGCGCATCTGCGCAAACGCCGGTTGTCGAGTCGGTCAGTCCCGGCATCGAGGTGCTGCTGGCCGGCGACATGGCCGTGCTGCGCGGCATGCGCGTGGGTCTGATCACCAATCACACTGGCAAGCTGCGCGATGGACGCAGCACGATCGATGCTTTGAGCGCCGATGCGCGCCTGAAGCTGGTGAAGCTGTTCGCGCCCGAGCACGGCATTCGCGGCGCCGCCGAGGGCGGCGTGAGGATAAGCAACGAAGTCGATGAAAAGACCGGGCTGCCCATCCTGTCGCTGTACGGCCAGACGCAAAAGCCGACGCCGCCAATGCTCGAAGGTCTCGACGCACTAATCTTCGACATCCAGGACATAGGCGCGCGCTACTATACATACCCCTGGACGATGGCATTGGCACTGAAAGCAGCGGCGGAAAACAACCAGCGCTTTGTTGTGCTGGACCGTCCAAACCCGATTGGCGGTGAGCTGGTCCAAGGCAATGTCAACGACACGCTGACCTTTGTTGGCTTGTATCCCGTGCCGATGCGTCACGGCATGACGGTTGGCGAGCTGGCGAAGTGGATCAACGCGGAGTTCAAGATCGGCGCGGACCTCGTCGTCATTCCGGCAGCGAATTGGCGGCGTGCGCAGTACTACGATCAGACCGGCATGCCGTGGATCAAGCCGTCACCGAACATGCCCGACATCGAGAGCGCGACGCATTATCCGGGGTTGTGTCTCTTCGAGGGCGTCAACGTATCGGTCGGGCGCGGCACGCCGACCGCGTTCCAGATTCTGGGTGCGCCCTGGCTCGACAATGTGCGGTTGTTGGCGCGGCTGAATTCATACCGATTCGCGGGCATTCGGTTCGAGCTTGCGGAATGGACGCCGGTAAAGCCCGGCGACAACCGCTACGATGGTCAGCTGAATCGCGGCTTACGCTTTATCGTAACCGATCGGTCGTCCTACGATCCGACCAAGGTTGCGGTGGCCGCGCTCATAGAAATTCGGATTCTGCATCCCGATCAGTTCAAATGGGTCGGCACCGGCATCAATCGCCTGGTCGGCAACGCGCGCTTCAGGCAGCAGGTCGATGCGGGCGCATCGTTCGAGGAGATTACGCGCGGCTGGGATGAGCAGGCGCGCGCCTTTGCGGCCAAGCGGAGACCGTTTTTGTTGTACTGACAGGGGGCCTGTTTTCACAAGTCACGAGCGACCGGAAATGATATGGCCGCGACCGTCTGAACGACGGCGCGGCCTATCATATTCCGGATCATGGATATGCGAACCGGTCGCTCGTGACTTGTGAAAACAGGCCCCCTACCGCTCCAGCAGCGTAGCCACCGTCGCCTCATACGCCAGCGGATGCACCAGCACACCATCCTCGCGCGGCAGCCTGACCTCGATCGGCCGGTCGCGCACCGCTCTTCGGAAGCCCTTCCCTTCCAGCACGCGATGCACGTACACCCGCCGCGCAATCACCATCACCGTGCAGAGCACCGGCACGGCGACCAGCAGTCCGATCACGTGCAGCAGATGCGCCATGATCAGCACGCTCAGAATCGACAGCACCGGTGGCAGATGCACCTGTCGCTCCATGATCATGGGCGCGACGACGTTGGCCTCGAAGATATGAACGCCGACCCCCAGCATTGCGACCCAGAAGAATTGCCAGAAGCCACCATCACCGAGGACGAACAAGGCAGGTAGCAGCGTCGACACCAGCGTGCCGAAGAAAGGCACGATCGCGACCACGCCGGTGAAGACGCCGAACGCCAGCGGATACGGCACGGCCAGCGCCCAGAGGCCGATCCAGGTCAGCGCGCCGAGCACCAGCATCGCGAGCAGCTGCCCCACGATCCACGCGCGCAGCGTGCGGCTCAAATCTGAGAGCAGATCGCGCACCAGCTCGCGGTGCACCGGCGGCGCGAGCAGAATGAAACCCTCGCGATACACCGATGGCCGGAGCGCAAGGTAGATCCCCATCACCAGCACGCTGATGAAATGAATCACGAAGCCCGCGCCGCTGAACACATACGGCACCATGCCACGAGCGGAGCCGGTGACTTCCTTCAGGAATGTGCCGGTGTAGCTCTCCCCCGGATCGAGCTGTCCGAGAATCTCGCGCGCGACCGTCGAGCGGCCGGCCAGCTCGAGCAGCTTCGCTTCGACGCCCGCGAGCGTTGCGGGCAATGAGCGGATGAGCTGCTGCGTCTGTTCGACCAGTGCCGGCACGATCATCAGACCAATGCCGGTTACCGCGAGCGCCGTGATCACAAGTGCGCCGATCATGCCGATCCAGCGCGGCACGTCCAGCCGCCTTTGGAGCGAATCCGTGATCCACGACAGGTAGACGCCGAACAGGATGGCAATGAAGAACAGCAGCAGCACTTCAGCTATGCTGTACATGAAGTACAGGAGCAGAAGCGTGAAGATTGCGGCTATGAAGGTGGTAAACGCGCGTTTTTCGTTCATGCGTAGCGAGAGTGTGAGAGTGTGAGAGTGTGAGAATGTGAGACGAGTGTTCGCACACTCTCACATTCCCACATTCTCACACTCATCAGCTAGGCTTCTTCCTCCAGCTCTGCTTCTTTCACGACACCTTCGTGTTTGGTGACGCCCTTTTGCCCTGAGGGCAATGCTGGCTGACTCGGACCGGCACCGCCGGATCCCAGCGCCATCTTCTCCTTCAACTGCAGCAGCTTCCATTCGATCGACTCGTTGGATGCACCCACCGTCAGCTGCTTGAACTCGCGCTCCAGCGTGTCGCCGGCGGTCACCGCTTCGTGCACTTCCGTGGTCGCGACAGCCATGCGTTCCTGCTCATCGATCTTTTCCGCCATGCGGTCGAAGACTTCGAACGCGGAACGGTCCGATAGCCCGGCCATCGTCTCGTGAATGCGCTGCTGGGCCTGCGCGCGCTTCTGTTTCGCGACCAGCAGGTTCTTCTTGCGTTTCGCCTCTTCGATCTTGTCGTTCAGCTGGCGCAGCGAATCCTTCAGCCGCTCGGTCTCGGTGGCCTGGCGCTGCCAGGTCTCCGCCAATGCGACGGCGCGCTCGGCATGCTCCTGCTGCCGCATCAGCGCCTGCCTGGCGAGATCATCACGGCCTTCGCGCACTGCCAGCATCGCGCGATGCTCCCAGTCGGCCGCCAGCTTGTTCTCTTCTTCGGCCTGCGCTTTCAGCTTGCGCTCGTCGGCGATCGCGACCGCGACCTCCGTCTTCGCTTTCTGGAGCTGATCGCGCATGTCGAGCAGCACCTGATTCAGCATTTTCTCAGGGTTCTCCGCCTTCGCAATCGCATCGTTGATGTTCGATCGGATCAGCGTCGACAACTTCTCCCAGATCCCCATGGTATTTATCCTTCGTGGGCAACAGGAACGAGTTCAGCCAGCGCCGGCATGTGACTCGTGGCGGCTAGCACCATGCTTTCGAACGAGCTGCGTAGCTCGGAGAAGTCGAGGTCTTCCAACTCGAGCGCATCCGAGATGACGACGTTGCTTTCTTCGATACCGTAGCTGCCGTGCACGATCTCGCTCGCGTTGATCTCGAGCAGCCGGCGGTAGAACGCGGCCAGCTTCGCATCGTCGATGTCGGTCGGCAGCTCCATCACTTTCAGGCGCAACAGTACGACCGGCGGCGTGTAGTTCAGCACCACGTTCGCCGCGTGGTCGGACGGCTTCAAGAGCCACATTCCATCCTCGAGCTCCGTGTACTCCACGCCCATGCGGATGAGGTAACTTTCGAGATCTTCTTTGGTAATCATTTTGACTCCGTTGAAGGCTGCTGCAAGCCCTACGTCTTTCGCCAGCCAAAAGTTGCGGCTATAGCCTGCCGGCGTTCCTCCTTACCTTAATCGCATATGGTGTAGTCTGCCGCAGAGACAGGTTGTGTCGCCGCACCCTGGGCAAGCACCGTGACCGTGGTTCCGGTCACATGTTGCACGTCGTTGTGCATCGGTGAAAAATTGCAGATCGCTCGAGCGCGATCAATTCAGGCTGGCTCGCGTCGTCCTCGTCCCCCACACCGACGAGCTCGCATGCCGCGACTGAAGACAGCGTCAGCACGATCACCAGCAGATTTCGCATAATCTGAATTGCTCCATAGATGGCTCGCGCCGGGACCGCCCGGACCGCAATGACCGCCCGGATCGCCCTAGCCTACCGGCGCGAGTCCCAGCAAATCGCCTAAAAACCTTCCGGTGTGCGATACCGGGTGCCCTGCAATATCCTCGGGCGTTCCGGCGGCCACAACCTGACCGCCAGCATTGCCTCCTTCGGGTCCCAAGTCAACGATCCAGTCCGCCGTCTTGATGACTTCCAGGTTGTGCTCGATCACGACCACTGTATTGCCGCGATCGACCAGCCGATGCAGCACGTGCAGCAGCATGCGCACATCCTCAAAATGCAACCCGGTCGTCGGCTCGTCGAGGATGTAGAAGGTCTGGCCGGTGTCGCGCCTCGAAAGCTCGGCGGCCAGCTTGACGCGCTGCGCCTCGCCGCCCGACAGGGTAGTCGCCGACTGCCCCAGGTGGATGTAGCCGAGCCCGACGTCGGACAAGGTCTGGAGCTTGTGCTTGATGGACGACACCGCGTCGAAGAACTCGAGCGCCTCATCGACCGTCATCTCCAGCACGTCCGCGATCGTGCGGCCCTTGTAGAAGACCTCGAGCGTCTCGCGGTTGTAGCGGCGGCCGCGACAAACATCGCATGGGA
The DNA here is from genome assembly GCA_052389275.1 of Gemmatimonadota bacterium. Taxonomy (GTDB): domain Bacteria; phylum Gemmatimonadota; class Gemmatimonadetes; order Longimicrobiales; family RSA9; genus CBJLQC01. The sequence continues at coordinate 6,598 of JBQTID010000059.1, read as the reverse complement.
TGTAGACGTCGGGGAGGAAATGCATCTCGATCTTGACCAGGCCGTCGCCCTGACACGCCTCGCAGCGGCCGCCCTTCACATTGTAGGAGAAGCGGCCAGGTGTGTAGCCGCGGATCTTCGATTCCGGCAGCTCCGCGAACAGCGTGCGAATCGGCGTGAACAAGCCGGTATAGGTCGCCGGGTTCGAGCGGGGCGTACGGCCGATCGGCGACTGATCAATGTCGACGACTTTGTCGATCAGGTCGAGACCATCGACGCCGTCATGCACACCCGGGATCACGCGCATCTTGTAGAAATGGCGTGCGAGCGCGAGGTAGAGAATGTCGTTGATCAGCGTGCTCTTGCCCGAGCCGCTGACACCGGTAACACAGGTGAACAAGCCGAGCGGAAATTCGACGTCGATATTCTTCAGATTATGGTGCCGCGCGCCATGCACGCGCAGCGCCTGGCCGCGCTTCGGTGACTTGCGCCGCTTCGGCAGTGCGATCTCACGCTTGCCGCTCAAGTACTGCGCGGTCAGTGAGCGCTCGCTCTTCAAGACTTCTTCGAGCGTGCCGACGGCAATGACTTCGCCACCGTGGCGTCCGGCGCCCGGACCCAGATCGATGATGTAATCCGCGGCCGCAATCGTTTCGCGATCGTGCTCGACGACCAGGACGGTGTTGCCGAGATCGCGCAGCTGCTTGAGCGTGCCGAGCAAACGCTCATTGTCGCGCTGATGCAGACCAATAGAGGGCTCATCCAGGATGTACAGCACACCGACCAGCCGGCTGCCGATCTGCGTGGCCAGCCGGATGCGCTGGGCTTCACCGCCCGACAAAGTTTCGGCACTGCGGCCGAGCGTGAGATACTCGAGGCCGACGTTCACCAGGAAATGAAGTCGCTCCGTGACTTCCTTGAGGATCGGCCCTGCGATCTCGGTCGGCAGCGAGCTCGAGTTCTTGAGATTGTTGAAGAAGTCGAGCGACTCCGACACGCTCATGTCGATGACTTCGCCGATCGAGCGGCCACCCACGGTAACAGCGAGGCTCTCGGCCTTCAGGCGCGTACCGCGACAGACCTGGCAGGGCAGCGTCGACATGTATTGCTCGAGCTGCTCACGAATTGCATCCGACGTCGTCTCTTCATAGCGCTTCTTTACATTCGCGAGCACGCCTTCCCACGGCTCCGCGTAACTCCCCTTCGAGCCGCCGACCTTGTACGGAAAGCTGATTTTCTTGTCGCCCGAGCCATACAGAATGCCGTGCTTCGCGGCCTCGCTCAGCTGACCCCATGGACGGTTCGCATCGAACTTGTAGTGACTCGCGAGACCGGGAATCACGGAGCGCTTCAAATGGCCGCTTGGTTCGCCCCACGGCAGGATGCCACCCTCGAGAATCGAGATGATTGGATCGCCGACCACCAGTTCGGGGCTTACTTCCTTGCGCGTGCCGAGACCGCCACAGCCATCGCATGCGCCGTATGGCGAGTTGAACGAGAATTGACGCGGCTCCAATTCCGCCATGCTGGTACCGCAATGAACGCACGCATACCGCTCTGAAAAGAGCGCCGTCGCGGGCGCGGTCGCGGTCGCGGTCGCGGGATGCTGAACGACCTCGACGATGCCGTTTGCGAGCTTGAGGGCTGTCTCCACGGAGTCGGCGATCCGTGAGCGATCCTCTTCTCTCACGACGAGTCTGTCGACGACGACGCTGATGTCGTGATTCTCGTAGCGCTTCAGTTTCGGCGGCTTCTCCAGCTCGATCAGCTCGCCGTCGACACGGGCGCGCACGAACCCCTTGCGACGCGCCTCGTCGAACAAATCCTTGAACTCGCCCTTACGGCCGCGCACGAGCGGCGCGAGGATCTCGATGCGCGTGTCGGCCGGCCAGGCAAGCACCTGATCCACGATCTGGGTCGCGGATTGCTTGCGCACCGGCCGCCCGCACGATGGGCAATGTGGCACACCGACACGCGCCCACAGCAGCCGCAGATAGTCGTAGATCTCGGTGACCGTGCCGACGGTCGAGCGCGGATTGCGGCCGGTCGTCTTCTGCTCGATGGAAATTGCCGGCGACAGCCCCTCGATGACGTCGACATCAGGCTTTTCCATGATGCCGAGGAACTGGCGCGCGTACGCGGACAACGATTCGACGTAGCGCCGCTGTCCTTCCGCGTAGATGGTGTCGAAAGCGAGGGAAGATTTGCCGGAGCCGGACAGGCCGGTGATGACGACCAGCTTATCGCGCGGGATCTCGACGTCTATGTTTTTGAGATTGTGCTCGCGGGCGCCGCGAACGACCAGGCGTTCAGTCATTGACCCTGATACACCGGCTGCCGGAAGGCGGTTCGTGACGGCCGCATTTCTGCACCGCATTTCTGAACCGCTGTTCTGACACCGCAGTTCAAGATCCGTAGTCCTGGGTCAGCCTTTCGCCGACAATGCGGTGCCTCGATGCGTTCTTGCCGGTTTTCTTGGCGTCATACATGGCCTGGTCGGCGGCGTGAATCATGGCTTCTACATCCACAGGCGGCACGAGATAGGTCACCAGCCCGATGCTAAAGGTTACGTCGTAAGCCGCGACGGCGGTGGTCAGAGCGTCGCGCACCTTGGCGCATACGATATTGGCGGCGCATGCGTCGGTTTCGGGCAGCAGCAGCGCGAACTCATCACCACCGAGTCTTGCGACGACGTCCACTTCGCGTAACGCATCCTGCACACACGCGGCAATCCGTTTCAATAATCCGTCGCCTGCGGTGTGACCGAATCGGTCATTGACCTGCTTGAAGTCATCGCAATCGAGGAAAGCGATCGACAACGGGCGCGCATAGCGGCGCTGGCGCGCGACTTCCGCGGCCGCAATCTCGAGAAACCAGCGGCTATTGGCGACACCGGTGAGGCTGTCCGTGCGAGCCAGTCGTTGCTGATCGTTCACGGCGCGCCGCAACACCGTGAGAATGTAGGCGACGATCAGGAAGAAGCCGGCGCGAACCAACGCATTCCAGTACTGGATAGCCTGGTTCGAGTACACGTGCTGCGTCACCACATCGGCGATCAGCCACGCCAAGCCACTCGCCAGCACACCAATGATGCCGGCCGGCAAGCCGCGATGCCACGCGAGCAGCGCGATCGGCAGCAGATAGAAGATCGAAAACGCGAGCTCGGACCCGGTGAAGACGTCGCAAACGAAAACCAGCAGAATGAGAGCGAAGGAAATCGCGTACTGCGCGGTTGCGGGCAGCGCTTCGATGATGCCGACCGTACTCGTGAAGAGCCTGTCGGGCAGCGATCCGGGCTCTGTGCTGTCTGCTTGCGAAGTCGCGACCTGGAAATGCCTGGTCATCGGAGCTCCGGGATACGGCCTTTTCTTCACGCGCTTAGTATAACGTTCATACAAGCGCGCGAAAACGGGACGCAACTACTTCGCGCGCTCGATGTATTTACCGCCGTCGCGTGGATCGACCCGCACCAGCTCGCCGACGTTGACGAAGGGGGGCACGTTGACCATGACGCCGTTAGCGAGCTTCGCCGGCTTGGTCATCGCGGTCTTGGTTGCGCCGGCCAGTGCCGGATCGGTCTCCACGACTTCGAGTGTAAGCGACGAAGGTAGCTCGATGTCCACCGGATTGCCTTCGAACATCTCAGCCAGAATGACCATGTTCTCGGTCAGCCACTGGGCATCGTCGCCGAGCGCCTCGGCCGGCAGCTCCGTCATCTCGAAGGTCTTCGTATTCATGAAGTGATAGTGGTGGCCATCACTGTACATGTACTGAAGCTCCTGCGTCGACATATCGGCCTTCTCGACCTGGTCGGCGGCGCGGAAGCGATGCTCGAGCGTCGCGCCGTTGCGCAGATTCTTGAGCTTGGCCTGGATGAAAGCGCGCAAGTTACCAGGCGTGCGGTGCTCGAACTCGATAACACGGCACGGGTCGCCGTTGAAGATGATGACGTTACCCTTGCGGATCTGGGTAGCGGGAACTGGCATTTTCTTTTCTCCAGAATTGCGTTGACAGCCTATAAAAGTCGCAGGGATTGGCGGGTATTTCAAGGCGCTGTCGCGGTCGCGGTCGCGGGCGTGGGAAACTGCCGGGCGCGGGTTGTGGGCCGAGGGCGCGGTTTGCGGGTATGCCGCTGTTCGGCTAAGGGAACCGCGAGTTGAGGTCCGAGTGCTCGCGTCCCGCAATCGCGTGAGCGTCGGAAATGACAGTACTCGCGACAATGATTTATCACGGTCGGCTACCAAGCCGTGGAAGGTTCTGGTGAGAAGCTTTTCTGGTACGTTGATTCGGCAAGGGGACACTCCTCTTTCGTCTGCTCCGCTGTTGCTGCGGCAACTAATTGGAACCGCAGTGTCGCCTCGCCGCCGTCACGCGGCGCCTGCCCGTAGCGCAGCTCCGCAACGATTTTAATCAGCGCATTTTCCGTAGGCGCAGTTTCGCTACGCTCAATGACAGTCGCGGTTAGCGGCGTCGTGCCACCCGTTTCGCCAGCGATCTGCGTTCGTCGCCACACCCGCATCCTGCGCCCTCGGCCCGCAACCCGCGCCCGGGTACTTTCCCGCGACCGCGACCGCGACCGCGACCGCGACCGCGACCGCGACCGCGACCGCGACCGCGACCGCGACCGCATCCGTTCACGATGCCGGAAGCATGATCCTCACACCTCGCTCAATCACCGTCGCCGTCAGCGGCGTGCTGCCGACCGGGTCGCCATCGATCTGCGTGGGCACGGGCTGATCGGTTTCGATCCTGACCGTGCGCGCCTGGAGATGGATCAGGCTCTCGTTGCCGGTGAATTTGGTGAGTGCGGCGTTCCACAGCACACCGGCCCAGCCTGGCACGCTCTTGGGCGCAACGATCACGACATCGAAGAGTCCGTCATGCCACGAGCCGTGCGGCTTCGGCGTGAGCGGGAAGCGCACCGGAATGTATTTCGTGAATAGCGCGCCGACGTTCGCGATCATGACACTGACGGCGCTGATCTCGAGCTCCTGCGCATCCGCGGTGATGCGAAAACGCGCGGGCTGCATTGCAAGCGCTTCCTTGAGCGCGCCGTAGATGTAGGCGCCGAAACCCCAGCGCTCCTTCATCTCACGTGTAGCAGCGGCCATCACCGCCGCGTCGTAGCCGGCGCCTGCAACCAGCGCGAAGGCGCGTCCATCAATGTTGCCGAGATCGATTGGTGTGGGCGTGCCGTTCACGGCAGTCTCGACCGCGGCCTCGAACGCGCGCGGAATGCCCAGGTTCAACGCGACTTGATTGGCGGTGCCGCGCGGGATCACGGCCAGCGGCAGATTGGTGCCGACCAGGCCGGTCGCGGCTTCGGCGATGCTGCCATCACCGCCCACCACGCACACGCATTTGTAACCGGATGCGGCCGCCTCGCGTGCGAGGTCGGCCGCGTGGCCCTGGGCTCCGGTCGAAACGATGTCGAAATTGACGTGACGAGCGGCGAACGCGCCGCCGAGCTTTCTCAGCAGGGCAGGCAGCGCGTCCTGCCCTGCTTTCGGATTGACGATAATGAGGGTGCGAGCGTCAAAAGGAGCGGGGCAGGCCTTCACTTTCCCGCGCATCATCTCGTAGTGACCTGCATCCTGATGGAAAGTGAAGACCTGTCCCCGCACATTTACGCAGCAATTTCACGCTGGAGCTGCTGCAAACGCTCGACGCGCTCCTCGGTCGGCGGATGCGTGTTGAACAGCTTGAAGAGGCCGGCACCGCGCACGGATGAGAGCGGATTCACGATGGCCAGCTGCGCGGCCGCCGGATTCACATGCATCGGAATCTTGTGCGCATAGCTTTCGAGTCGCTGGAGCGCGCTGGCGAGATTCAGCGGCCGGCCGGTCATACGCGCGGCGGTCGCGTCCGCCTGAAACTCGTTCTGCCGTGAGATCGCAAGCTGAATCAACGCCGCGGCAATCGGCGCAACAATAGCCATGCCGAGCAGGGCGAGCATGTTGTCATCCTCATCACGCCTGAACCCGCCGAAAATCGCGGCCCACTTGATCATGCTGCCGACACCAGCGATCAGACCCGCCATGGCCGCGGCGACCGTACCGACCAGCATGTGACGATGCTTGATGTGCGCGAGCTCATGCGCAATGACGCCTTCCAATTCATCCTTGCTCACCAGCTCGAGTATGCCTGCGGTCACGCAGACCACGGCCTTTTCGGCGTTGCGTCCGGTCGCGAAGGCGTTGGGCTGCTGCTGCGGCGCAATCGCTACCACCGGCATTGGCAAATCTGCCTTTTGGCGCAAGCGGTCCACCAAGTTGTACAGCTCTGGCGCGTTCTCGGGACCGATAATCTGCGCCTTGTATGCCCTCAGCACGAACTTGTCACTGAACCAGTACATCACGAAGTTGAAAACGACGCCGATCATCGCGAACAGCATCATGCCGCTCTGCCCGCCGATTGCACCGCCGATCACTACCAGCAGCGCTGTCAGAGCAGCCATCAGCATGAAAACCTTTGTGCGTTCCATTTTCGCTCCTAGTATGTCCACTCTCTAAACAACATTAACCCATACACCCGTTTCTGGGCGAGGTTCTGAACGCCGAAATCGGGGGTGCGCGCGAAGCGATCCTCCACAAACAGCTCGCCGGTCAGGGTTGGCACC
>JBQTID010000058.1:0-3465 GCA_052389275.1 Gemmatimonadota bacterium | reverse complement strand
GTGAGTGTGGGATTGTGTGAGTGTATGAGTGTGGGATAAAGGTCGCACACTCTCACATTCCCACACTCTCATATTCTCCTGATGTGCAGGTCCTTGAGTTCTTCATCGCTAACGCCCGCGGGAGCACCCTCAAACAGCGCGCGGGCGGCCGTGGTTTTGGGAAACGCAATGACATCGCGCAAACTCGTCATACCGGCGAGCAGCATGACCAGGCGATCGAAGCCGAATGCGAAACCGCCGTGCGGCGGCGCGCCGAAACGGAACGCCTCGAGCAGGAAACCGAATTTGTTATCCGCTTCCTGCTCGTCCATGCCGAGGGCGCGAAACACGTGGCGTTGCAGCTTCTGGTCGTGAATACGTATCGAGCCGCTCGCCAGCTCGTTGCCGTTATATACGGCATCGTATGCGCGCGAGCGCAGCGCGGCCGCGTACAATTCTCTAGCCACCTCGGGCGTCGGTGGGCCACTTTCAGTTGCCTCGAGGATGCGCTGCACGTCGTCGACATGGGGCATCGTGAACGGGTGATGCGCTGCAACAAGCCGGCCGCGCTCGAAATCCCAGTCGAACATTGGAAACTCGGTAATCCACGACCAGTGATGCGGCCGATCCTTACCCAATTCCAGGCGGGCTGCGAGATGTCTGCGCAGCAGGTCGAGCGCGGCATCGATAGTTTGCACGTTACCGGAGCGCGGGTCGAGCGTCGTGCGGAACTGGCCGACCACACCGACGAACAAATCGCCTACCTGCATGCGGGTCGTCGTATAGAAGGTCTCGAGTAATCCCTCGTTCAGACTTTTCGCAAACGATCCGTTCAGGCCATCAGCCGTCCGGCGAACCCACACGGCGCCGGCGGCACCGCCGTGCTTCGCGATCTCCGCCAGCGCATCCAGCTCCTTGCGCGAAAGCTCGCCGCCCCCGGGCGCCACCATGCCGCGGATGTGAGCACCCGTTTCAGCCGCATCCCTGAACACCCTGAAATCCGACTGCATCAGGAAGGGCAGCTCTTTGATCTCGAGACCGAAGCGCAGGTCGGGTTTGTCGGTGCCGTAGCGATCCATGGATTCGCGGAACGTCAGGCGCGGAAATGGTGTCGGCAATTTAACGCCGAGGATTTCCTGCCAAAGCGCGGCGATCATACCTTCGCCGATCCGGAAAATGTCTTCCTCGCCGACGAACGACAGCTCCGCATCGATCTGCGTGAACTCCGGCTGGCGGTCGGCGCGCAGATCCTCGTCGCGCAAGCAGCGCGCAATCTGGAAATACCGGTCGTAACCGGAGACCATCAGCAGCTGCTTGTAGATCTGTGGCGATTGTGGCAAGGCGTAGAACTCGCCGGGATGCACGCGGCTTGGCACCAGATAGTCGCGCGCGCCTTCGGGCGTGCGCCGCGTCAGCATCGGCGTCTCGATCTCGAGAAAGCCCTGCTGCGACAAAAACTGCCGCACGTTTTGCGCGGCGCGATGCCGCAGGTCGAGCGATTGCTGTAATTGCTCGCGCCGCAAATCGAGATAGCGGAAGCGCAGACGCAGATCTTCGGCAGGCAGCTCGTCGCCCGGCGAGACCGCAACCGGAATCGGCGGTGTATCGGCCGCGTTCAGAATCTTCATGTCGACGACGTGTACCTCGACATCGCCGGTGACCATTTCCGGATTCCGCGCGTTGTCCGGCCGCGCTACCACAGCGCCTTGCACCTGGATGACGAATTCGCCGCCGAGCTTGCGCGAGTCGTCGAATACCGCGGGCGGCGTCCAGTCGGGACCGTATGAAAGCTGCACGCGGCCGCTGCGGTCGCGCAGGGTGATAAAGACTAAGCCGCCCAGATCCCGGCGGTGATGCACCCAGCCGGCAAGTGTGACAGCTGAACCCGCATTGCCGATACGCAGATCTCCGGCGCGATGGGTTCTGTATTCGGTTTCAAACGACATTCTTCGTGGTTTCTTTCGTGTAACGCAGGACCAGCCAGGCAGCGGCCGCTATGCCGAGTGAATCCGCGACCCAGTCGGCGGCCTCCGGCGAGCGGGTCGCGACAGCGCGCTGCCGAAACTCGTCTATGACACCTACCAGCGAGGCGAGCACCAGCAGCCAGAGCAGTCGCGGCGTGCGGCCGGCACGCCGCCAGCCGAGCGTCACCAGCGCGCCCAGGACCCCATACATGATGAAGTGGGCGGCTTTGTCCAGCGGTAGAGTGCTTTCGACCCGCGGGACAGCGCTACGCCCACCGACAAACAAGAGTACGCCGGCCCATATCAACGCCGGCACGTATGCTAACATTCGGTTCAAGGCGTGGAAAACTAGCGATTGGGCGACTGGGCGACAGGGGGACTGGGCGTTAGATTCGGACTCGCTTCAATAGAGGAAGGGCGCTGCGGCCACAGGCCGCGCGCGGATCCGGAAAGACGCTCGATGGCAGGAAAATACAGTCCAGCGGCGCAGCAGCAGCTTGCGCAATACGAGGCATTCATGAACGACGTGGGGCGCGTCAACAGCCTCACCGAGCAGTATGCCGTTGCCAAGTCGGGTCAGGACAACTTCAAAGCCTCGCTGAAACGGCTGGCTGGCCAGCTCAAGTTGAGGTTCATGACGCAGGGCAAGGCGCAGCTGTCACAGATTTGCGGCGCGATCGAACTGCAGGCCGGCCGCACCGCCGCGCAGGGCGTCATGACGCGTGCACTGCGCGAGCATGTCGGCAATCTGAAGTTTCAGATCGATTTCGAAATGCGCCTGATCATCAAGGAAGACGAAGCGCTGATGCACGCGAAGAAACATGCGAAGGAGCAAGACGCGCATTAAGAGAAGCGGTTCGGAAAATCGGTTCAGAGAGGCGGTTCAAAGTGGCGGGGCGAAAGCTGTCCGAAGGGCGAAGCCTCGCCGAAAGACTTGCCGCACTTTTGGATCGCCTGTAGCTTCGCGTTAGACGTTCGAAGCAGCGGTCATTGCTTCGAAAGTTGGCCGACCGCCGAGCGCGAGAGCGCGACAACAAAGAGAGGCGGAAGGCCGTTCGCCAGGAGGTTCGGTCCTGACGAACCGGGTGCGAGGTCGCTGGACGCACCTAGTAGCCCCAGAGCTCCGGGGCACCTGAGTCACCGACCGCGTGACAAGGGGGGAGAGAAACAAGCAGGGCGCACACGAAGCGCCGATCGAACTCGAGCTTGTCCTCGCCAGCGGATGAGAAGGCCCTCAGGATGCGACGTGTCGCACCTGAGGGCTTCTTGCATTTAGAACTTCGGCTTAGAACTTCGGCTTAGACTTCGGCTTATTAACTTCGTTTGAAAAAACCTGCCCGCGTCCTTGTCGTTTCCCTTTGCGCACTTGGCGTCTCGCATCTGCTCGATGCCTTCTTCTACACACATTTCCGCGTTGCTGATGTTTACAGTGAAGACTGGGGACGCGCGTTGCGTGTGCAGGGATATTTGCCGGTTTGGCTGCTGGCCGCCCTTGCGTTGTACTTGCACGAGCGCCCCGTGC
>JBQTID010000057.1:0-7253 GCA_052389275.1 Gemmatimonadota bacterium | reverse complement strand
CCCCGGCTACGAACGCGCGCTCACCCATGCTCCCATGCTCCCATGCTCCCATGCTCCCATGCTCCCATGCTCCCATGCTCCCATGCTCCCATGCTCCCATGCTCCCTTGTCGCGGGCCAATGTAGGCGGAATTCGGGATTCTGGCTTGCGCCTTGCTTCTACGGGGCACACACGCGCGTGGGACTGAGAGAGGCAATGACGGACCAGCCGAACGGGCTGCCGAACACGACCGACAGGCGACAAGCTCCGGACACGCGGGCCGCCGCAGAAGTGCGTACAAAAAACAAGGCCGGGCCACCGCGCGGCCATGCGATCGTACGTCTTGCGCTGTTCTACCTGTTGATCATTGCCGCCGGCATCGCGCTGATCACGTACGTGCCAATCATTCGCAATGCCTGGGTAAGCGCGACCGCGAACGAGACCTCGCAGCTGTCCGACATCACGAAAACGGATGCGCTGACGCTCACCGCCAAGGGCGATGACCCAGCCGAGCGAGCGATCAGCGTGCTGTTCATCACGCTCGGTGCGCTGCTGATCAGTCTGCCGGTCGCGTGGGTTTACACGCTTACGCGCCGGTTGCGGTACGACCCATCGCTGGTGCACTCGGTAATCATGCTGCCGATGGTGGTTTCCGCGATCGTCGTAATCGTGAAAGACAGCGTCGCGCTGGCCTTCAGCCTGGCAGGCATTGTCGCCGTGGTGCGCTTCAGGAATACGCTGAAAGACCCGAAGGATGCGGTTTACATCTTTCTGGCGCTCGGCATCGGCCTGGCGTCGGGCATTCAGGCGCTCGACATCGCGCTGGTCATGTCGCTGATGTTCAACACGGTGATCCTGGTGCTGTGGCGCTACAACCTCGGCGAGATCTACGGTGAAACGCATCGCGACCTCTTCGCCATCGGCAACCGCGGCCTGATGATCGCGCGCAATGCGGCGCAGCGTGATTCGATCCGCTGGCGTATGTCACGCGAAGCGCGCGACATGCAGACTGACGGCATTCTGCTAGTACATACCGACGACCCGGAAGCGGCGAAACAGAGGGTCGAAATGACCCTCGCGCCGGTAGCTGACGAGTTTCGCATTACCGACAACTTCCGTACCAGGAATGGCACATCGACGTTTGCGGTCATGATGCGATTGAAGGACAAGAAGGGCGACCCGCTGGCCGTACTGGCCGAGTTGGATGAACGGTGGAGCCAGGAGATCATGGCGGCGGAGTACATACCGTTCAAGAAAGCTGCGGAAAAAGATGAAACATAGACATCAGATGCTCGTCACGATCGCGACGCTGTTGCTGAGCGTGGCTGTGGCGCATGCGCAGAAGCGCACAGTTACGCTGCCATCGAGCACGGAGTACGACCGAGGAGTGTTGTGGCGGGCTCTGTTTGGAGAAACCTGGCGCGACCTATGGCGGGCGGAGATCACCGTGCCGGTTCTCGATCTCGGCGCATACGCCGGCGGGCTCGAGCCGTACCAGGCAGGTGGCAATCAGACCAGGACACTGCGTTTTCGCGCCGGCGACGGCCGCATCTACATGTTCCGCTCTACCGACAAGGATGTGAACAGAGGCGCGTTGCCGGACGATCTCAGAAACACACCGATCGGCGCGGTCATTCAGGATCAGACATCGTCCATGCATCCGTCTGGCGCAGTGGCGGTCGCCGTGCTTCAGGACGCGGTCGAGCTCCTGCACTCCACGCCCACGCTCGTGTATCTGCCGGATGATCCTCGACTCGGCGAATTTCGCGCGGAATACGCCAATCTGCTCGGCCAGATCGAAGAGCGCCCCGAAGATCCGGACGAGGGCAAGCCGTTTGCCGACTACGAGAAGCTCACCGGCACGGCCGGCCTGCTCGAGGATCTCGAAGAGTCGATGGAAGACCGTTTCGCTAGTCGCGAGTACCTGACGGCGCGACTGATCGATTTTATTGTCGGAGACACGGACCGCGGCGGTGATCAGTGGCGCTTCGGCAAGTTCGAAGCTGGCGACCGCGATGTCTTCCGCCCGATCCCGCGCGACCGCGACTACGCATTCATAGAGAGCAACGGCGTGCTGATCAGGATCGGTGCTATGATCTATCCGAAGCTCACGAACTACACCAGAGCTTTTCCGAAGCTGCGCACGCTTACGTACATGACGCGCGACTTCGATCGCTCGCACCTCGTGGACGTACCACCCGCGGCCTGGGACTCGGCGGTCACTTTTGTGCAACAGCGGCTCACGGACGACGTGATTGCACGCGCCGTGGCGCAGCTGCCGCCACCGCACCGCGAGCTGAGCGGCGGCGAAATCGAGCGCGGGCTGCGCGCGCGGCGCGATCAGCTCCACGTAATCGCGCGTGACTACTACGAGCTCGTCAATGAGGATGCGGACATCTTCGCCTCGGACGAGAACGAACGCGCCGAGATCGATCGTCTTCCGGATGGCAGTGTAACGGTTCGGATCTGGCGCGAGGGTGCGGGTGGCGAGTTTGCGACGGACGGCCGGCACGAGCCGGCCTTCGAGCGGACTTTCGTGCCCGCTGTTACCGACGAGATCCGCGTGTTCCTCGAGCGTGGTGACGATCGCGCCATCGTGCGTGGCAATGTCGAGCGTAGCATCGAGTTGCGCATTGTCGGCGGCGAGGGCAACGATGTCCTGGTCGACTCCTCGAACGTCGCGCACGGTGACAAGACCCACTTCTACGATGCGCACGGCAACAACACGATCATTGCAGGCGCCAACACACGAGTCATTCGTACTCCGTTCGTGACGGCGCCACCCCAATGTTCGTTGGATGATGATGAGGAGTGCGAAGAGAAGCGGCCGCGCGTGCTGCGCGAAGAGCGACGCGGGCGGCCGTCTGACCTTCAGCCCGACCCGCCGAGTTATCTGGACAAGAAGACGCGCTCGGATAAAACGCGGACGTGGGGCAAGGTGAACGGCTGGGGCCCGCACATCGGTTATAAGGAAAGCAATGGCGTAGTACTCGGTCTCGGTCCGACCAGCACGGATTACGGTTTTCGACGCCGCCCATACGAGTCGCGCGTCTCCGTTCGTGCGATGGTCGGGACATTGAGCGGCAATCTGGGCGTGCAGCTCACGGCTGATCGCTATTTCGAGGTCGCTCCACTCAGCGTGTCACTATTCATGCATGCGACGCAGCTGGAAGCGCAGCGCTTCTTCGGCTACGGCAACGACACGCCATTGATCGATCCGTCGCTATCGCTCGTCGAGCGGGACGAGATCATGATCGCGCCGACGCTCCGATTCCTGTTCGGCCAAAGCAGCAGCTTCTCGGTAGGGCCGATCGCACGCTACGTACGGCAGCATCCAGTAATCGACAGCCCGGCGGAGCCGATCGTTGGAACGGAAGGTTTCGGTCAGGCGGGCGGCCGCGCGCACCTGCTGCTCGACTACGTGACCCGCACACCAGTGCAGCTGCGCGGCTTCACGTTCCAGTTGGGCGGATCAGCCTATCCGGCGGTTTGGGATGCGGCGGCGTCCTTCGGCGACGCGAATGCGCTGGCACGCCTGTACGTGCCGCTGGGCAGCGCGACTTTTGCGCTGCGTGCCGGCGGACAGCGCGTTTTTGGTGCGTTTCCGGCGCACGAGGCCGCATTAATCGGCGGTAACGCGACGTTGCGCGGCTATGCGTTCAATCGCTTCGCCGGCGATGCCGCCGCCTATGGCGCCGCCGAGCTGCGGCTTCCGGTTGCGCGCGTGACCTTGCTTACGCGCGGCGACCTCGGCGTGATCGGGTTCAGCGATGCCGGACGCGTATGGATCGATGATGTCTCGGATGGCGGTTGGCACACGAGCTACGGTGGCGGCCTTTTCTTCGGCTCCCTCGGGCACACTCTCAGTGTAACGTATGCAAAAGGCGAAGAAGGACGCTTTTATTTCTCATTCGGACCGCCGTTCTAAGAACGGAATGACATCCGAACGAGTACTGCGTTTCGAGATTCCGAACCGCGAGCTGCTCGAGCAAATGGCGACGCAGCCACTGCCGCCCGGGCTAAACGAAACCGAAGCGGACATGCGCTTCTTCCGCGTTGTCTATTTCGATACCGTGGCCGGCGATCTCGAAAACAAAGGCGCGACCGTCCGCTTGCACATTGATGATCGTGGCAGCCAGACGTTGCTGGTCGACGTGCGCGATCATGTCACGGCCGAGGGTGCGGTCGTGCGCCGGCGTGCCGAATCCGAAGTCACCGGCATCGATCCGGCCGTGCTGTTCAGTGGTACGTCCGAGCCCGCTCGCATCGTGCGCTCGCTCATTGACCCGCGGCGACTGGTAGCGGCGCTGGAGCTCGAAGTAACGCGTCGTTATCGCGCGGCCACGCTGCCCGCCAGCAATCTGCAGGTCAAGTTCTCGGGTGACGCGGTCACCTTGCGACAGGGCGAAATCACCGGCGAGCTGTACGAGCTGGAGGTGTGTCTGCCCGGCGTGGAATCACCACGCTTCGAAGGCATGGTGCAGGAGTTCGAGCACAAGTACGGCGTGCGGCTGACACTCGCGGAGACCATCAGCCGGGCGCGTGACCTGTTGCGCCGGCTCGAGATCGAGCGGCTCGAGGAAAGCGTCAAGGCCGCGCGCGAAGTAGCGGTCATCGGCTACAACCGCGGCCGCATCGCGTTGTACCGCAAAGGCAAGCAATTGCTGGTGCCGACTGGTTCAGGCACCGGGCACGACGCCGTGCGGCGCGTGTTGTCCGAGCATTTCGGCCGGCCGTACGGCCGCATCCGTTACCTGGGCACGAGTCCCGGCACGGAAAGCCATCCGACCGTGGAAACCTGGCTCGCTGAAGACGTCGCCAACATCAAGACGAACGCTGTATGGAGCCGCCTCGACGATGTATTGCGCATGGCCGGCACGCCGACGCTGCGCGATGCGCGCACGCTGGCCGCCCTCAATGCGGTCGCGCGCTCGAATGTGGTTGGACGCGCCGCGCTGCGCAGCCGCATGGGCGCGGTCGCTGAGCACGAGGAAGAAGACACCGAAAGCGCCACGCTGTTCGAGCTGACCGTCTCACAGGCGCGTGAGCGCGTAACCGCCAATCTCGACGACATCGCGCCCAAGGATGTCGGCCCGGAGCTGCTGCTCAACCCCGAGGTCAGTCGTTTGCTTTTCGATGAGCGTATCCTCTCGATCATCGAAGATCCCAAGACGCCGCTACTCGAGCGGATGAAGTTTCTCTCGATGTTCTGGTCGCGTCTGGACGACTTCTTCATGACCCGCATCGCGGAGTTCAAGGACCAGGTGGCTGACGGCGACAAGACGTTATCGCTCGACGCTCTCACGCCTCTGGAGCAGCTCGAGCTGGCACGGCTGCGCGCGCGCCACATCGCCGAGCGCGCCTACGGCGACCTGGTCGAGGATCTGCTGCCCCAGCTGAAGCAGCACGACATCGATATCATGCGCTGGCGCGATCTCGACAAAAAGGATCAACGCTATCTGCGCGACACCTACACGGCGCGCATCGAGGCGGTAATCACACCCGTGATCGCGGATCCGACGCATCCATTTCCTCATATCCGCAATCTGCGGCCGGCGATTGCCGCGGTCGTGAAGCTGCCGGAAAGCCGGCGCGAGCACTTCGTCGCCGTGCAATTGCCGGGTGAGCTGCCACGCTTCGTGCCGCTGCGCGACAAGCGGCGTTTCATTCCGCTCGAGCAAGTGATTCTCGCCGTGCTGCCCAATCTGTATCGCGGACTCGAGGTCGTGCGCGCGCACACGTTCCGCGTCACGCGCAGCGGCAATCTCGAGATCGACGAGGAACCGGTCGGCGGCATTCTGCCAGCGGTGGAGGCCGAGGTCGCACGCCGTCCGTTCGGCGAGGCGGTGCGGCTCGAAGTCGAAAGCACGATGCCCGCGCCGATGCGCGAACGCATTCTGCGCGAGCTACAATTCGAGACGCCGGAGACGGCAAGCACCTTGAGCGAGGCGGATGTGCATCCGGTCGAGCGCTTCGTCGACCTGGTAGCATTCAAGCAGATCGCCGCGCTCGACATCCCGCGGCTCAAGTACGAGCCGATTCAACAGCGCGCGCCGCTCGATCCGCATCGTTCCGTATTCGATCAGATGCGCGAACAGGAGCACCTGGTGTGCTTCCCGTATGACTCGTTCGACGACTCGGTCGAGCGGTTCATCACGGATGCGGCTGCGGATGACGACGTCGTCTCGATCAAGATTACACTGTATCGCACGGATCGCGGGTCGCGAATCGTACAGGCGCTGGCGCGGGCTCGTGAAGCCGGCAAGGACGCGTTCGCGCTGGTCGAGCTGAAAGCGAGCTTCGATGAGCGGCGCAACGTGGAATGGGCGCGCTCGCTCGAAAATTCGGGGGTGCACGTCGTCTACAGCCCGGCCAACTTCAAGGTGCACGCGAAGGTCGCGCTGGTGGTTCGGCGCGAGCATGGCGGCGTGCAGCGCTACGCGTACATCGGGACCGGCAACATGAACGCGGCAACTGCCCGGGGCTATACCGATGTCGGCATCCTGACGACCGACCAGGAGCTGACCGAAGACGTGCATGCCGTCTTCAACCTGCTGACCGGCTACTCGTCCGGCGCGGATTTCAAGCACTTGCTGGTTTCGCCGTTCAACATGCGGCGACGCTTCATCGAACTGATCGACCGCGAAATCGAGCATGCTCGCGCCGGCCGCGGCGGCTTGATGCGGCTGCAGTTCAATGGCCTCGCCGATCGGCGCATGATCAGCGCGCTCTATCGCGCATCGCAGGCAGGCGTGCGCACCGAGATGGCCGTGCGCGAGATCTGCTGCCTGCGGCCCGGCATACCCGGCATTTCGGACAACATCACGGTGGTCAGCAAGCTCGGACGCTTTCTCCAGCACGCCCGCATCTTTTACTTCCACAACAACGGCGACCCGGAATACTACATTGGCTCGGCGGACTGGCGGCCGCGTAACCTCTCCAAGCGCGTTGAAGTCATTACGCCCATTCGCAACACGCAGCACCGCGCCGTTCTTGATGAGCTGCTCGACTCCTGCCTGCGCGATCCCAATGTCTGGCATCTGCGCGCGGACGGCGCGTACGAGCGCGCAGGCGAGATCGTCGGACCGGGCGCGCAGCCCATCAAAGCTCTGCCGGCGGTCGAAGCGGCTGACTGACGCCGGAATGCGCTACGGAAAGGCGCTACGGAACTGCGCTACGGAGAGGCGCTACGGAACTGCGCTACGGAACTGCGCTACGGAACTGCGCTACGGAACCGCGCTACCGAGAGGCGCTCCGGAGAGGCGCTGCAGGCG
>JBQTID010000056.1:0-9543 GCA_052389275.1 Gemmatimonadota bacterium | reverse complement strand
TTCACGGTTATGTTCACGTGTACGTGTACGAACGGCCCTCACCTCTGTTTTACGCTTTTCGTTCATTCAGCAGTGTTTGGTAGATCTCCAGGTGACGGCGGGCGAGGCGCTCGTTGCTCCAGCTCCTCACCACTCTCTCCCTCGCGCGCGCGCCGAGCTCGCGCAGATCGGCTCGCTGGAGCAATGCCACCAGCTTCTCGGCCAGGTCCGCGGGATTCGCGGGCTCGAACAGCGTGCCAACCGATGCATCGACGATTTCCGGCAAGCCGCCGACATTGGACGCGGCGACCGGCAGCTCGACGCTCATTGCCTCGAGTGCTGCCACGCTGGTCGCCTCCATTAAAGACGGAAACACCGCGACTTCCGCAGAGGACAGCAATGACGGCATTTCCATGTTCGGCCGCGCACCCACGAAGGTGATCGCGTCGGCAACGCTCAGCTCACGCGCAAGGCTCTCGAGCCTGGCCCGCTCCGGCCCGTCGCCGACGATCAGCGCTTCGACCGGGACCTGCTGCCGGATTATCGGCAGCGCACGGACAAAGTACTCGACACCGTTCTTCTCAAATAGGCGACGCGGCACGATCACACGCCTCGCGCCTGAAGACGCCGGTGGCAGCGCGGGTTGTACGCGCGCGAACATGGCGGTATCGACACCGTTCGTGACCGATTCCGCGCGCGAATGCGCGTAGAGCGACAGCGCCACGTCGCGAATTTCCGCGCTCGCGGCCAGCAGCCAATCGCTCGATTTGATGATGCGACGCAGAATCGGCTGCCAGAGCGGCCTGGTCGCCAGTCTGAGAAAATGCGAGGTGTGTAGGGTGAGAACCATCGGCTTGCCGTAGCGCTGCTTCGCAAGCATGGCCGGCGGCGCCGACGCGAAGGTCTGCGCATGCAGCACGTCCGCGTGTTTCGCCAGCGGCAGATAAGTCGGAATGGTCGCGGCCGTGTGCGCGATCCAGCCGGCAGGCGTTCGTGATGGCAGCCATTTCCGTATGACTTCGACGCCATCCATGTTCTCGCACTCTGCGAACTCCGGCCTGGATCTGGAGGTGACCATGGTGACCTGGTGACCGAGTCTTACCAAGTCACGGCACAGGTAAAACGCATGCGACTCCAGCCCGCCGATCTCCGGCGGAAAGTATATGCACTGTTGCAGGATTCTCATGTCGTTTTGATCCACGCAAAGTCCGCAAAGTTATCAACGGGCGAGCCGAATCGAGCAGCCCTTCGAGAACTTGGTGAACTTTGCGTGAAATAATTTCCTTTAGTCAGCCAATCCAGTCGCTGGTCTGACGCGACTCGCCAGTCAGATCCGAAATCACGATGTCCGCGATGCGCTCTGCCGCGTGTCCATCGCCATATGGGTTCGAGCCGCGCGACATCTGCGCGCGTAACTCGCCTCGCAGTAACCGCGAACCGAGATCGATGATCTTCGATGCATCAGTTCCGACCAACGCTGACATGCCCGCGTGCATAGCTTCCGGTCGCTCCGTGACTTCGCGCATGACCAGTACCGGCGTGCCGAAGGTTGGCGCCTCCTCCTGGATGCCGCCGGAATCGGTGAGCGCGAAGTGCGCATGCCGCAGCGCATGCACGAGATCGAAGTAGCCGAGCGGTGCCGTCAGCTCGATGCGCGGATGATCGGCCAGCACGTCGGCCGCCGCACGCTGCACCTCCGGATTCGGATGCACGGGATAGAAGAAGAGCGCGTCGTCGTTTTGATCGGCAAGTGCGCGGATCGCGCCGAACGCCTCGCGCATCGGCGCGCCGAAGGACTCACGGCGGTGCGCGGTTACCAGCACCAGCTTCTTGCCCGATCCAACCGCACTGGCCAGCGCAGCGCTCTCGACCGGCAGATTCCGTTGCGATATGTCGAGCAGCGCGTCCACCACAGTGTTGCCGGTCACGAATATCTGCTCACGCGCAACGCCTTCGCGCGCGAGGTTGCCAGCGGCCTCTCGCGTCGGCGAGAAATGCAGATCCGCGGTGACGCCGGTCAGGCGCCGAAATATTTCCTCCGGCCAGGGATGATACTTGTTGTGCGAGCGCAGCCCGGCCTCGACATGTCCGACCTTAACGCGCTCGAAGAATCCGACCAACGCACCGAAGAACACCGACGCGGTGTCGCCTTCGACGAGCAGGATGTCAGGCTTGTAATCGCTAACTACGGCGCGAAGGCCATTCATCACGCCCTCGGCTACATCGTACAGGTTCTGCCCCTCGCGCATGATGCCGAGATCCCAGTGCACCGGAATCTCGAACGCCCTGAGCACCTGATCCATGAGATCGGTGTGTTGGCCGGTGAGTGCGACACGTGTCTCGACTGCGGGCGCGCGCCGCCCACGAGCGTCGATTACGGGAGCGAGCTTGATGCCTTCCGGTCGTGTGCCGATCACGACCAGTACACGCGGCAACTCTTTGGTCACTGACGTGAGCTTTTGAACTTGCGCTGGAGCGCAGCGAGCTCCGCTTGCTGCTGCGCGACCAGCTCGGCAATGAAGCCGAAACCGAACAGCAGGAAGCCGAGCACTTCGAGCAGGATGACGAGGTACAGCATGGGACGGAAGCCGTGTCCGGCCAGCCGCATCGCGATCGCGACCAGCCCAACGATCACGCCGGACGAAGCCAGTCCAAGTCCGGTCATACCGAACAGAACCATGGGCTTGCGCGCGAAGAACAGGAAAAAGCCGACCGAAATCAGATCGAGCAGCCCCAGCACAATGCGTGAACGCCCGGAGTATTTGGCGACGCCGTGCCTGCGCGGATACAGAGTGATGTCGATTTCGGTGACACTGAAGCCTTCAGCGTACGCAAGCACCACGAAGAAGCGATGCCAGTCGTGCCGCAGGTTGATCTCATCCAGAACCTCGCGCCGGAAACCCTTCATCGAGTTGAGGTCCGAGACCGGCACGTCGAACAGCCAGCGGTTCATCCGATTGTAGATGCCCGAGACCGTTCCTTTATCGTAGCGGCCGACCTTGCGGCCGGTCACGATGTCCCAGCCTTCCTCGAGCTTCGCGAGATAGCGCGGGATCTCGTCAGTGCTATGCTGGAGGTCGGCGTCGAACAGTATCAGATACTCGGCGTCCGTATGCTCGGCGCCTGTGATCATCGCCTCGGTTTTGCCGCGATTGCGACGATGACTGACAACCTTCAGCGGCTTCCAACCTTTGCCGAGGTCACGGCTGCGTTCCGCCGTGCCATCCCGCGAACCGTCATCGACCAGGATGATTTCACCATGCAAGTCGAACCTGTCGAACGTGGACCGCAACTCATTGATAAGGTCGGGAATATTCTCGACTTCATTAAGCGCCGGGATAATAACAGCGAAATTGCGCCGAGTCTCGGTAGACAGGCGCAACTCTGAAGCATTCGGCTGCAGTGAAGTGTTCGTCATGTAATATGGGTTTCACGCAGATTACGCGGATTAACGCAGATTACGCAGAATGCCTTTGACAGCCGAACAGCTCTGCGAAATCTGCGCAAATCAGCGAAATCTGCGTGTTTAAACTCTCTTTCGCATGCGCGCCGACAATATACCCAGTTGGTCGCGGTATTTTGCAACGGTACGCCGCGCGATCTGTATGCCTTCGTCCTTCAAGATATTGACGATCGCCTGGTCTGTCAGCGGCCGCTTCGCCTCTTCTTCCGCAACCAGCTTCTGGATTTTTGCCTTGATACCGCGCGCCGAAACGTCTTCGCCGGACGTCGTCGACAGGCCGGAGCTGAAGAAGAACTTCAAAGGCAAGACACCACGCGGCGTCTGGACGAACTTTTCGTTGGTCACGCGCGAGACCGTCGACTCGTGCATGTTGATGACTTCGGCAACTTCGCGCAGCGTCAGCGGCTTCAGGTACTGCACGCCCTTCTCGAAGAACTCGCGCTGCCGGTCCACGATGAAGTTCATCACCTTGAGCATGGTCTGACGGCGCTGCTCGATCGCCTGGATCATCCAGTTCGCGCTGTTCAGCTTGTTCGAGATGAACTCCTTGTTCTCGCCCTTGAACTTGTTCTTGTCCTTGGCAATGTCGCGATAGGTCTTCGACAGCTTGAGGCGAGGCAGCGAGGTATCGTTCAGGAAGACCAGGTATTCGCCGTCGATTTTCTCTACGATCAGGTCCGGCGTAATGTAGTTGTCGGAAGGGGCTGCGTACTTGAGGCCGGGCTTCGGATCGAGTTTGGCGACTTCGTCTGCGGCGGTCTGCACATCCTTCGGCGTAATCGACAGCTCTTTGGAGATCTCCGACCAGCGGTGGTTGATCAGCTGATCGAAGTACTCGTCGACGATTCGATAGGTTCGCGTCCCCTCCAGCCCCAGATCCTTGAGCTGGAGCAGCAGACATTCGCGCAGATTGCGGGCGCCTATGCCGGGCGGGTCCATGCTCTGGAGCACGCGCAGCATTTCGTCGCCTTCCTGCACTGTGAAGTGCTCCGGCGATTCGCCTGGTTCGAACCACTCGCCCGCGCTTTCATCCACCCAGTCGTTCAGCCCGCGCACGACTTCATCGATGCCGCAGGTCAGATAGCCGTTCTCGTCGATGTTGCCGATGATCTCTTCACCCAGCAGCATCTGCCGCGGCTGTAGCGGCATCAGCATCAGCTGATCGCGCAGGTAGTCGTACAGATCGCGCGTGGAGAGCGCGACCGGCTCGTAGTATTCCTTTTCCTCGTATTCCTGGCGCCGCCCGCCCGCCTCGAAGCCATCGAGCAGAATCTCTTCCCAGTCGATTTCATCCTTGGCGGCTTCCTTTTCCTTCTCGAGCTTCGTATCCAGCGGGGCCGTTTCCTCTTCGGTTACTTGCGGCTCCTCCATCTCCAGAAACGGATTGTTCAACAGCTCCTGCTTTATGTGTTGCTGCAAATCCAACAAGGGCATGTAAAGCAGATCCATCGCCTGATACAGGCGTGGATTGATTTTCATCTCCTGCTTTAGCTGTGTCCCCTGGTAGAGACCGGTTCTAATCGTATTCATCTATTCCGTTAGCACAACTTCCCGCGGCCGTTCGTAGCGCTCGCGCATGCGAGCCGTCAGGGTCGGGCCGAAGTAGATCTCCGCAACTTCGTCGTTCCAGACCAGCTCGGCAACCGTTCCCGAGACGCGCACTTTGCCTTCATACATGATGTAGGCGCGATCTACGATGTCGAGAGTCTGCTCCACATTATGGTCACTGATCACCACACCGATTCCGCGATGCCGCAGATCGGCGACGATCGACTGTATGTCGTGCACTGCGATCGGATCCACGCCCGCGAACGGTTCGTCCAGCAGCATGAATTTCGGATCGCTTACCAATGCCCGTGTAATTTCCAGCCTGCGCCGCTCACCGCCCGACAGCGAATACGCCTTGGCGGTGCGCAAGTGCCGCAAACCCAGCTCATCCAGCAGCTGCTCGAGCCGAACCTTCTTGTCCGCCTTCGACAGCTCCATCGTCTCCAGAATCGCGACGATGTTCTCCTCGACGGTCAACTTCCGAAATACCGACGGTTCCTGCGCGAGGTAACCGAGGCCGCGCCGCGCACGCTGGTACATCGGAATCCTGGTCAGCTCCTCGTCGTCCAGATAAACATGACCATCATCGCGCTGAATCAATCCGACGATCATGTAGAAGGTGGTCGTCTTGCCGGCTCCGTTTGGTCCGAGCAGCCCGACGATCTCACCTTGCGCTACTTCGATATCGACGTCGTTGACGACCTTACGTTTGCGATACGCTTTCACCAGCCCCTGCGCCCGCAGCTTGCTGCCATTCTTCAACGATTGCGGCAGCTCGCCTTCGGGGCGGCGGCTGGCGGTATTGAGCAAGTCCGATACCGCAGTTTCCAGGGATTCAATTATACTGGCCCGCTGTGGCGCGATCGGTCCCCAGATTTCTGGCACGAAAGCGACCCGCTCCCAACCCTCACCCGGTGGGTCGGCCATAGCAATGCCTTCATTGGCCAACCGCGACAGGATATTTTCCTCGCAGTACCGCAGAATCTCCCCTTCGGAGACCTCATCGCTCGGACCCAGCAGCCCGCCACCGGCCAAACGCCGAAAGTCCATCGAGACCGCGCTGAGCCATTCGCCACGCTCCAGTGCGCCACGCTCATCGGCCCGCCGCACCAGCTCGAGTAGCGCGATCGCGACCGACGCGTCGTGCGGGCGCAGCGTAGTAACGAATTCAGACAGTCTCATCGCGCGTTCTCCGCGCGCCGCGGTGGTTGCAAATAAATGCCGCGAATTTCGCCCTCGGCACGCACGTGATCCACTTCGCCATTCTTGAAAATTACGTCGATCATCTTCGCGGTCAGATAATTCACTGATATCTCGGTTGAATCGTTCACTTGTTCTCGCAGCCGATAAGTCGAGCTGGCGGGAGCTCCTTTTGCGACGATGCGCTCGAGCACGCGCGCGGAATCGGGGTTCGCGGTGGTGGTGTCAGTGCCAAAAAAGGCTTGCACCGTATCGCCGCGCACCCAGTCTTTCGCGATCAGCTCCGGCAGCGTCGCATCGAGCGAGTCCGGCGTACGCTCGCCGAGCGCCGCGCCGACCGCGATAACCATGTCGATTTTCTGCGCCGGCGTTTTTGCATCAATCGAGTCGGCGATCAGCGTGAAGTCCTGTGAGCGCGAGGTTGCCTGCGCGGCGGCTTCCGAAATGCGTTTGCCGCCTACCGCGATCATGCGCGTGACCTGCGCGCTGTCGAACATGATGCGCAGGCGCGGCGCGTCCACATTCACAGCTTCAGCCTCGAGCGTTGCATCGCGGCGCGCGCGAATCTCCTTGAATTCGTCACTGTTGATCATGTCGGCATCGATCGAATCCGCGCTCAACGTCATGGTGTCATCGACGACGCGCGCCAAACCGTATAGCCGCATGTATGAGCCGTCCTGGTCGAACTCGGCATAACCCGATTTCGACGTCAGATCGCCTCGCTTGACATCGACCGAGCCCCAGCCGCGGAACACGTTCTCACCCACGATCTGCATGCGGTCCGCGTCGACGATCGTCGTGTCGATCACGCTCGTGCCCTGGCGTTTGCGGTAGAGCGTAGCGCGCGGCCGGCCACTGTGCACGTCAATGCGCGCCTCCGGATTGCTCGGGCTCTTCTGCAAATAGTCCAGTGACAGCGCCCGCAACGTCGAGCCATCCTGCTTGTTCGTCAGCAGCACATTCTGTTGCGCCATTAGCCGGCGCTCGCGGCCGATGTACTGCGCGTATTGCGATGTCAGCGTCCGCTCCGCCTCGTCGAAGCGAACATTGCCGATGAAATCGATGCGGCCGGTCGCCTGGACATATACCGCGCTGTCCGCGAGGATGGTCGTGCCGGTGTTGCAGCGGAAAACCGGTCCGCCGATGTAAATGACCGCGCCGCCGCCTACCGAATACGACTGCCGCGAATCCGCAAGGTCGCAACTCTGTCCCTGCGCGTCCAGCTGAACCGTTCCCGCCATCACCAGCGCAATCGCGAGCGCAATCGCTCTCATCAGAAATCGATTCTCAGACCACCACCGCTACTGCGCGCACCTGTGATGCGAACG
This sequence comes from Gemmatimonadota bacterium, assembly GCA_052389275.1. GTDB lineage: Bacteria > Gemmatimonadota > Gemmatimonadetes > Longimicrobiales > RSA9 > CBJLQC01. Next base: position 2,025 of record JBQTID010000056.1, on the reverse strand, counting down.
TTGTAGAACTTGTCATCAGCCTCGAAGCCCGTACCGGTTAGCACGCCGCCCTGATGGCGCTGCACTGTACGGACATTGCTCCACACGCGATGCGTGTTCGGATCGTAGTGCAGCTCCTCGGTCTCGATCGTGCGCTTGTCCTGCTCGGTGACCAGTACCACGCTGCCGGTCGCCGTCATCGCCTGCGTGAGCGTGCTCAGCCGCCCGGCCTTCGACGTCAGACGTGCGGAGACCTGCCCCGCCTCGTCGTATAAAACCAGATTGACATCCTTCACATGCGCGACCGAAGAATCCTCATAGACGAACGCAGTGTCACCATGCAGTATTGCCTTGCTCAAGCCGTTCTCTGACACGTACTGCTGAAAGCCGACGATGACCTGGTCAGCGGGCAGCGGCTTGAAGTCCGCGCCAGCCGGATCCGCCGGCTGCTGCCCGCAAGCCCCAATTAGCATTAGGGCCAGAACCCATGCTCCCATGCTCCCATGCTCCCATGCTCTCATACTGCGCCGGCTCTCATTAAGTCATGCAGATGTACGATGCCGATCAGCTTATTACTCCCGTCCACCACGGGAAGAGCCATGATGCCGTGCTTTTCCATGCTGAAAACCGCCGCGGCGGCCAGCGCATCCGCCTCGATCGTTTTGGGCGAGCGATTCATGATCTCGGACACCGGCAAATCGAAGAACGACTCCGACCTCTCCATCAACCGAGTCAGATCGCCGGCGGTCACCACGCCCACGACGCTGCCACTTCCGTCAGCGGCAACAATCGGCACGGTTCCCCGCTTCTCGGCCAGGAGCACGATCGCTTCGCGCATGGTCGCCGTCTCGGCCAGCACCGGATAATCCGTGTCGACCATCACGTCCGAAACCAGCAGGGTCAGCTTGCGGCCGAGTGCACCAGCCGGATGCAGCCGCGCAAAATCATCGCGCGTAAATCCCTTCTTCTGGAGCAGCGCGACTGCCAGCGCATCCCCGATGGCGAGTGTTACCGTGGTGGAAGTGGTCGGCGCCAAATCATGCGGACACGCCTCCTCGCCGACCGAGCAATCGAGCACAACGGCGCAGGCGCGCGCGAGGGACGATGCGGGACGTCCGGTCATAGCGATCATCGGCACGCCGACGCGGCTCAGATACTCGATCAGCCCGCGCATCTCGTCCGACTCGCCGCTCTTCGATATCACGATCGCAACGTCCTCGCGGCCGACAATGCCGAGATCGCCGTGCAGCCCTTCGACCGGATGCAGAAATGTCGCGGGCGTACCCGTCGACGTCAGCGTCGCGGCAATCTTGCGCCCTACAATCCCGCTTTTCCCAATGCCGCTCACAATGACGCGGCCGGTCGATGCCGCGATGACATCGACCGCGCTCTCGAAGGTCTGATCGAGTCGCTGCGCAGCCGCGCGCAACGCCTCTGCCTCCAGCGCGAGGACACGCCGCCCTTCCGCGAGCGCCTTACTGTCGTTGAGCAACGTACTCAGCCACCAATTGCCGCCATTGACCACGAGCCTTGAGCAGAGTCTCCGTGAACTCTCTTACCGCTCCGTGTCCACCGTCTTTACTCGTTACGTACGCAGCACACGCGAGGACTTCCTCGGACGAGTTTGCCACCGCCACCGGCAATCCCACCCGCTGCATGGCCGGCAGGTCCGGCAAATCATCGCCTACCCACGCAATCTCATTCCATTCGACGCCGTGCTTCTGCATCAGCGCCCTCACGGCATCCGCCTTATGTCCTTCGTCCGACTGATGGCATTCGACACCCAGGTCCGCCGCGCGCACGGTGGTCGCGCTCGAGCGGCGTCCGCTCACCAACGCCACCTGCAGACCCGCGAAAGCGAGTAGCTTGATGCCGAGACCATCCTGAATGTCGAAGCGCTTCAGCTCGACGCCTTCGCCGATATAGACGCCGTTGTCGGTGAGCACGCCATCGACATCGAAGATGACCAGCTTGATGCGCAGCGCGATGTCGCGCGAAATCTCAGCCATGCGGTAGCAACTGCGATGGCGACAGCGCCGCGCGGAT
>JBQTID010000055.1:0-63334 GCA_052389275.1 Gemmatimonadota bacterium | reverse complement strand
CCGCGGCACCATCCGCGAGCTGTCCGGCTTCGGACAGGATCTCAAAGCGGTGATCGATTTCGAGGGCGTCGGGCGGAAGAAAGTCGTAGTGCGGTATGCGAATCTGCAGAAAGAGCTATAACGCGTTATTTTCACCGCAGAGCCCGCTGAACTCGCAGAGCATAGGAGATAAGGGGATTTGAACGGCGATTATGGCGATGCTGTGTCGTAAATCCGCCGCATGCCCGCGCGGCAAACATCTTTACTTGAGTTTGAAAACCGTTCCAGGTATCGCTAGATCATAGAAGCCCGCGCAGCGGTAAATACAATAAAAACTGAAGCAGGTATGCACAGAGAGTCACCGGCCGCCGACGATGCATCGCCAATATCGCCGTTTCCATCCCCTCATCGCCAAAATCTGAATGACAGTATGTACGGCGCATTTGCGGATGCACCGAAGCGTCTCAGCGTGTTCTGCGTGCTCTGCGGTGACAATTAAACCTTGGAGACGCCGACACCTTTGGCCGCATCCTTCCAATAGCTCGTGGTGGGAGTCGGCAATGGAAAGAAGTCGTCTGCCATCTCGTGCAGTAGCTGTGGCTGAGACAGAGCGCCTTCTCGCATAGCGAGGCGGCGCACTTTTTTGGCGAGCTGAAGATTGAAATCACCGACCGGATCGAACGCCGCGGCCATCGAGTCGCGGCCGCGCAGCAGATAATCGACCATAAACTCGAACGCGCGCGACAGGTACGCTTCCATGGTCGCATCGGTGAGTCCCCAACGGGAGCTCTGGATGGTGCGGCCGAGAATGGCATGCCAGCGGTCGTTGTCCTGAAAGCGGATCATACCTCGGAAGATTCGACGGTTCGTCTCGAAGGAAAAAATGGTGCCGCTCAAAACGCTGTCGAACAGATGGTCTGCTTCTGAGTGATCGTAATCGAGCACGACCTCACGGGCCAGCGTTGTGTAGGGCGCGCCGAGCTGTACGTCCAGCCGATGCTCCCAGTACGCGTGGCCAAGTGCTTTCGTGCTGCTGGTCAGCAGCAGCTGGCGCGGCACGAAGTAGTTGTGTGCAATGGTGTCGGCCGCGAGGTGCGCGAGGTAGCCGAAGGCGACGGCGCGCGTGCGGTCGTTGGGCGCGGCTTCGCGAATTTCCTCGCCGACATGCCAGAAATGACAGTGCCGCCCTGCGGGCACGTACTTCTTTGCGAACGAGATGTCGGCCGCCATCGAGCCGTATAGAAAGCTCTGTGGATGCGCACGCAGCAGATCGGCGAGTGTGCGCGGCAGCAGCGTCAGCGTGTCCAGCAGGTGAGAGCCCAGGTAGACGTGGGTCGCGGGGCCGAACGCCAGTGCAGCGTCCGGCAGAAGCAGAACCATCAGCGCGGCGCTGCCCACCAGCACCAGAGCGCGCAATGCTGCCTCAGCGCCAATCGCGCAATGCGCGCCGTGCACCGCGGCGCACGCGTTTGCCTGCGCTCCTGCCGAACTTGCGCGCTTGTCTGCGCGCACGTTTCAGCGCCGGCTCCAGCTCGTAGAGAATTCGCTGCGCGCCTGTCTCGCGCTTCGTGAGCAACAAGGTCGCGCCCACACCGACGATAGCGCCGATCGCAAAGGCCGTGAAATAATCGCGTCTTTCATCGCTCATGCCGGTCTCCTCATTCCGTGAAAACGTCATCATCGGCAAGTCCTTTCGGCATGCGCTCGGCTTTGCCGGAGCGCAATACTTCCGAAGCCGTGTGCACGCCCCGCGCCGTAGCCGCGGCGTCCAGCAGAATCTCCTGGGTCTCGGACTGGACGACGTCGACCACTGTGCCGAACTGTTTGACGCGGTCCTCGACCGCATCGGCGCCTGCTTTTACGCGTGCGTTGATGTCATCGACAGTCTCGAGGACGTTGTTCAGCCGGTACTTCAGCGCGGAGCTCATGTCTTGCGCATCATCGGCAATGCGGGAAGCACTCGACAACAGCGGATCCAGTTTAGGCGTGAGCTGCGCCATGGTCCGGTCCAGCAACACGGTCAGCTTGCGCGCGGCGAGCAATGCGCCGACCGCGACGCCGAGGATCGCCAGCGCGACGATGGCCAGCGAGATGGCGATCACCACCTGTGCCGTGGCCAGTTTGTCGAGCTGTTGCACGAGCGCTGGATCCGCCTGCATGGCTATCGCGGCAGCTGCAATCACATAATCCTCCCCCCAGTTCCCAGGTTCCGTCCCGTTACAGCTTCAGGCATACAAATCGATGCCGAGCGTGCGTGCGCCCAGCTTTGGCACAATGCCTACGCGTGCTCGCCGGAAACGTGCCGCGTCGAGCTGATGCTCGAGCATGTGGCGTGCTGCCGGTGCGAGCTCATTGGTGGCGGCAGCCCAATCCCGTCGCTCATCGAAGAAGCGTTGAAGCGCATGGTCCAGAGTCTCGGCGCCGCCACACGCGTGCGCAAGTTCCGCAACCACTGGCGGTAGCGGCACCGCGCCAATCAGCACGACCAGCTGGGAATGATATAGATCGCCGAGCGGCAGGACATCGGCTGAGCCGGCGGTGCCTAGCAGCAGCGCCGTTTTGCTCGCGCCGGCGACGGTCAAACCCGGACCCGGACTCGCGCCGGCCAGCTCACACAACGCGGCGGCGAAGCGTGCATCAGCACCGTCTCCAATCAGCGTGAAATGGACAGTGCGCGCAGCCGCGAAGGTTTGCCGCAATACCGCAACGATGATGCGCTCCACACGTTGACGCACGACAGCGCTCATGCGCCGCTCACGATGCGCTGTAGCTCGTGGAGCGCGAAGGCGGCGTCTTCATCCCGAATGTGCGCGTATGGTGTGCGCGCGGCCGCAATCGCCGACGGGTCCAGCTCCACCTGAAGAATTTCTTCATCGATGCCGGCGCGCGCGCTGACCGATGCGTCGGGCGCGACGACCAGCGATTCGCCGCTGAAGGTGACGCCTCCTTCGACGCCTGTCCGATTACAGATAATCACGTAAACGCCGTACAGCTGCGCATACGTGCGTGCGATTCTCTCCCATGCATCCGTCGACGCGAAAAAGGCGCCTTCCTCACCACCGGTCCACACGCCACGACCGGGAGCCGCCGCCATCACGATCAGCGCGTGCGCCCCTTGCAGAGTGTGCAGGTATGCGAGCAGCGGATGCCAGAAGTCCTCGCAAACCAGCACGCCGAAGCGCCAGCCATTCAGCGTGAGCGGTTCGATGCGGCGGCCGCGACCGTAGTAGCGGCCTTCGTCGAACATGCCGTAGGTAGGGAGGTACACCTTGCGCTGCACGAAGCTGATCGTGCCGTTCTGTACCAGCGCGGCGCTGTTGTAAGGAACCGCGGAATCGGCGCGATCAACCGCGCCAATCAGCATTGTATGGTCGGAGAAACTCGTCTCGAACACTTCCGCCGCGCGCGCGCCGGGCACGACCGGTCGAGCAAAGGTATGCACGTCGTCGCGCAGGTCGTAGCCGGTCAGCGACAGCTCGGGTGTTACGAGCAGGTCGGCGGCGGCCATTGCCGCCGCGCGCGAAACATGTGCAACGTTGCGCGCGATGTTGCGCAGTTCCGGGGCGAACTGGTAAACCCCGACACGGACTGTTTCCAAAGCCATTTTGCCAATCTGCGCAGTATTGCCGCCCACGGAAAGCGCCCCGTATGTTCTCTGGATGCCGAAATTTATCGTTGAGGGCGGACATCCACTTACCGGCACGATCCGTCCAGCAGGCAATAAGAACGCGGCGCTGCCGTGCATCGCGGCGACGCTGCTGACCGATGAAGAAGTGATTCTGGATAACGTTCCGGCTATTCGTGACGTGAAGACATTGCTCAATTTGCTGGGCACGCTTGGCGCGGATATCGAGTGGCTGGGTGACAATACAGTCAGCGTGCGCGCCAGGAACCTGAGCGCGAATGAAGTCGAAGTCGAAGCGGCCGCGAAAATCCGTGCGTCGATCCTGCTGGCCGGCCCGATGCTCGCGCGCGTCGGTCGCATGCTGTTGCCGCCGCCCGGCGGGGACGTGATTGGACGACGTCGCGTCGACACCCACTTTCTCGCGTTATCGAAGCTCGGCGCCGTAGTCGAGACCTCCGGCGGCTACCATCTCGAGACCAGCGGCCTGCGCGGCGCGGACATGTTCCTGGACGAGCCCAGCGTCACGGCCACCGAAAACGCGGTCATGGCGGCCGTTCTGGCGAAGGGCAAAACCCGGATTCGAAACGCAGCGGCCGAGCCGCACGTACAGGATTTGTGCAACATGCTGGTCGGCATGGGCGCGAAAATCTCGGGCATCGGGACGGGTACGCTCGAATTCGAGGGGGTGGCACGGCTTCATGGCACCCGTTTCCGGATCGGCAGTGACCATATCGAGGTCGGATCGTTCATCGGACTGGCTGCGGTCACGCGCGGCGAGCTGCTGATTGAGGATGCGGCGATCGAACACCTGGACTCGACGCTGCTCGGTTTCGAGCGGATGGGGATTCGCTGTGAAGCGCGCGGCAAGGACTTGTTCGTGCCGGCGGACCAGGAACGTGAAGTTCGCATGGATCTGGGCGGACACATCCCGAAGATCGATGACGGACCCTGGCCGGCGTTTCCGGCGGATCTGACGTCGATCGCCCTGGTGGTCGCGACCCAGGTGCGCGGCACCATTCTGATCTTCGAGAAGATGTTCGAGTCGCGCATGTTCTTCGCCGACAAGATCATCAGCATGGGCGCCAGAGTCGTGCTGTGCGATCCGCACCGCGCGGTAGTGGTCGGGCCCTCACGGTTGCACGCGACGGCGGTCGAAAGCCCGGATATTCGCGCAGGCATGGCACTGCTGATCGCGGCCCTCGGTGCAGAAGGCGAGAGCCACATCTATAACATTGGACAGATCGAGCGCGGATACGAAAAGATCGATGACCGGCTGCGCGCACTTGGAGCGGTCATTTCACGAGGCGATTCGCGCGATACAGATCGATAGGGAGACAAAAATGACAGACGGCACACGCAGACCGGTTGACGAAGCCAGGGAAGGCATCAAGGAAGGCGTTCGCGCGGTGACCGGCATTCTCGCCGCCCTGAAGGATGCGATCGAGGAGACCATTGACGACATCAAGCAGCGCGGCGACCTCGATCCGGGGCGCGTCAAGCAGGCAGCGAAGGATACCATGCATCGCGCGGAAGGAGCATTCGAGGATATGAAGGAGCGGGTCGACTTCGTGCCACGCAAGGAGTTCGAGGCCTTGCGCGCCGAGTTGGAAGCGCTGCGCGTTCGCATCGCTACCCTGGAAACGCAGCACAGCGGCCCGCACGGCGGCGCTGCCGCTGGTGACAGCTTCTAAGGTCGATATCGAGTGACGGGCGCGGAGATGGGGCGTGATACGGAGGGTAACTGAAGAGCGGCGCGGCGACGTGCCGCTCTTCGTTCACCCGGAATGGCAGCGGACGTTCCCCTGGCTGGTGCAGGGAACGACCGGCCGCGAGGCGGGCAATTTCGCGAGCTTCGGCGAGCAGAGCGCCGAAGCACTGCACGCTCAATGGAGAAATCTGCGGCGCGCAACGGCGATGCGGACCAGCATTCTCGGCCGCCAAGTGCACGGCGCACACGTGCTGGAACACGGACCGCAATCTCCAGGATTGCTGCTCGCGGATGATTCCGATGGTCATACCACTGCTGCCGCGGGCGTGCTGCTCGCGGTTTCCGTCGCCGACTGTGTGCCGGTCTTCGTGGTCGCTGCCGAGCGCAGACGCGTCGCGGTGCTGCACGCCGGCTGGCGCGGCACGGCCGCCGGCATAGTTCGCAATTGTATTGAAATAATGGGCAGCGAGGTGCACGTGCATTTTGGTCCCGGCATTTGCGGCGAGTGCTACGAGGTCGGTGCGGAGGTGCATGCAGCACTCGAGCTGCCGAGACCGGACCGCAACACGCCCGTGGATTTGCGTGCGGTGTTGGCCGGGCAATGCCGCGAGCTGGGCATTCCGGAGCGAAATATGACGACGTCGTCCTTCTGCACCCGTTGCGGCGATCCACCATTTTACTCTCATCGCGCGGGTCAGCCGGAGCGGCAGGCCGGCGTGATCGGAGTCAGATAGATGGAGGCGGGGCTGTGCGCATCGTGCGTGAACGTCCGTGTGATCGAAAATAAGCGCGGCTCGCGCTTTTTGCTTTGCGAGCTATCGAAGACGGATCCGCGCTTTCCCAAATACCCGCCGCTGCCGGTCCTGCGGTGTGCCGGCTATGTGCCGATTCGGGTCGATCGCCAGGAGTGATTGCGCTGCTGGGCGGCGCGCCCTACCATATGTTTATCCTCCATTTCAGCCGCGGCCAGCACGAAGGTCGTGCGACCGTTGTATTTCCACCGATAGGAGCCCAAATGAGTCGTCGCGTGACATTCGCGTGCCTGATGCTGTGCATTTTGGGGAGCGTTATCGTGGCAGACCCGACCAGCGCGCAGCAGGCGACCTACACGATTACGGGTCGTGCGCTTGCGGTCGAAGGTGACGCGCCGATCCCGGGCGTGCAGGTTGCGATCCGGGGCACGCGCTATGGCGGACTGACCAATGCCGATGGCGTGTATTCGATAGTGGCGCAGCTGAATCCCGGCCAGTACGTCGTGGAAGCGACGATGATCGGACGTGAGCAACAGCGGCGATCGATCACGCTTGGCGCTGCGCGTGTCGTCGACGTTCCCGATTTCGAGCTCGGTCAGGCTGTGCTTGCACTAGAAGAAGTGGTGGTCACCGGTACGGCCGCGCCGACTGCTCGGCGCGCACTGGGAAACGCGGTATCGACCGTCTCGAGTGAACAGATCTCGGAAGCGACCGCGACTACCATCGACCAGGCGCTTCAGGGCAAAGTTGCGGGCGCCACGATTACCAGCAACACCGGCAATCCGGGTGGCGGCGTGTCCATGCGTTTGCGCGGCACCAGCTCGATCGTCGCGGGCGCAGAACCATTGATCATTGTGGACGGCGTCATCATAGACAATAACGCCGATCAGCAGATCAACTTCGGTTATCGCTCGAATCCGTCGAACCGTCTCGCAGATCTAGATCCCGACGACGTCGAACGTGTAGAGATCCTCAAAGGGGCAGCCGCAGCTGCGCTCTATGGCTCGCGCGCGAACAACGGCGTCGTGCAGATCTTCACCAAGCGCGGTAGAGCAGGCATTAATCGCGTGGTGGCCGGCACGCGGATGACGCGCAATGACCTCGAGCGCACAATTGAATTTGCGCTGACCCCGACCAATCTGGACCTGGGACTGTGTCCGACGTGCTTGAACTCGGGTACCATTAGCGCGCCGCGCTTCGACCCGCAGCCGCTGCTCTTCCGTGAGCCCTGGAGCACCGACACGTATTTGTCCGTTTCCGGCGGCAGCCCGGAGACGCAGTACTACATCTCCGGCAATCTCGCGAACGAAAACGGCATCATGCGTGGCTCCGATCACAGGAAGCTGAATGTCCGGATGAATATCGACCAGAAGGTCGCGGATTGGCTGAACCTCGCCGCAGGTGCGAATTACATTCGCTCGCATACCGATCTGGTCATCAACGGCGAGCAAGGCTCGGGCGGTCTGCTTACTGCGGCGGTGTTTGCACCGACCACGATTGACTTGACGGCACGCGACCCGGTCACGGGCGAGTTCGTGAATAGACAGGCAGGTGTGTTCCTGAATCCGCTGTACGTGCTCGAGACGTTCTCGAGTCCGCAGGACATTAACCGATTCGTCGGGTCATTTCAGGCGCGGTCAAATCCGTTCGGCTCGCTTCGTTTGAATTACACTCTCGGCTATGACCAGTATGCGATGGAAACGATGCTGTCGATTCCGCGCGGCACCGTCGGCACGCCGCTTGGTAGTGCGACTTCCGCCAATCGGCGCAATATCCTGCTGAACAACGACCTTGCTGCAAGCTACGACTTCGGCTCGCAGCAGCTGCGCTTCACGTCATCCGCGGGACTGAATCACACGTATCAGCGTCTGGATCAGCTCAACGCATCGGCCACGGACCTGGTTCCGCAGACCGATCTGGTGAGTGGCGCCGTACACCGCGCCGACCAGGCACGCATCGAGCTTGTGACGCTCGGGTTCTTTGGCCAGCAGCAGCTGTCGTTCGATGATCGCCTCTACCTGACCGGCGCTCTGCGCTGGGATGCTTCCTCGACATTCGGCGAAGACGAGCGCTGGCAAATTTACCCGAAGGTGAGCGCATCGTGGGTGGCCTCAGAGGAATCATTCGTACGCGACGCCGTGCCTTGGGTTTCCGAGCTCCGGCTGCGCGGTGCACTCGGGTATGCCGGTAACCAGCCGCCGCTCTCACAAGCATTCGCGCGCGTATCTCGCTTCGGGTCGATAACAAACGTTACACGCCTGGGGCTGGTGCCGCTGAACTCGCCGGGCAACCCCGAGCTCAAGCCAGAGCGTCAGCGCGAATGGGAGGCAGGTGTCGACTTCGCCGTGCTGAACAATCGCATCGGCACCCGCTTCACTTATTACGATCAATACGTGACAGACCTGCTCCTGGTGCGGCCGTTCGTACCGAGCGCGGGTTTTGGTAGCATTCTCGATAACGTCGGTGAGCTGAGTAACAGAGGCATCGAGCTCGAGCTGAATACGCAAAACCTGACACGCGGGAGCTTCAGCTGGAATTCGCGGGTCATTTATTCACGCAACGAGAACAGGATCGAGAAGCTCAATGTGCTGCCTTTCACAGCCGGCTACACGAACCTCGTGATCGAGGGTCAGCCGGTTGGCGTGCACTTCATGCCTGCTTTCATGCGTGACGAGAGTGGGCAAATCGTAATGGATACCGCCATCGACGGACCGCGGCTCGAGAACCGCCTCGGCACCACGTGCCCGGAGCCGCAGTTCTGTCTGCCCAACTCGACTTCGCGTATTGTCGGCAATCCGTGGCCGGACTGGACCGGTTCGCTCTTCAATGAGTTCAGGTTCGGCAGCAATTGGAGTGCTTCGTTCCTGCTGGATGGCTCGTTTGGCGCAGAGCTGTGGAATCAGACACGCCGCAATCAGGACATCTTCGGCGCGGGTCCGCTGTTCGATCAGGTGCTGCGTGGCGAGGCGACGCCAGCCCAGCGCACACGGCTTCAGAGCATCTGGGAGAATTACCTCGAGGATGCTTCCTATATCAAAATGCGCGATATAACCGTCCGCTACAGCACGGCCGCGCCCTGGTTGCGTGCGGTGGGCGCGAGCCGCGCGGAGTTCGAGTTGGTTGGCCGCAACCTGAAGACCTGGACGGATTACGGCGGCTACGATCCGGAAATCAACATGTTCGGCCTGAGCACCGTCGAGCGCGGCACCGACTTCGCCGTGTACCCGAACGCGCGCACGATCGGCTTCGGCGTGCGGCTCACCTACTGACACGAGGATGATGATGAAGACGACACGTCAGCTCGGGTTGAGCATCGCTATGGTCGCTGCGCTCGTGGTCAGTGCCTGCGACATGGATTTCACCGATCCGATCAACCCGCCCGAAGAATTGGCGACGACGACCACACTCGGCCTGATGCAGGTCGGCGTTGGCTTGCAGGGAGAATGGGGCAACGCACTCGTCAACCCTGTGTATGCCGATGCACTGGTGACCGACAACATCGGGGCGATCTCGCAGGCATTCGAGAGTTTCCGAAACGCGGATGCCGGCCTGCCGGTCAATAACAGCGAAGGGCCGTCAACAGAGCCGTGGGCGGCGATGTTCGATGTGGTACAGGTCGCCGATGTATTGCTCGACAATGTGCCGAACGTGCCGATGGCGGACGGTACCGCGAGTGGGCTGCTCGCGCTGGCCAAGCTGCACAAGGCGATGGCATTCGGGAACCTGCTGAATATCTACGAGCGCATTCCGCTCGATGTGGGTATCGACAATCTCGATCCACCGTTTGCGACGCGGCAGGAAGCGTATGCCGAAGTGCTCAAGCTCCTGAACGAGGCGCGGCAGCATCTCCTGACCACGTCAGTATCGGCGGAATTCACGAGTGTCGTGCCCGCGCCCGGTTTCAATCTCGCGACCACCATTGATGCGATGATCGCTCGCTTCTCGCTCATCGCGGGTGATCTCAATGCGGCGGCCACTGCGGCCGCGCGCGTTCCGCGCAATGTGTTATCCGAGTACCGGTTCTCGACCTCCGACGTGAACCCGCTCTGGAACCTCTGGTTCAATTCCGGCAATGCCTGGCGCATGAGACCGGAGGACCGCTTCCGGACCAGCGCGCAACCTGGCGATAGACGCGTGGATTATTTCGTGCGCGCTTCGACCGGCAACATCGCGTCCAATCCAGCATCGCCGCTCGATGATTTCGTGCGGTACTCGACACGCGAGGAGAGCTTCCCGGCGTACCTGCCGGACGAGATGCTGCTGATTCGGGCGGAAGTTGCCGCCCGTGCCGGCAATTTGACGGAAGCGCTCACGCTGCTCAATGATGTGCGGACGCAGTGCACATCTACGTTGAACGAGCCGGTTGCCTGCTTGCCGGCGCTGACGCTGCTCGCTGTGCCGACCCAGGCGGCAATGCTCGAGGCGATCTTCCGCGAGCGTCAGTATGAGCTGTATCTGCAGGGGCTGCACTGGGCTGATGCAAGGCGATTCGGCAAGCCTCTCAAGTACCGGTTCATGATGGTGTCGCGTCCGGAATGCCAGAACAACCCGAACGCGCCAGCCGAGCTTTGCCAACCGCAAACGACCACCTGACGCTATGCGGATTGAACTACGCATCGCCACGGTCCTGCTGGCTCTCGCCGCCGGCGGGACCGCGGTGTCTCAAGCGCAGGGTTTCGAGCGCATCTTCTACTACGTCGACCGCGAAGACGCCTACAACAGCTTCGTCCAGCACGCCTCGCAAATCAGTGTGATTGCGCCCTCGTCCTACGGAGTCGATGAGCAGGGCATTGTCTGGGGCGACGTCGATCCGAAAGTCCTCGAGCTGTCCAGACACCACAACGTGCGCGTCATGCCACTGCTCGTGAACCGGCCGTTCGACAAGGACCTGCTGCATCAGCTGCTCAGCAGTCCGGCCGCGCGCGCACGCGCGATCGCTTCGATGGTCGAGCTGAGCAAACGACACGACTACTGGGGCATGCAGATCGATTTCGAGAACGTCAGCATCGACGATCGTGATGCCTTGACGTCGTTCTACCGCGAGGCTGCTAACGCGATGCATGCGGCCGGCAGGATCATCAGCATTGCGGTCGTGCACCGGCCGGAAGAAGTCGCGGGCGTGTCACAGTATCACGCCTGGATGATGGCGGACTGGCGCGGCGGCTACGACCTGAAGGCACTTGCCGACGCCGGTGATTTCATTTCGGTGATGAGCTACTCGCAGCACACGCGCCGCACGCCACCCGGGCCGAGTTCGGCGTTGCCCTGGGCGGAAGACGTCGTCGACTACTTTCTGAAGTTCATGCCTGCGGGGAAGCTGTCGCTCGGGATTCCCGTCGGCAGCATGCACTGGTACACCTCGCAGGAAGACCGTATCACGCCGGAGCTGGCGCGCTCCTACAGCCAGAACGTCAGCTACAACTGGGCGCGCCACCTCGCCGAACGAAACGGCGCGCAGCTGACCTGGCACGACGAGCACAAGGTCTCCTATACCTTTTATCCGGTCGCAGGCACATTCGAGTATCTGTTCGTGGAGGACGCGCGCAGCTTCGCGGCAAAACTCGACTTGATGCGCAGGAAGAATCTGCGCGGCTTCAGCGTCTGGGTTCTCGGACCAGAGGATCCGAACATCTGGAAAGAACTGCCATGAGCTTTTACGAATCCCGGGCGCGCGTCGTAAAAATCGAGGGCACGCAGCGTCGCATCACACTCGAAACCGGTGATGTATTCGATACCGGCGTGCACGGCGCGATCAAGGCGCACTACAAACTGGATAAGGAAAAGGACCTGCCGCTGCCGGTGGACTACATCGTGGGTGCGACTGGTGCCTGAATGCTCGGCACACTGAGCGGCGGGCTGGAAGCTCGCGGGGTGAAGTTGAGCGGCGATGCAATTACCGCGGATGTCGTTGGTGACAACGAAATTCGCGATGGCCTGCCCGTACTTACGCGCATCACAGTGAACTACCGGTTGCGCATTCCGATCGGCACGCGGGAAACCGTGGATCGGCTGCTGGCCAAGCATCAGGAGAAATGCCCGACAGCGGCCTCGCTTCGGGGCGCTGTCGAAGTCTCCTGGACGGCGGACATTAGCGAGATTTGAGCGGTCGCGGTCGCGGTCGCGGTCGCGGTCGCGGGCGTGGTCGCGGGCGCGGGACACTTTCGGATCGAGGGTTGCGCGTCCCGGGCGCGGTCGCGCTGGACAGGCCACCCTTGCCCACGACCTCGACCCGCGCTCCGCCTCCCGCGACCGCGTTGCTTCCCACGCCCGCGCCCCCGCCCGCGACCGCGCCCGAGTTTGTTTCCCGAGTTGCTCGCCCAAGCCCTCGCCCGCATTTAAATCGTTGGAAGTACGTAGTTTAGCCATATAAACACTTGCCTTTTCCGCCGTCTTCCTACATATTGATAACTGTGACAAGTGGGGGGACGCGCCCCCACTTTTTTATTTGCGGTACGCCTGCGGAGCGTGGTCAGCTCCGTGCGGTGACCGCATTCGTTTTGCAGCAGGGTTCGTGGGGCAGGGACAGGCGGGAGGGATCATGTCCGATCAGGCATTGGATCGCGCGATCGAGGCGCGCGTCGAAGCGCTGGGATTCGAGCTGGTCGAGCTGGAGCGCGCGGGTTCTTCGACCCGGCCGATTTTGCGGCTGCGTATCGACCGCGAAGACTCGACGCCCGAGCACGGTGTCACGCTCGAGGATTGCACGCGCGTGAGCCGCGCTGTCGAAGCGTTTCTGGATGAGCGTGCGGATCTGGGTGAGCGCTACGTGCTCGAAGTATCCTCGCCGGGCGTGGAGCGGCCGCTCGTCAAACAGCGCGATTTCGAGCGTTTCGCCGGCAAGGAAGTCACGGTCAAGACGAGCCATCCGGTTGGCGAGCTCGGCAAGCGCGTCGATGGCGTGCTGCGCGGCATCAGCGCCGGCGATCGCGTGCAGATCGATGTAAACGGCAGGACCGTCGAGATTCCGCGCGACGACATCAAGAAAGCGCACCTCGTCTTCCGCTGGGATAACAAGGAAAAGAGATAATGGGTAACGCTACGAACATCGTTGGCGCATTTCGCGAAATGATCGGGGCCAAGAACATCTCGAAAGAGGATCTGCACGACCTCATCAAGGATGGCATCATGGCTGCGCTCGGCCGTCGGTATGGTCCCAACGTAGGCGCGGAAATCATCATCGACGAAGAGGGCGGCGACATCAAGATCACGGTGCTCAAGGAAGTGGCCGCCGAGGTCGAAGATCCATCACGCCAGATTTCGCTGGAAGAAGCGCAGTGGGACGATCCGGACTTCGAGGTCGGCGACGTGCTCGAGATTCCGGTCGACTTCAACGATTTCGGCCGCAATGCGGTGATGGCCGCCAAGCAGCGCATCATTCAGCGCGTGCGCGAGGGTGAGCGCAACAAGATTCGCGATGAGTATGCGACCAAGGTAGGCGAGCTGCTGTCCGGCGAAGTGCAGCAGGTCGAGCGCGGCAAGATCGTAGTCATGCTGAACAAGTCGCGCGAAGCCGAAGCCATCATTCCGTGGAAGGACCAGAACCCGCGTGAGCGTTTCCGGCAGGGCGAGCCAATCCGTGCCGTGCTGAAGCGCGTGGAGGAAACGCCGAAGGGGCCGCGCCTGGTGCTTTCGCGCGCCGATCCGCTCTTCGTAGCTGCGCTGTTCAAGCTGGAAGTGCCGGAAATCTATCAGGGCATCGTCGACGTGAAGGGTATTGCGCGGGAAGTCGGCGGCCGGACCAAGGTCGCGGTCGCTTCACGCGATGACAGCATCGATCCGGTCGGCGCGTGCGTGGGTCTGAAGGGCTCGCGCGTGCAGGCGGTCGTGAGCGAGCTGGGTGGCGAGCGCATTGACATTGTGCCGTGGCATCCGGACCCGGAGATCTATGCGCGCCGCGCACTGGCGCCGGCGAAAGTCGCCAAAGTTTTGAGCGATTCGTCGAAGCGCGTGATCACGGCGATCGTCGATGAAGATCAGCTGTCGCTCGCGATCGGCCGCAACGGCCAGAACGTACGGCTCGCGAGCCAGCTCATCGGTTGGCAGATCGACTTGTACGGCAGCAGAGAGTGGTTGGAGCGCGGTGCCGACGCAGCATTGTTCGGCGGCGGCGAGCCGGATTACGAGGTTGCAGATTTCCCGCTGCGCGAGCTCGAGTTGCCACTCGGAACTCTGGCCGCGCTGGAGAGCGCTGGTTATACTAGCTTTCTCGATATCATCGACCTCGAACGCGAAGATTTTCTGCGGGTTCCGAACATCAGTGAGGAGCAGGCAGATGCCCTGCTTCGTCTGATCGAGTCGCTCACCGTCGAAGAAGGCGCCTCAGACGAAACCGAAGCGGGCGGTCCAACGGCCGAAGAGCTGGCCGAGGCACGCGAATTAGCCGCTGATATTCTCGGCTTGCCGCTACCCGAAGGCGTACGTGAGCGCGAGCGGGAGAGACCGGAAGCCGGCCGATCCTGACGCGCTGCTCAGGATGCTGGGGCTGGCCGCGCGTGCAGGCGCGGTCCTGCCCGGCACCGAGCGTGTACGCGACGCGGCGCGTTCGAGTTCTTTGTACTTCGCGCTGGTCGCGAAGGACGCATCCGACAATAGCCGGGACAAGCTTTTGCCGCTGCTGAATGCGCGGCAGATTCCATACGCTGTCGTTTTCGATCGGAATGCGCTGGGCGCAGCCATTGGGAAGTCACCGCTGAGCGCGCTCGGCATTACGGATAGAAAATTGGCCGGGCGGGTACAAGAAATGGCAAGGGAGTTTGAGAACACGGGAAAGTGAGAGTGTGGGATCACACCCTCTCACACTCACACACTCCCATAATCTCTGTTTTGTTTAGGGTATGCGCGTTTACGAAGTAGCAAGAGAATTCAAGATCGATCCCGAAAAGCTGACGCAGCTGTTGCGCAGCATGGGCGTCGCCATCCGCAGCGAAGCAACCGCTGTCGACGACGCAACTGTTGCCAAGCTGCGTGCGCGTTTCGAGCGCGAGCGCCGAGCCGGCCACGACGAAGCCGAAGCGATCGATACGGTGATCGAGGATGCGCAGCCCACCAAGCGGCGTCGTCGCAGGAAGGAAGACCTGCCGCCGGCACCCGAGCCGGTCGCGGAGGCGGAGGCCGAGCCGGTCGCGGAGCCGGTTGCAAAGACGGACATTTTCACCGGTCCGCTCGCCGAAAAGCCGAAGCTGGAAGACCTGTTCCCCGAGAAGCCCGAGCCGATCGAGGCACCTGCTGCGGAAGCTGGCGCGGAAGCGCCGACCGAAGAGGGGCCAGCAGCACCGGCGAAGCGCGAGATCACGGCTGAACAAAAACCCAAGCTGCGGCGAGCCGCCGAAGTCCTGGGCTGGACGCAGCCGCGCCAGCCGCCGCCGCCGCCGCAACGTGCGGTTCAGCAGCGGCAGGATCGGCCGGCGCGGCCGCAGCGGCCCACCGAACAACGTCCGGCTGCCAGCGCGGGTCCGGGTGGTCACGTGCGCATCCAGGCGGAAGGCTTCACTTCCGATGGCCGCAAGGCGACGCAGGGCGCAAAGCCCGCGGTCGGCGCCGGCGGCAAGCCCGATAAGAAAAAGAAGAAGCAGCGCAAGGTCGATCAGGAAGAAGTTCAGGAGAACATCAATCGCGTGCTGGCGGAGCTGAAGGGCGGCGGCAAGAAGAAGAAGCACCGCCGCGAAGAAGCTCCGAGCCGCGTCGAGATGGAGGCCGAGCGCCAGCGGCGTGCAGTCGAGGAAGCGGAGACGGTTCGCGTCAACGAATTCCTCACGGTTGCGGAGATCGCGGAGCTGATCGACCACAGCCCGACCGAGATCATTGGCAGCGCGTTCAAGAATCTGGGGCTGATGGTCACCATCAACCAGCGTCTGGACTTCGATCAAATCGAGCTGCTGCTCGACGAATTCGGTTTCCGCGCGGTGCGCGAGACGGAATACACGTCCGAGGCAGCCGACAGCGCGGTCGAAGAAGACAAGCCGGAAGATCTCAAGCCGCGTCCCCCGATCGTTACGGTCATGGGCCACGTAGACCACGGCAAGACGTCACTGCTCGACTATGTGCGCAAGACCAACGTCATCGCGGGTGAATCCGGCGGTATCACGCAGCACATCGGTGCGTATCACGTGAAGCTCGAGGACGGCCGTTCGATCACGGTCCTCGATACGCCGGGTCACGCGGCGGTCACCGCAATGCGTGCGCGCGGCGCCGAAGTCACCGACATCGTAATCCTCGTGGTTGCAGCGGATGACTCGGTCATGCCGCAGACGGTCGAAGCGATTAGTCACGCGAAGAACGCAGGCGTGCCAATGATCGTCGCGATCAACAAGGTCGATCTGCCGGCGGCGAATCCATCGAAGGTGAAACAGGAATTGCTGCAGCATGGCGTCGTCGTTGAAGACTTCGGTGGTGACGTGCTGTCCGCGGAAGTCAGCGCGAAGAAGGGCAACGGTATCAGCGATCTGCTCGACAAGGTGCTGCTACAGGCGGAAGTGCTCGACCGCAAGGCGAATCCGGATCGGCCGGCGAACGGCATCGTGGTCGAAGCGCTGCTCGACATTGGTAAGGGCCCGGTCGCAACCGTGCTCGTGACCAACGGCACACTGCGCGTCGGCGATGCGTTCGTGTGCGGCCATTACGACGGACGCGTGCGCGCACTGCTAGATGAGCGCGGCAAGACGGTCAAGGAAGCGGGTCCGGGCGTGCCGGTTCAGGTGCTCGGCATGCCGGGTGTGCCGCAGGCCGGCGATGTGCTGCTGGTCATGGATGCGGTCAAGGCTGCCGAGATCGCGCAGACGCGCCACCGCCTGGAGCGCGAGAAGCAGCTGCGCGTCAAGAGCCGCGGTGTCAAGCTGACGGATATCAGCAAGCTGCTCGCGCAGGGTCAGACTGCGTATCTGAACCTGATCATCAAGGGCGACGTGGATGGCTCGGTTCAGGCGCTGTCCGACGCACTGGGCCAACTCTCGACCAATGAAGTTCAGGTCGACGTGATTCACCGCGGTGTCGGCGCGATCAACGAGTCCGACGTACTGCTCGCGGCGTCCTCGGGCTCGATCATCATCGGGTTCCATGTGCGGCCGACTGCGGAAGCGCGGGCGACCGCAGCGCGTGAAGGCGTGGACATTCGCCAGTACAACATCATCTACGAGGCGATCGAAGAAGTCCGTTCCGCGCTGGAAGGCATGCTCGCACCGGAAGAGCGCGAAGTGCTGGTCGGCGTTGCCGAAGTCCGCCAGCTGTTCAAGGTGCCGAAGTTCGGCACGGTCGCGGGCTGCATGGTTACCGAAGGCGTCATCGATCGCAAGAGCCAGGTGCGCGTAGTGCGTGACGGCGTGCAGGTCTATCTGGGTGGTTTGTCGAGCCTGCGCCGCTTCAAGGATGACGTGAAGGAAGTCCGTGAAGGCTTCGAGTGTGGTATGAGCGTGGAAGGCTACAATGATCTGAAGATTGGCGATCATATCGAAACGTTCAAGGTGGAAAGTGTGGCACGTTCCCTGGCGGCCTCGGCACAGGAGTGAGTGTGAGAATGTGGGAATGTGAGATGGATGTTTGCCACACTCACACACTCCCACAATCCCACATTCTCTCATGGTTATAGGCGTAATCAGCTGGGAATTGGAAATCCTGGGTGCGCAATCGTTAAAAGAGAAGCGGTCTGTGGTGAAGAGTCTTAAAGACCGTCTCCACGACCGATTCAACGTTTCAGCCGCGGAAACCGGCCACCAGGATCTCTGGCAGCGCGCCGAGCTCAGTGCATGCGTGGTTGCCTCGGACAAAAGGGTAGCGGAATCAGTATTGCAGAACGCGGATGATCTGGTGGGCACAGAAGACCGCGCCCGAATCATCGACAGCCAGAGATATTTCCAATGAGCCGCAGAATCGAACGGTTGAATGAGCAGGTAAAGCGCGAGGTCTCCGATATTCTGCGTTCGGAGGTTCGCGATCCGCGCGTCGGCATCGTGACAGTCACCGAAGCGCGCGTCGCGCCGGATCTCTCGATTGCGCGCGTGTACGTCCGGCCGATGGGTGATGAAAAGGAACAGGAAGCGGCGCTCGAAGGACTGGCGGCGGCTTCGCCGTACGTGCGGCGCGAGCTCAGCAAGCGGTTGAAGGTTCGGACCGTGCCGGAGCTGCGCTTCGAGGCCGACAAGGCGCTCGATTACGGGCTGCACATCGAGAAGCTACTGAGCGAGATCAAGAAGGCGGAGGACCAATAGCGGTACAGGCCGATTCTTTCGTACTACCGGTCGATAAACCGGTCGGGCCTACATCTCACGACATTGTTGCGATTGCGCGCCGCGCGCTCGGTACGCGCCGAATCGGTCACACCGGCACGCTCGATCCATTCGCTTCCGGTCTGCTGCTCCTCTGCATCAACAACGCGACCCGCCTCGCCGAATACCTGACGGATCTACCCAAGAGATATCGCGCGCTTGCGCGCTTCGACGGTGCGACCACGACCGACGATTGCACTGGCGATTTCATTTCGACGTCGGATAGCTGGCGTGCGCTCGACGAACGCGCGCTGCGCGACGCTTTCGAGCGCCAGGGCGGCGTGATTAGCCAGCGTCCCTCGAGTTATTCCGCCAAGAAGATCGCGGGCGAACGCGCTTATGCGATTGCGCGGCGCGGCGAGCAGGTGGACTTGTCTCCCATCGAAGTCACCATCTACGATATCCGTATACTTGCGATGGATCTGCCGGAAGTTGCATTCGAAGTCGATTGCTCGAGCGGCACATACGTGCGCGCAATTGCGCGCGACGTGGGCGCCGCGCTCGGAACCGGCGGTCATTTGAAGGAGCTGAGACGGCTGGCGATCGGCAAGTTCGATGGGTCTCAGGCAATCGCGCCGGAGGCGCTGACCGATGTGGAGCAGGTCACTGCGGCGCGGTTGTCGATGGTTGCGGCGATAGCGCATCTGCCGCGCCTGGACGTTGCTGAGGCGGACGAACGAGCGCTCCGCTTCGGACAGATTGTGAGCGCGGCAGCGCCGCCAGGAATAGTGGCCGTTACGCGCGCTACTCAGCTCGTTGCAATAGCCGAGTCGGATGGCGAGCGCATCAAGCCGAAAAAGGTGTTTCCCATTGAGTGAGCCCAGCGCAGTCACGGTCGGCACGTTCGACGGCGTGCATCGCGGCCATCAGGAGGTGCTCGATGAGCTGGTGAGCGTCGCGCGCGAGCGCGGCGAGCGCAGCGTGCTGGTGACGTTCGACCCGCATCCCGTGAAGATCGTGCGACCAGTCGATGCGCCGCAGCTGCTGACTACGCCCCACGAGAAAGAGGAGATCATCGCTCAATACGGCATCGATGTGATTGCGCACGTGCGCTTCACATACGAGTTGTCGCAATACGAGCCGGAGCGCTTCGTCCGCGAAATCCTGATCGGCCGTTACGGCTTGTCCCATCTCGTCATCGGTTACGATCACGGCTTTGGGCGTGGCCGCCGCGGCGATGTCGAGACACTCAAGCGGATTGGCGCTGAAATTGGATTCGAGGTCGACATTGTGAAGCCGTACCGGCTGAATGGCGATAACGTCTCATCCTCGAAGATCAGGAAAGCGCTGCTTCATGGCGACGTCGTTTCGGCGGCCGCCGGACTGGGGCGAGCCTACTCGCTGCGCGGCACCGTGGTGCGTGGGGACGGTCGTGGCAGGGAGCTGGACATGCCGACCGCCAATCTCGAGGTCGCGGATCCGGACAAGCTGATTCCGCTCGAAGGCATCTACGCCGTGCGCGCAAACGGTCGGCCGGGCGTGGCGCATCTGGGCCCGCGCCCGACGTTCGAACAGGCTCTGCCTAGCATCGAGGTCCACCTCTTCGATTTTTCCGGTGATCTGTACGGCCAGATGCTCAAGGTCGAGTTCGTGGACCGGATTCGAGGCATCGAGAGGTTTGACTCGATGGCTGAGTTGGCGGCCGCGATGCGGAACGATGGGCAGGCTGCGCGCCGAATTCTCTCGGGCGGGGGCGCAGGCGGGGGCGCGGGCGCGGGAAACGACGCGGTTCGCGGTTAGCGGGTCGCGGGCGCGGGTCGTGGTCATGGTTTGGGCAGCGGGCCGCGCCCGCAGCCCGCGCCCGCCACCCGCGCCCGAGTTAGTTCCCGCGCCCGCGCCCCCGCCCGCGACCGCGCCCGCATTCGTTCCAGGCCGGTTGTCCTAAACCCCAAAAGCCAGTAAACTTAAAGGCTGTTTACGATAGCTGAGAGCGCACGAGGCGCCTTGGCTTCCTCTTTAGCATCGACTTTCGAGGAGGCGGGCCAATATGGTCACCGACAAGAACGACATCGTCAAGAAATACCAGCTGCACGAGAATGATCGCGGCAGCGCTCCCGTCCAGATCGCGCTTTTGACAACGCGCATCAACGACCTCACCGATCACTTCCGCAAGCATCCGAAGGATCATCACAGCCGCCGCGGCCTGCTCATGATGGTGGGCAAGCGACGTCGCCTGTTGGAATACCTCAAAAAGACGGATCTCGACCGTTACCGCTCGTTGATTGACGATCTCGGACTCCGTCACTAATCGGCTGGGTGGGGAAAGAACTTATGCACAGAATAGAAAAGACATTTGCGGGCCGTCCGCTGATCCTGGAAACGGGACGGATGGCAAAGCAGGCGCATGGTGCCTGTCTGATTCAATACGGCGAGACGGTCGTCCTCTGCACCGCGACGACCCAGGACAAGCCGACCCATCTGCCCTTCTTTCCGCTTACCGTGGAATACCGCGAGCGCACGTATGCCGCGGGCAAGTTCCCGGGCGGCTTCGTGAAGCGGGAGACGCGGCCGAGCGATACCGAGATTCTGTCTTCGCGTCTGATCGATCGTCCCGTGCGTCCGCTCTTTCCTGAAGGCTTCATGCACGAGACGCAGATTTTTGCGACCGTGCTGTCCGCCGACCAGGAGAACGACGCGGATGTGATCGCGATCATGGGCGCATCGGTTGCGCTCTACATGTCGAAGGTCCCGTTCCATAATCCGGTCGCGGCCGTGCGCATTGGCCGCATTCAAGGTCAGTGGGTGCTGAACCCGACATTCCCACAGCTCGAGTTCAGTGATGTCGACATCGTAGTCGCCGGCACGGCCGAAGCGATCCTCATGGTCGAGGGCGGCTGTGTCGAGATTTCCGAAGAAGAGATCGCGGAAGGTCTCCAGGCCGCACACGCCGGCATCAAGGAGCTGGTCGCGATTCAGAAGGAATTCGCGGATGCGTTCAAGCAGCCGACCATGTCGTGGAGCCCGAGCGAAGTCAGCGATCAGGTGAAGCAGGCCGTCGCCGATTTGATTGCCGGTCGTGTCGAGCTCGCCATGACGGTAGCCGACAAGGCGGAGCGCCAGGCATTGCTCGGCGCGGTTCGCGAAGAAGTGAAATCGCATGTCGCCGAGCAGTATCCCGAGCAGATGTCGGTTGCCGGCAACCTGCTCGACGAGCACGAGTACCATGCAATGCGCAGGCAGATCCTCGAAAAGGGTGTGCGCGCTGATGGTCGCAAGGTCGCTGACATCCGTCCAATCAGCGTCGAAGTCGGCGTGCTGCCGAGAACTCACGGCTCCGCGCTCTTCACGCGCGGTCAGACGCAGGCGCTCGGTGTTGCTACGCTCGGCACCAGCGCGGATGAACAGCGCATCGACTCGGTCAACGTGAAGCAGGAAACGACCAAGTCCTTCATGCTGCACTACAACTTCCCGCCTTTCTCGACCGGCGAAGTCAAACCGGTCAGAGGCACGGGACGACGCGAGATCGGTCATGGCGCACTCGCCGAGCGCGCGATCCAGCCGTTGTTGCCCGCGTTCGACGAGTTTCCCTACACGATTCGCGTGGTTTCCGAAGTCCTCGAGTCCAATGGCAGCTCATCGATGGCATCGGTTTGCGCGGCGTCGCTCGCGCTGATGGATGCAGGCGTGCCGCTGCGCGGCTCGTGCGCCGGCGTCGCCATGGGATTGATCAAGGAGGGCGACCAGATCGCGGTCCTGACCGACATCCTCGGCATGGAGGACGCGCTCGGGGATATGGACTTCAAGGTCGCCGGCACGCGCAATGGCGTGACGTCGATTCAGATGGACATCAAGATCCAGGGTCTCACGCTGGAGATCATGAAGGATGCGCTGCAGCGCGCCAAGAAGGGCCGCATGCACATTCTCGATATCATGGACCAGGTGCAGCCGGCGCCGCGCGCCGAGTTGTCGCAGTGGGCGCCACGCATCTCGACCATGCAGATCAATCCGGAAAAGATCGGCGAGGTGATTGGGCCGAAGGGCAAGACGATTCGCGCGATCCAGGAAGAGACCGGCACGACCATCTCGATCGAGGACAGCGGCGTGGTCACGATCGCGAGCGTTTCGGGCGAAGGCGCGGAGCGTGCGCGTCAGCGCATTGCCGAGATGACGCAGGAGCCGGAAGTCGGCCGCGTCTACGAAGGACCGGTCAAGTCGACCACGACGTTCGGCGCATTCGTCGAGATCATGCCGGGCACCGAAGGATTGGTGCACATCTCGGAGCTGCAGGAAGGGCGGACCGAGAAGACGGAAGACGTGGTCAAAAAGGGCGACATCATTCGCGTCAAGCTTCTCTCGATCGACGAGAAAGGCAAGATGCGGCTGTCGCGCAAAGCGGTTATCGCTGAAGAGGCGAAGGCAAAGCAGTCGTGACGGATCAGTTCGAACGGGCCGAGCTGGCTGGCGGCCTGCTGGTCCTGACCGAGGAGATTCCGACGCTGCGGTCCGCATCGATCGGCGTCTGGGTTCGCACCGGGTCGATTCACGAGCAGCCTGCCGAGATGGGCGTGAGTCATCTGCTCGAGCACATGGTGTTCAAGGGCACGCGCAAGCGCAGTGCCCGCGAGATCGCCCGGGTGCCCGAACGGCTGGGCGGTTCATTGGATGCAAACACAACGCGCCAGCACACGTGTTTTCAATCACGTGTGCTCGACGAGCATCTGGATACCGCACTCGATGTGCTTGCCGACATGGTCGTCGATCCGCTGCTGCGGCGCGAAGATCTCGAGCTCGAGCGCGAAGTCGTACTCGAAGAGATCTCGACGGTCGAAGACACGCCGGATGATCTCATCTTCGATCTGCATGCGGAGCTGTTGTGGGGCGATCATCCCTACGGCTATTCGATTCTAGGCACCCGCGACACCGTCAGCAGCCTGAGTGACGACGACCTGAAGCGGGTGCATAGCCGCGAATATCGCAGGCCGAACATGGTGATTGCCGCCGTAGGCAGCGTACGCCACGAGCAAATTGTCGATCGCAGCTCTGGTCTGTTCAACGCGGCGCCCAACGGCGCGGCGCCCGCGCAGGTGCTGGCGAGCACGCAGATGCGGCCGCAGGAGCAGCGGATCACGCGTCCGACCGCGCAGACGCATATCGTGGTCGGCACGCGCACATTCGGGCACGGCGATGCTCGCCGCTATCCGCTCGTGCTGCTGTCAAACGCCTTCGGCGGCGGCATGAGCTCGCGCTTGTTCCAGCGGGTGCGCGAAGAGCTGGGCCTCGCATACGCGGTCTATTCGTTTCAGTCCTTCTACAAGGAGGGCGGCATCAGCGGCGTTTACGTTGGCACGCGGCCGGAGTGGGCTGACAAGGCAGCTGCTGTGATTCGCGAAGAATACGCGAAGCTCGCCGCCTTCGGTCTGACCGACGAAGAGCTGGCGGATATGAAGGGACAGGTGAAAGGCCAGATCGTGCTTTCACTCGAAGGGCCCGGCAGCCGGCTGCACCGCCTCGCCGGTACGGCGCTCTACGATGAGCCGTATCTCACGATCGACGAGATGATGCGGCGCGTCGATGCGGTAACGCAGGCCGATGTTAAGGCGTTGGCCGAAGAATACTTTGACCCTGACCAGCAGGTTGTGGTCAGACTCGGACCAGATAACTGAGAACTGACATGATTGTCGGCGTTCCCAAGGAAATCAAAACCAACGAGAACCGCATCGCACTGACACCGGGCGGCGCGGAGGCGTTGGTCAACAGCGGTCACACCGTGCTCATTGAGCGCGGCGCAGGTGACGGCAGCGGCTTCGATGATGCGCAGTACGAGTCGTTCGGCGCCAAGATCGCAGCGACGGCGGAGGCTGTGTGGGGGCGCGCGGACATGATCATGAAGGTGAAAGAGCCGATCGCGCGCGAATGGCCGCTCATGCGCAAGAACCAGGTCATCTTCACGTACTTCCATTACGCGGCCGATGAAGGTCTGACCAAGGCGTCGATCGAGTCCGGCGCGATCTGCATCGCATACGAGACGGTCCAGCTGCCGAGTGGCGAGCTGCCGCTGCTTACACCGATGAGTGAAGTGGCCGGCCGCATGGCGGTGCAGGAGGGGGCGAAATACCTCGAGAAGTTCTATGGCGGTCGTGGCATCCTGCTGGGCGGCGTGCCTGGCGTCGAGAATGGTCACGTGTTGATCATCGGTGGCGGCGTCGTCGGAACGAACAGCGCGAAGATGGCCGCGGGGCTGGGCGCACGCGTTACGATTCTCGACACGTCACTGCCACGTCTGCGTTATCTATCCGACGTCATGCCAGCCAACGTGACGGTGCTCTACTCGAATCGCCAAAACCTGCTCGATCAGCTCGCCACGGCCGATCTGGTGATCGGCGGTGTGCTGCTGCCGGGCGCGAAAGCACCCAAACTGGTGCGGCGCGAAGACCTCAGCATCATGAAACCGGGCTCGGTAATCGTCGATGTCGCCGTCGACCAGGGCGGCTGCGTCGAGACGATTCAGCCGACCACGCACGAGGACCCGATCTACATCATCGATCACGTAGTTCACTATGCGGTCGCGAACATGCCCGGCGGCGTGCCGCGCACGTCGACCTTCGCGTTGACGAATGCGACGCTGCCGTACGGTCTGAAGCTCGCGAATCGGGGCTGGAAGGATGCATGCAAGGAAGATCGCGCGCTGATGCTCGGTCTGAACATCGTCGCCGGTAAGGTCGTGTATGAGGCAGTGGCAGAGGCGTTCGGGCTCGACTACACGGCGGTCGAGAAGGTTCTTTAGGCGATCGTGTGAGCCGGGGCGAGGCTGAGACTGTGCGGGTGCTGGTCAAGCGCCTCGCCAACTATCCCGCCGACTGGGAGCTGCCGCAGTACGGCACCGCGCTCTCGGCGGCCGTGGATTTGCGCAACGCGGGCGAAACGGTGGTCATACCGCCGCTCGGACGGCAGCTGATCCCGACGGGTCTCGCGATTGCGTTGCCGGCCGACATGGAGGCGCAGGTGCGACCGCGCTCGGGATTGGCGCTCAGGCGTGGCATCAGCATCATCAACACGCCTTGCACGATCGATGCGGACTATCGAGGCGAGCTGCGCATTCCGCTCATCAATTTCGATGCGGAACCGCAGGAGATCGCGCATGGTGAGCGTATTGCGCAGCTGTTGATCGCGCGCGTGCTACGTATCGGTTGGCAGGAACGCGATAGTTTGCCGGCCAGCGGACGGGGCGAAGGCGGCTTTGGAAGTACGGGGCGGCACTAGGATCTCGAACACCGGATTAGAAAACCGGATTAGAACACCGGCTTAGAAAACCGGATTAGAACACCGGCTTAGAACACCGGATTAGAACACCGGCTTAGAAAATCGGATTAGAAAACCGGATTACCGGTTTTGCCGCCTTTCTAAACCGAAGTTCTAATCCGCAGTTCTAATCCGCAGTTCTAAACCGAAGTTCTAAACCGAAGTTCTAAACCGAGGTTCTCGATTTGCTTGACAGAAAACGACATGCAGTGGATGATCTAAAGTAATGGCTTTAGCGGATCTGTTCAGCGGCGGCCGGCTGTTGCCGGTCAACGATATCGCCGTCGATCTCGGCACAGCGAACACGCTCGTGTACGTCAAGGGCGAAGGCATCGTGCTGAACGAGCCATCGGTAGTCGCGGTCGAGCGTGGCAGCCAGCGCATCAAGGGGATCGGCCTGGAAGCCAAGCGCATGCTCGGCCGGACGCCGGAAGGAATCATGGCGGTGCGGCCGCTGAAGGATGGTGTGATTGCCGACGTCGACATCACCGAGATCATGCTGCGCCATTTTCTTCGCCAGGTCACCAACAAGCGCATCTTTCGCATGAAGCCTCGCGTCATAGTCGGCGTGCCCTCGGGCATTACCGAGCTGGAGCGCCGCGCGGTGCGTTCGAGCGCGGCCGCGGCCGGCGCGAAAGAAGTCTACATGGTGGCGGAGCCGATGGCTGCGGCGATCGGCGTCGGTCTGCCGGTAGACACGCCGACCGGCAACATGGTCATCGACATTGGCGGTGGCACGACCGAGATCGCGGTCATTGCGCTGAACGGCATCGTGTCGGACACATCGATCCGGGTCGGTGGTGACGAGATCGACCTCGCGATCGTGACGTTCCTGCGCAAGAACTACAACTTGCTGATCGGTGAGCCGACCGCGGAAGCCATCAAGATTCAGATCGGCTCGGCGTTCAATGCCGGCGACGAACGGGAGATGGAAGTCAAGGGGCGCGACCTCGTCAGCGGCATCCCCAAGACGGTGCGCGTTCACTCGCAGGAAATCCGCGAGTGTATCCAGGAGCCGGTGCAGCAGATCGTCGATGCAGTCAGGCGCGCGCTCGAGATCACGCCGCCGGAGCTGGCATCGGATATCGTCGATCGCGGTATCGTGATGACGGGTGGCGGCGCACTGATTCGAGGGCTCGACATGCTGTTGGCGCATGAGACCAATCTGCCGATCCATGTCGACGAGGAGCCGCTGACCTGTGTGGTTCGAGGAGCCGGCCGCATTCTCGATGACTTCGATCGTTTCCGGAACGTTCTGACTACGTAAAGCGAATAGGGACAGCGATAGCGATAGCGATAGCGCGTGCTTGACTTCGATGGAACCCGCAAAGCCAGACGGAAAGACACCGCCATAGCCGTTGGTCTTGCGCTGGGCGCGCTGATTCTGTTTGTACTTCCCGCACACTATCAGCGGCCGATTCAGCACGCGATTCGCGACACCGCGCTGAGGCCGTTTCTTACCGCGCAAGCCACCATTGCAAATCGCCGTGCGACCTCAGTCGATGTTAACGATTTGCGCGCACAACGTGATTCGCTGGCAGCCCTGGTGGCAGCGGAAGCGACGCTGGGCGAAGAGAACGCGCGGCTGCGCGCGCTGCTCGGGCTGCGCGCACGCACGGGCACTTCCTTTGTGCCGGCGGAAGTCTTGAAGCTCGGTGTCTCGGGCGCCGAAAGCACGTTCATGCTCAATGTGGGCCGCGCTGATGGCGTGGAGGTCGACAGCCCGGTGCTCGCGCCCGAGGGACTGGTCGGCGTCATCGTCGATGTACAGGCAAAGACCGCGCACGCGCGCGACTGGACGCATCCTGATTTTCGCGCGAGCGCGATGACGGCGGACGGACAGGCGTATGGCATCGTCGAGCCGCGGCGCGGTCGCTACCGCGAGGAAGATCTGCTTGCTCTGACGGGCGCACCGTTCCACAGCGACCTGCAACCTGGCACGCCGATCGTGACATCCGGCCGTGGTGGCGTTTATCCGCGCGGCATTCCGCTCGGGCAGGTGCTGGGCATCGAGGAAGCCGACACCGGCTGGCGCAAAAGCTACCTGATCCGCGCCGCGGTTCGACCCGAAGCCGTAATACACGTGCTGGTCGGAACGCGCGCGCGTCAAAGCGATGTTTCGAGATTCTGGAACACCGCGGTCCCCCCCGACACCGCCACCACCGATTCGCTGGCTGCATCGACCACGGGAAGCTTCTAGATGGCGGTGAGAACCGGTCTCCCATTCTGGATCTTCATAGCCGTGCTCGTGATCGCCCACCTGGTCCTGCACGTGGCGATCGGGCTCACCACCAGCGCGCCGGACTTGATGACCGTGGCCGTGCTGCTGGCCGCGCGCCGGCTGCAAGGAGCGGCGGCGGCCGCTCTTGGACTGCTGCTCGGCGTACTAACCGATGCACTGTCACTCACGACCTTTGGCGCGCTCGCGCTGGTCAACGCGGTGATCGGCTTTTTCGGCGCGCGCTCGCGCGATCTGTTCGAGGGCGACAGCCTTCTGTTCGTCGCGGTGTATATATTTCTTGGTAAATGGCTGCGCGATGCGCTCTATTTCGGGCTGACGCGCTCAGCCCAGGCCGAGTCGTGGAGCATGCTGATCACGGCCGCTCCGATTGCTGCGGTCTTCGCCGCGATTGCGGCGATGATCGCAATCATGCTATACCGCGCCGCCACCGGCGAACGTTAGGAAATGCAAGTTTTTCATCTTCATGCGCGCCGCCGCAGAGCCAGGGGCGCGGCCGCGGTCCTGGTGATTGTGTTCGCGCTGCTGTCGGCGGCGTTCTTCAACACACAAGTCATCGACAACTCCGCATACACGGTTCAGTCCGATCAGAACCGGCTGCGGCCGCTGCCGATTCCCGCTGCGCGAGGCACGATCTTTGACCGGGCAGGGCGGATTGTCGCCGGCAATCGGCCCGGCTATGCGCTCGCGCTGCTGCCCGCGGCCGAGGATACCATGCGCGATGCGCTCGAGCAGATCGCGCCGCTGCTCGACCTGAGTGAAGCGCGCATTCGAGGGCTGCTGCTGAAACATCGCGAGGAACGGTCACGGCCATTGATCGTGAGTGACAATCTTACTTTCGAGCAGGGGTCCGCGATCGCAGAACAACTATACCGGTTTCCACGGGTCATCATCGACATGCGGCCGAAACGCGACTATCCGGCCGGCAAGGCGATTGCGCACCTGATCGGCTATGTCTCGGAGATCAGCAAACAGGAATTGCAGCGGCCGGAATTCCTCTCGTACGCCCAGGGGCAGATCATCGGCAAGGCGGGGCTCGAGCGTCAGTACGAGCGCCGTATTGGTGGCAAGCCAGGAATTCGCTACGTCGAAGTAGATGCATTTGGCCGCATCATTAGCGGGCTCGACCCCGACGCGCGCGCGACGGTGCCGCCGATCGCAGGCGAGCCGCTTTCCCTTTATCTCGACCTCGAGCTTCAGAAATTCGTCAGCCGTATCTTTCCCGATTCAATGCGCGGTGCTGTGGTAGCAATGGAGCCGGGCACCGGACACGTGCTCGCAGTCTACTCGAATCCGGCCTTCGATCCGAACCGCTTCGTGGGCGGGATCTCCAGCTCACTCTGGCAGGAGCTCAACACAAATCCGGCCAAGCCGCTTCTCGATCGCTCGATTCTGGGAGCGTATCCGCCGGCCTCGACATTCAAGCTGGCAACTGCTGCGATTGCGCTGGAGCTGAACGCGGTCGAGCCGAACGCGTATTTCCCGATGCCCTGTCGCGGCGGCATGCAGTACGGCAATCGCTACTTCCGTTGCTGGGAGCCCAAAGGTCATGGCTATCTCAACCTTGCTGATGCGATCAAGTATTCGTGCGACGTTTACTTCTATCAGCTGGGACTCAAGATCGGACTCGACCGCTTGCTCGCTGAAGGCACTCGTCTTGGATTCGCGACGAAATCAGGTGTGGACCTTCCGATCGAGCGCGCAGGTAATTTTCCGGATGAACCGGATTGGTATCGCCGGCGCTTCGGCTGGAAGCCGACACCGGCGGAAGTGCTCAGCCTCGCGATCGGACAGGGCCCAAACGATCAGACTCCGCTCAAGATGGCACAGTTCTACTCCGCTCTCGCTGCCGATGGTCGGGTCGGACCGCCTCGCATCGCGAAGCTGCCCGGCGATACTGCGCGCGCGTGGAATCTGCACCTCTCGAAACAGAGTCTCGAATGGCTGCGTGAAGGCTTGCGTCGGGTTACGGCACCGGGTGGCACTGCCGGCATGTCTGCGCTGGAGCATTGGGATTGGATCGGCAAGACCGGCACCGCGCAGAATCCGCATGGCGCCGACCACGGCTGGTTTGTCGGCATGGCGGGACCCCGCGGTGGCGCGCCGGAAGTCGTGGTGGCCGCGCTGATAGAATTCGGCGAGCATGGCAGCGCTGCCGCGCAATACGCGGCCAAGACCGCGGATTATTACTTGCGGCTCCGGCATGGGATGCAGACTGACACGATTCAAACGTTGCGCGAATATTTGATGGTCGGCCGGTCAACCAGCTGGGTCAAATGGCAATAGGACGTCGGCTGCGGGGATTCTTCGGCGATCCGACGCTGGCTCTCACCGTCATTGGGCTCAGCATGTTCGGCATCGCGATGATCTATTCGGCCGGTGTGCTCGACGCGCCCAAGCCCGGTGTCGCGAACGCATGGCGCCAGCAGATCATGTGGTTCATCATCTCGCTGGTTGCGATGGTCGTCGTAGCGCGCGTACAAGTGCGCTGGATCGAGTGGCTCGCCCTGCCACTGTACGTGCTCGGACTGATCACTCTCGTATTGACGCTCGTGATCGGCACAGGCGCAGGCACAGCCGAGGGCACCAAGAGCTGGCTGCGCATTGGCCCGATGATGGTGCAGCCATCGCAGTTCGCGAACCTCGCGACGATTCTGATGGTCGGGCGGTTGATGGGCGGCTGGCGCGAGCGACCGACGACGCTCTTCGATCTTTGGAAGCCGCTCACAATCGTGGCAGTGCCGATGGCGCTCGTGTTCGTGCAACCGGACCTCGGCACCGCGATGGTGTTTGGCGGAGTAATGATCGCGACACTGTACTGGGCCGGCACCCCGCTCGGTTTGATGTTCATGCTGGTGAGTCCGCTGGTTGCGCTGTTCGTAGCGATCGTGCCGTGGCTCTTCAGCATATATATGGTCGCGCTGGTCGCGTTTCTGTATTTCTACCGCGCCTATTTCTGGGAGGGTGCGATCGTCGTGATCCTGAACCTCGCCGCCGGGACAGTCGGCAAACCGCTTTGGAATTCTCTCGAGCAATACCAGAAGAACCGGCTGCTCGTGTTCCTCGATCCACTCAAAGATCCACGTGGCGCCGGCTACAACGTCATTCAGTCGAAGGTCGCTATCGGCAGCGGCGGCGTATTCGGCAAGGGTTACATGGACGGCACGCAGAAGCGCCTGGCATTCCTGCCGGAACAGCACACCGACTTTATTTTCGCTGTGATCGGCGAAGAAATGGGATTTCTGTTCGGCACGCTGCTCGTCATAACCGCGTACGGTGTCATTCTTTGGCGGCTGATCAAGCTTGCAGAGAAGCTGCCCGACCCCTTTGCCGGTATTGTCGTCTTCGGTATCTTCGGGGCCTGGTTTACTCACATAATCGTGAACATCGGAATGACGGTCGGCCTGATGCCGATTACCGGCATTCCTTTGCCGTTCCTCAGCTACGGCGGCAGCTTCTTACTTGCGACTTTCTTGGCCCTTGGAGTTGCCCAGCGTGTGGCTAGTGAACAGGGAAGGATCTGAAATGCTCCCATTATGACCTGGTTCAAGAAACCGAAGAAGAAGCTTACGGCAACGGACCGGCGTGAGCTGCCGACCGATGTCTTCGAGAAATGTCCGAGCTGCGGCGAGATTCTGTATCGCGCGCGGCTCGAGCAGAATCTCTTCGTGTGTCCGGAGTGTGGCCACCACAATCGCATCGGCGCGGAAGATTACATTCAGCTGCTGCTCGACGAGGGTGAATACATCGAGCGTTTTGCCGAGCTGCGCAGCGGCGACCCGTTGAAGTTCGTCGATCTCAAACCTTACGGAAAGCGATTGGAAGCCGCGGAACGTAAGACCGGCGCCGGTGACGCGGTCCGTACTGTCGAGGGCGAGATCGAGAGCATTCCCGTGAGTCTCGCGGTAATGGATTTCGAGTTCATCGGTGGCAGCATGGGCTCGGTCGTCGGCGAGAAGATCACGCGTCTGGCGCAACGCTCGCTCGAGGAGAGACAACCGTTGGTCATTGTCAGTGCTTCGGGTGGTGCGCGTATGATGGAAGGTATCCTCTCCCTTATGCAGATGGCGAAGACGTCCGCGCTGCTCGCGCAATTGCACGAAGCCGGCATTCCTTACATTTCGGTGCTGACGGATCCAACTACCGGCGGGGTGACCGCATCGTACGCCATGCTTGGCGACGTGCATCTCGCGGAGCCGGGCGCGCTCATCGGCTTCGCGGGACCACGGGTCATCGAGCAAACGATCAAGCAGGAGCTGCCGGAAGGATTCCAGCGCTCGGAGTTTCTGCTCGAGCACGGCATGGTCGACACGATAGTCGATCGCCGCGAGCTGAAGAACACGATTGCCCGCCTCCTGCGCCACATGCTCGGGCAGCCGTTACCGGCAGAAACGAACGGTGACGGAGCCTAGCGGCCTGACCTATGAGGAGCTGACACGCGAGCTGTTTCCGCGTCTCACCGGCGGAATCCGATGGGGTCTCGAGCGTACGAAGGCGCTACTCGAATCGGTCGACAATCCGCAGCATTCATTTCACGCCATTCACGTAGGCGGTACTAACGGCAAGGGCTCGGTCGCGGCTACGCTTGCTGCGATTCTGCAAAGCGCAGGACATCACACTGGCCTTTACACGTCGCCGCATCTCTGCACTTTCCGTGAACGTATTCAGATCAATGGTGCCGCCATCGGCGAAGCCGAGCTCGTGCATGCCGCGCGCCGGCTCTGGCCTGCTGTTCAAAGTCTAAAACCATCGTTCTTCGAGGCGACCACTGCGCTGGGATTCCTCGCGCTGGCGGAAGCGGGCGTGCGCGCTGCGGTCATCGAGGTCGGGTTGGGTGGCCGTCTGGATTCGACCAACGTGATCATCCCCGATCTGGCGGTAATCACCAACATCGCGCTCGATCACGCCGATTACCTCGGCAACACCATCGAATCGGTCGCGCGCGAGAAGGCGGGCATAATCAAGTCCTCCGGGCCGCTGATCACGGCCGAACGGGGCGCACTGCCACTGCGAATTTTCGAGGAGCACGCAGCCAGGGCCGGCACCACTCTGCATGTTCTGCCGCCCGATCAGCCGGCCAATGTGAGCTACGACGAGAAGGGCACGCGGCTGTCCGTGACGACGTCGCAATATGGGGAGCAGCAACTCGCGACCCCATTGATCGGCGCGCACCAGGCCGTCAACACCGCGCTTGCCGTGCACGCCGCTGCGCTGCTGCCGGACGCCTTCCGACCCGCCGAGCATGCGGTCGTGAGCGGTGTGCGGCAGGTGCGCTGGCCCGGCCGCATGCAGATCGAGCGGTTGGGCTCTCAGACCTGGATTTTCGATGTCGCGCACAACGCTGCCGGTGTTCACGCACTCGTCGACACCGTGGCACGGCTGAAGCTCGAGCGACCGCTGGTCCTGGTAATTGGCATTCTGGGTGACAAGGACTGGCAGGCAATGCTGCCGCCACTGTTCGGCGCCGCCGATGTCGCGCTGCTGACCGTGCCGCCCACGGCGCCGCGCAATCGCGCATGGAATCCCGATCGTGTATTGCGCGAAGTGCCATCTGAGCGCGCCGAAGTGATATGCGACTTCAGCGCGGCCCTCGAGAGAGCGGCCGAGGTTGCCGGTGACGGCACTGTGTTGGTGACAGGTTCATTTCACACTGTCGGTGATGCGCTGATCGCGCTCGGGCGCGCGCCGTTTGGTAGCGATTTGGTCTTGCCGCACATAACAATTTCCGGATAGATTCGCTCTAAATGCCAAGCTTTACGAGCCTGCCTGGATTCCGAGATTTCTATCCGCCTGAATTCCGCATCCGTTCTCACATCATGAACGCCTGGCGCGAGGTTTCACGCCGGTACGGTTTCGAGGAATACGACGGGCCGCCACTCGAGCCGCTCGAGCTGTATACGGAAAAGAGCGGCGAGGAAATCGTGCGGCAGCTCTACACTTTCGTCGACAAGGGAAACCGGGCGGTCGCACTGCGGCCGGAGATGACGCCGACGTTCGCGCGCATGGTCGGCGCGCGCGCGGGCGGCTTGAAGAAGCCGATCCGCTGGTTCTCGATTCCGCAGCTGTTCCGCTACGAGCGCACGCAGCGCGGCCGTTTGCGCGAGCATTTCCAGTGGAATGTGGACATTGTCGGCGAGGACGACATCAGCGCCGATGCGGAGGTGCTGGCCGTTGCGATAGACGGGCTGCGCATGCTGGGTCTGACGGAGCACGACGTCGTAGCGCGCGTGAACGACCGGCGCCTTCTCGAAAGACTCCTGCTGCACGCGGGTGTTGCGCGTGAGAGGCTGGCTGTGGCATTCGCCGTAATCGACAAGATCGGTCGCGAGCCTGCCTCGTCGACGCACGACAAGTTCGCGAATGCCGTGGCGCTCGCCGAGCCCCAGGTCCGCGCAGCTCTCGAGATCTTCAACTTCGAGAACTTCGAAGCCCTGGCATCTGCGTATGCAGGTGTGCCGGAGATTCAGCCGGACCTAGACAGGCTTCGTGACTACTTCGCGAACCTGGCGAGCCTCGGGCTCGCGCAATTCGTGCGTTACGACCCACGCATTGTTAGAGGCCTCGCCTACTATACCGGCGTCGTCTTCGAGATTTTCGACCGTGCCGGCGAGCTGCGCGCGATTTGCGGTGGCGGCCGCTACGACAATCTGCTGAAGACGGTCAGTGAGACGGATCTAGCGGCGCTCGGTTTCGGTATGGGCGACGTCGTCCTCGCGGAGTTGCTCGCAAGCCGTGGACTGCTGCCGCCGCATGACCAGACCATCGACTATTACATAATTGCGGTCACCGACGCGGAGCGCGACGCCCAGAAGCAGGTTGCTCGCAGATTGCGTGATGCGGGTCATAGCGTAGCCTACGGCTTCAAGGCGAGCGCGGTCGGTAAACAGTTCAAGGACGCGGATGCGCGCGGGGCGCGCCGCGCTGTCGTGATCGGACCAAACGAAGTCGCAGAAGGCGTGGTCGTTGTTCGCGAGATGGGCAGTGGCGAAGAACGGCGCGTCAAAATGGACGAGCTATAAATGGCAGACGACAAGGCATTAACGAAGCGCTCGGACGATTTCAGCGCGTGGTACAACGAGATCGTAGTGCGCGCGGAGCTGGCGGACTACTCGCCAGTGAAGGGCAGCATGGTTATCCGGCCATGGGGCTACGCGATCTGGGAGCGCATGCAGCGCGCGCTGGATGACATGTTCAAGGCGACCGGCCACCAGAACGCCTATTTCCCGCTACTGATTCCCATGAGCTTTCTCGAGCGCGAAGCGAAGCATATCGAAGGCTTCGCGCCTGAAGTCGCGGTCGTCACGCACGCGGGCGGCAAGAAGCTGGAGGAGCCGCTCGCCATTCGGCCCACATCCGAAACGATCATCTACGCGATGTTCGCGAAGTGGGTGCAGAGCTACCGCGACCTGCCGCTGCTGATCAACCAGTGGGCGAACGTCGTGCGCTGGGAGATGCGGACGCGGCTGTTCCTGCGCACCGCGGAATTCCTGTGGCAGGAAGGACACACCGCGCACAAGGACGAAGCGGAGGCGGAGGAAGAGACGGTCCGCATGATCAACATCTACCGCGAGTTTCAGGAGCAGTGGCTGTGCATGCCGCCGATCGTGGGACGCAAGACCGACTCCGAGCGGTTTGCCGGTGCGGTGCGCACGTACAGCGTGGAAGCACTGATGCAGGACAACAAGGCGCTTCAGGCGGGCACATCACATATGCTGGGACAGAATTTCTCGAAACAGTTCGATCTGAAATTTCAGACCGAAGCCGGCGGCGAGGATTACGCATACAACACATCGTGGGGTGTGTCGACGCGCCTGGTCGGCGGACTGGTCATGACGCACGGCGATGACAACGGCATTGTGGTGCCACCATGGCTGGCGCCGACCCAGGTAGTGATCGTGCCGATCTATCGCAGCGACGAGGAGCGCACGCTCGTGCTTGCGAAAGCAGATCAGGTCTCACGGACGCTGCGTGCATCACAGGTGCGCACGCACATCGACGCCCGCGACAACCTGAAGCCCGGCGCGAAGTACTACGAATGGGAGCGTAAGGGCGTACCGATGCGCATTGAGATCGGCCCCAAGGACGTTGCCAATCAAAAGCTCGTCGTCGTGCTACGCACCGAGGTAGCGGGGCTTCAGCGCAAGGAGATCATGGACGCAGCGGTCGGGCTGGCTACCGTGCCCGAGCGGCTCGAGGAGTATCAGCGCGCCTTGCGCGCGGCCGCGGTCGCGCGCAGGGAAGCGAACTCGCACCGCGGCATCACCGATTACAAGAAGCTGCGCGAGCTGGTCGAAGCCGACGCCGGTTTCGTGTTCGCGGGCTGGTGCGCTTCGGAGGCATGCGAGACGAAGGTGAAGGAAGAGACAAAGGCTACGATTCGCTGCCTGCCGTTCGATGAATTCCGCTCACAGCAGGCGCCGGAAAAGTGCGTGGTCTGCGGCGCGCCCGCGCAGCACGAAGCAATCTGGGCGCGAGCATACTGACGTGGCATCGCAATTTCACTATCACGGTGACAAGCTCTTCGCGGAAGGAGTTACTGCGGAAGACCTGGTGGCCGCGTACGGCACTCCGCTGTACGTATACAGCGAGAACGCGATTGTCGAGCGCTACCACGATTTCGATGGAGCGTTTGGAGGCATCGATCACCTGATCGCGTACTCGGTCAAGGCGAACGGCAATCTCGCCATTCTCAGACTGCTCGCCGAACAGGGTGCCGGCGCCGACATTGTGAGCGCGGGCGAGCTGCACCGCGCACGCCTCGCCGGTATTCCGCCCGAACGCATTGTGTTCAGCGGCGTCGGCAAGACGGTCACCGAGCTGGCCGCCGGACTCGATGCGGGCATTTACAGCTTCAACGTGGAGAGCGAAGGCGAGCTGCGCGCGCTGGCCGATCTCGGTGAAGCCACCGGCAAGCGCGCGCCAATCGCGCTGCGCGTGAATCCCGACATTGAGACGCCGACGCCGCACCACTACACGCGTACGGGGCACAAGGCTACCAAGTTCGGAATTCCGATCGACGCCGCGCCGCGCCTGTACGAATTCGCGAAGGAGGCAAAAGGACTGCATGTGCGCGGCGTGGATGTGCATATCGGCAGCCAGATTCTCGAAGTCGAACCATACAAGCTGGCGCTTCAGCGCACGCTGCAATTGGTCGACGAGCTGCGCAAAGCTGGCATCGAGCTAGAGTACATCGACCTGGGTGGTGGTTTCGGCGTGTCGTACGAAGGCGAGGGTGAGCCCAAAGCTGCGGATTTCGCGCGGGCGCTGCTGCCGGATTTGAAACGAAGCGGCTTGCGGCTCGTACTGGAGCCGGGCCGCTTCATCATGGGCCCATCGGGTATTCTGCTGACGCGCGTCGTCTATGTGAAGAAGGGCGGCGGCAAAACCTTCGTCATTACCGATGCGGGCATGAACGATCTTTTGCGGCCGAGTCACTACGCGAGCTATCACCACGTCGAGCCTGCGCATTTGTATCCCGGTCGTGGCAAGCTCGCCGTGGATGTGGTCGGACCAATCTGCGAGACGGGTGATTTCCTCGCGCTCGATCGCGTGCTGCGGGAGCCGAAGGATGGCGAATTGCTCGCCCTGCACACCACCGGCGCCTATGGTTTCTCGATGGCGTCCACCTACAACGCGCGCACGCGTCCGGCGGAAGTGCTCGTGTCAGGTGACAGACATCGTTTGATCCGCCGGCGGGAAACGCTGGATGATCTCGTGCGCGGCGAGGTCGAACTGCTCGATTAATGGATACCGTCAACCGCATCCTGATTCTCGATTACGGATCACAATTCACGCAGCTGATCGCGCGCCGTATCCGCGAGGAGCGCGTGTACTGCGAGATCCATCCCGGCACGGTGTCGGCGGATTTCGTGGAGCGGTGGCAGCCGAAGGGCATTGTATTATCGGGTGGCCCGACATCGGTTTACGATGAAGGCGTGCCGCGCGTTGACAACGAGATCCTGGATCTCGGCGTTCCGGTTCTCGGCATTTGCTACGGCATGCAGAACGTCGCGTATTTGCGCGGCGGCAAGGTGATTCCCGGCATTCGCGAATACGGCCGCGCCGAGCTTAAAATCGAAGCTGCGGACGGACTGTTCGCGGGTTTCAAGACCGGCGAGACGATCACCGTCTGGGCCAGTCATGGCGATCATGTGGACGAGGCGCCACCTGGCTTTGTGCGCATCGCATCGACAGCAACGTTGCCGGTTGCGGCAATGAGGGGCGTCGAATTACCGATTCATTGCGTGCAGTTCCATCCGGAAGTCGCGCACACACCCCGCGGCGACGAGATCATCTCGAATTTTCTGTTTCCGATCTGCGGCTGCGAGCCGACCTGGACGCCGGGCTCGTTCATAGACGACGCGGTTGCGCGCATTCAAGCGCAAGTGGGTAGCGCGCAGATTATATGCGGCCTGTCCGGCGGCGTCGATTCGTCGGTCGCGGCGGCGCTGGTTCAGCGCGCGGTCGGCGATCAGCTCACTTGCGTGTTCGTCGATACAGGGCTGTTGCGAGCAGGCGAGCGCGAGAGCGTCGAGCGAACTTTTCGCCAGCATCTCGGCATCAAGCTGGTGGTCATAGATGCGAGCGCTGATTTCCTGCGCAGGCTGGAGAACATTGAAGAACCGGAAGAGAAGCGTCGTCGCATTGGCGAAACGTTCATTCGCGTTTTCGAGCGTGCGACGCGCGCCGCCGGCTCCGACGCCAAATTCATGGTGCAGGGCACGGTCTATCCGGACGTCATTGAATCGGTCGCAGTCGTTGGTCAGGCAGTGACCATCAAGACGCACCACAATGTGGGTGGACTGCCGGCAGACATGCCATTCGAGCTGGTCGAGCCATTGCGCGAGCTGTTCAAGGACGAAGTCAGAAACGTGGGTCGCGAGCTGGCGTTGCCGGAGGAGATGGTCGGTCGGCATCCGTTTCCCGGCCCGGGACTCGCGATTCGTGTGCTGGGCGCCATCAGCGAGGAACGGCTGCGCGTGCTGCGGCGTGCCGACTTGATCTACCTCGAAGAGATTCGCGCCGCCGGTTTATACGACGACATCTGGCAGGCATTCGCGGTGCTGCTGCCGGTGCGCAGCGTGGGTGTAATGGGTGATGCGCGGACGTATGAAAATGTGGTGGCGTTGCGTGCCGTGACGAGCAGGGATGGAATGACGGCCGACTGGTACCCGTTCCCTCACGATGTTCTCGCGCGCATCTCGTCACGCATTATCAATGAGGTGCGTGGAGTCAATCGTGTGTGTTACGACATCAGCTCGAAGCCGCCAGCTACAATTGAATGGGAATAGTACCGGGCATCATGGGAGCATGGGAGCATGGGAGCATGGGAGCATGGGAGCATGGGAGCATGGCATGTTCCCAGCTTCCATTCACGAATAAGCGCGTGAGCTTCCGTTGTGTTGTGCTACGACATCAGCTGAAGCTGCCAGCGACCATCGAGTGGGAATGGTGAGGAGCATGGGAGACATCGGATCATGACGAACACACACCCATGCTCCCATGATCCCATACTCCCAATTACCGTTCTTTAGCCTTCCGATTCCAGGTGCGTCATGCCCTCGGCCGTTAGACGCCGCAAGTAGATCCCGGCATAGTTTTCGTCGATCGCAGCCAGTCGATTCTCGGGCGTCGCGGCAAACTGGGAGCCGCACCGGTCGCAACGTATCTGCCGATGCTCCCCACTACCGATCAGGCGCCAATTGCCGGTGCAATCCGTCTCTATATGTCCAAGCACTTCCATTGTAATCCTCGACCAATCATGTACGATCCCACGAAAGTGCAAGCTCTACGCCGCTACTGGGGAGGCGGCTGCACGGGGAACGTGCGGCCACGCTCTACCCGGTTCTGAATGCTGTCCAGCGTCGCGCTCAGGGCGATGGGATCCGCGGCCAGCGCCTGCACGAATGCCCGGATTTCGGCCTCGGTCGTGCGGTGCTTTTTGAGAATGGCCGCGCGGTGCTCGGGCTGCGCCAGCTGAAGATCGCTCATTACGCCGATGAATTCGGAGCGTGTCAGGCCAATTTTAGGGTCGACTGTGCCGGATTGCTGACAAGCCGCGACCGAAAGGGTGCCAAGCACGACCAGTATGCGAATGAAATTCATGCCGCTACCGTATTCGCACCGTAAAGCTGTGTCAATATGGCAGGTACCAAAGGCCTATCGCTTGCTCACCAACGCTCCCATGCTCCCATGCTCCCATGCTCCCATGCTCCCATGCTTAGGCGGTAATCGTGCTCAGCGGTGATCGGTTGACCATCAAGGCGGCTGAGGCCATCCAGGCGGCCGCCTCGGCAAGCCAGAGACGCGGTAACCCATCCATCGAAGACCTGCACCTGCTGGACGCGCTGCTCCAGCTGGAAGAAACCGTTGTGGTGCCGGTGCTTCAGAAGGTGGGCGTGAACATCGCGCGGCTGCGTGACGATCTGGCGGGGGCCGTAAAG
The DNA here is from genome assembly GCA_052389275.1 of Gemmatimonadota bacterium. Classification (GTDB taxonomy): domain Bacteria; phylum Gemmatimonadota; class Gemmatimonadetes; order Longimicrobiales; family RSA9; genus CBJLQC01. Next base: position 23,092 of record JBQTID010000055.1, on the reverse strand, counting down.
CGATTGCCGAAGCAATCGGGGGGCAGTGCGCCCAATGTAAGCCGCGAGCTGAACAAGATCCTGGATGAGGCCGATCGCGAAGCCCGCGAGCTGAAGGACGCATACGTCTCGACCGAGCATCTGCTGCTCGCGCTGGCGGGGCATAAAGGCTCGAGCACGCGTGACCTGCTGAGCGCGCAGGGCGCGGACGCGAAGCTGCTGCGTGAAGCGTTGGAAGCCGTGCGTGGCTCGCACCGGGTCACGGATCAGGAGCCCGAGCAAAAGTATCGCGCGATCGAGCGTTTCACACGCGATCTGACCGAGCTGGCACGGCATGGCAAAGTGGATCCGGTGATTGGTCGTGACGAGGAAATCCGCCGCGTCGTCCAGGTGCTGAGTCGGCGCACGAAGAACAACCCAGTGCTGATCGGCGAGCCTGGGGTCGGCAAGACGGCGATAGTCGAAGGGCTCGCGCAACGAATTGTGAGCGGTGATGTGGCCGAGCCGCTACGCAACAAGAAGCTGATCCAGCTCGACATCGGCGGGCTGCTGGCCGGCGCCAAATATCGCGGCGAGTTCGAGGAACGGCTGAAGGCGGTAATGAAGGAGCTGACGGAGGCGGAAGGCAAATACGTCGTCTTCATCGATGAGCTACACACGATCGTTGGCGCGGGCGCTGCCGAGGGGGCAGTGGATGCGGGCAACATGCTGAAGCCGGCGCTCGCGCGCGGCGAGTTGCGCGTAGTCGGCGCGACGACGCTGGAGGAATACCGCCAGCACGTCGAGAAAGATGCGGCGCTCGAGCGGCGCTTCCAGCCCGTCTTCGTAGGCGAGCCGACGGTGGAGGATACCATTGCGATTCTGCGGGGTCTGAAGGAGCGCTACGAGGTTCACCACGGCGTGAAGATTACCGATGGTGCGATCGTCGCCGCGGCCAGGCTGTCAGACCGCTACATCGGCGATCGGTTCCTGCCCGACAAGGCGATCGACCTGGTCGACGAAGCCGCATCGCGGCTGCGCATTGAGATCGATTCAATGCCGCAGGAGATCGACGAAGTTGAACGCCGCATCATGCAGCTCGACATCGAGCGGACTGCGCTCGAATCCGAGCGTGAGCGGGATGCAGTCGAGCGGCGGCAGCGTATCGAGGCGGAGCTCGGCGACTTGCGCGAGAAGTCGAACTCGATGAAAGCGAAGTGGCAGGCAGAGAAAGAGCAGATCCAGAGAATTCGCGAGCTTAAGGAGCGCGCCGATCAGCTCAGGCTCGAGCTGGAGCGCGCGCAGCGGTCAGCAGATCTCAATCGCGCCGCGGAAATCCAGTACGGTGAGATTCCCAAACTCGAGAAGGAGATCGCCGCGGCGGCTGCGCGGCTGCACGACCTTCAGAAAGAAAGTAAGTTCCTGAAAGAGGAAGTCACGGCGGAAGACATTGCGGATGTCGTCTCGAAATGGACGGGCATTCCGGTCACGCGCATGCTCGAGTCGGAGAAGCAGCGCCTGACGCATCTGCACGAGCAGCTCGCGCGGCGCGTTATCGGACAAAGCGAAGCGGTGCAGGCGGTGGCCGATGCGGTGCGGCGGAGCAGGGCCGGGTTACACGACCCGAACCGGCCGATCGGCAGCTTCATCTTCCTGGGACCGACCGGCGTAGGCAAGACGGAGACGGCGCGCGCGCTGGCGGAATTTCTGTTCGACAATGAAGAAGCGATGGTGCGCATCGACATGTCGGAGTACATGGAGCGGCACTCGGTCGCGCGGTTGATCGGCGCGCCACCGGGATACATCGGCTACGAAGAGGGCGGGCAGCTGACCGAACGAGTGCGCAGAAGACCGTACTCCGTGATTCTGTTCGATGAAATCGAGAAGGCGCACGCCGACGTCTTCAACATCTTCCTCCAGATCCTCGATGACGGCAGGCTGACCGACTCGCAGGGGCGTACGGTGGATTTCCGCAATACGGTCATCATCATGACGTCCAATATCGGCAGCCCCTACATACTCGAGCGCGCAGGCAGCACCCAGTGGAACGACGTCGAAGCGGTCGTGCTCGAGGAGATGCGTCGGCATTTCAGACCCGAATTCCTGAACCGCGTCGACGACATCATCGTGTTCCGTCCGCTGGGCAAGGAAGATTTGCGCCAGATCGTCGAGCTGCAGCTCGAGCGGGTGAAGCGCTGGCTGGTCGAGAAAAAGATCTTTTTGGAGTTCACCGAGTCGGCCGAGGATCTGATCGCGGAAAGTGGTTACGACCCGTTATTCGGCGCACGACCGCTCAAGCGCGCGATTCAACGACTGGTGCAGAACCCTCTCGCAATCAAATTGCTCAATGGCGATTTCGAGGAGGGCGATGTAGTCAGCATTGATCGCGAAGGCGACCACATCGTCTTCCACAAGCGCGCCCAGGAAAGCGCGGTGGCTGGACACGCGGCACCGCGCGGAGCAACACTTGAGACCATGACTCGACTAATGAAGACGTTAATCGTGACCGGCACGATCACGCTGAGCGCCGCGGCCTGCGTGACCGGGCAGGTGGTTACAACCACGGGCAGTGTGGGCGCAACGCTGGTGGTAGAACAATTCCTGCGCGCGGCGAACGCGAAGGATCTCGCTGCGATGGGGCGACTCTTTGGTACCAGGGAAGGTCCGGTGCTCGGGCGTTGGCCGCGCGCCGAAGTCGAGCAGCGCATGTTTGCTATCGCGCGCGAGCTGACGCATCAGGATTTCCAGATCACGAGCGAGCAGATGGTGCCCGGTCGCACCGAAGACGCCACCCGTCTCGTTGTCAAACTCACGATCGAAAGCAGGGATTACCACGTTCCGTTTACGCTGGTGCGCTACAAGGAAAACAGCTGGCTGGTCGAGCAGATTGACCTGGAAGTGATTACCGCGCCTCGCAATTAACGAGGTTGCGGATAGCAGCGTGCGAGCAGCAGCGGTGAGATGCCGAGTGCGTGCAGGGCACGCAGCGACAGATGCAGCAGAATTCCGCGCGTAGTGCCGACCTCATGCCAGAGGCGCGGCGAAGTTGTCACTTTTTCCTCCAGAATCGCAAACTGCCCCCTGCGCTTGAGCGCGCGACACAACCGAACATCCTCGAAGAGCGGCACGTTCGGCACCCCCCCGATTGAGTCTAATACGGATCGGCGCACAAAAATCACCTGGTCGCCGGTTGCATTGTGCAGCAGCCGCGAGCGGAAATTGATCGCGCGCTGCAGCATGCGAAGCCGTTTACCCGAATCCGGAAACTCGATCGAGAAGGCCCCGCCAACCACGGTTTGATCGTCGAGCATATGCTCGATCGCGCTGCGCGCGGTGGCCGGCAGCGTGGTGTCCGCGTGCAGAAAAACGCAGATGTCTCCGTGCGCCTCGACCACGCCGCGCTGAAGCTGCTCACCCCGACCGACGGCGCCGCGCACGACGGTGGCACCCGCGGCGCGTGCAATGTCGAGCGTGGCGTCGGTGCTGCCGCCGTCGCTCACGATGTATTCGGTATCATTGCCGAACGCGAGCCGCGCAAAGACCAGCGTGCCCGCGAGCCGGCGCGCTTCGTTCAGAGTGGGTATGATCAGGGAAAAGCTGAGACTCATCCTTCCACGAGCTCGATCAGGATGCCGGCAGTACTCGCGGGATGCAGGAAGGCGACGCGATGACCGCCGGCGCCCGGCCGGCCCGTTTCGTCGATCAGACGAATTCCTGCTTGAGCAAGTCGTGACAGCGCCGCGTCGAGGTCGGACACCCGATAAGCGACGTGGTGCAGCGCGGAGCCGCGCCGGTCGAGAAAGCGCTGCACCGTAGAAGCTGGACTGGTCGGCTCTAGCAGCTCGACGCGCGTCTCACCCGAGCCGACGAATGCAACCGCGACGTGCTGGGACTCGACGCGCTCGATCGGGGAACTGCGGCCCCCGGTGATGAGTTCGAATATCGGCAGAACGTCGGTGATGGACGGCACCGCGACCGCTATGTGATCGATAGGGAGTTCCAAGGGTCTTCTCCGGCCGGTTTTTTGCTACTTTGGGGCCCGGAAAGTAACATGGGCTTGGCGTAATCGTCACGGCGGAGCCCACAGCAAGGAGATGGAATGGCCGAGAACGGCAAGACCGTAACGGTGACGGATGGCAATTTCGGGGACGAGATCGAGAAGCACTCGGGTCTGGTGCTCGTGGATTTTTGGGCGGCCTGGTGCGGGCCCTGCCGCATGGTCGCGCCGGTCGTAGAGCAGCTGGCTGGTGAATACGAGGGCACGCTCAAGGTCGGCAAGCTGGACGTGGACGCGAACCAGCAGACTGCGATGCGTTTCAACATCCGCTCGATTCCAAGCATCCTGTTCTTCAAGGACGGGAAGCACATCGATACGGTGGTCGGGGCCGTGCCGAAGGCATTCCTCGAAAGAAAGATTCAAGAGCACACGGCGGCGGCCTGAGCCGACGCGCTAGCGCCGAATCAGATTGGGGCCGAGACCATGCGTTTCGGTCCCTTTTTTTAGCGGGCGCGGTCGCGGGCGCGGTCATGGGCGCGGGAAACTAAGCGGGTCGCGGGTTCCGGGCGCGGGCGTGGCAAACCGGGATAGCGGGCGCCCGCTACCCGGCATTCCCGCGCCGGCGCCCGCGCCCCGCGCCCGCAGGTTTCCCGCGGCCCGCGCCAGCGTCCGCGCCCGCGACCGAATCTGTAACTCAGGGGTTCAATTCTGAGATGTCCTCCCTCTATATTGTAAGCACACCCATTGGCAACCTGGCCGACATGACGCACCGCGCAATCGACACGCTGCGCGCCGCGCGCAGGGTGCTTGCGGAGGACACTCGCCGGACTGCCATTCTGCTCAAGCATCATGGCATCTCGACTCCGCTGATTTCCGCGCACGAACACAATGAAGCCGCGCGCGTTGCGCAGATCCTGTCGTGGCTGGCGGCCGGCGAAGATCTCGCAATTGTTTCCGATGCGGGTACGCCGCTGCTGTCCGATCCGGGCGCACGCATCGTGCAAGCTGTCATAGAAGCCGGACACGACGTCGTTCCCATACCAGGCGCCTCCGCGCTGCTGGCCGCGCTGGTCGCCTCCGGCGTCGACCCCGAGCCATTCACGTTCTTCGGGTTTCTGCCGCGCTCCGGGCGCGAAAGAAAGCAACGGCTCTCGGAAATTGCCACGCTGCGGCATACGGTCGTGATCTACGAAGCGCCGGGCCGCGTGGCCAAGCTGCTGGAGGATCTGATCGCGGTGGCCGGAGACGAACGGCGGGTAACAGTCGGCCGCGAAATTACAAAGCTGCACGAGACATTCGTGCGCGGAACCCTGCGAGAGGCGTATGCCTATTACCAGGATCAGCAGGTTCGCGGAGAAGTAGCGGTTGTGCTCGCGGGCGCACCCGAGGCAAAGCCGGAAGACCAGGAGACCGCCGCGTTGGTCATGGCGCGCGAACTGCTTGCGACCGGCGCCTCGCCGCGCGACGCCGCCAAACAGATCGCCAGGTCACTCAACGTAGCTCGCAACCGCGCCTACGAAATTACACAGGGTATTGCAGCAGAAGGGTCGCCCGATTCGTGAACACGCTCATCGCACTCCTGTTCGCCGCGAAGCTGGCCATCGTGCAATTGCAGTACGGCGGCGGTGGTGACTGGTATGCGAATCCATCGGGTCTGCCCAACCTGCTGCGCGCGATTCGTGAACGCACCGGGCTCGATGTCGTGGATCGGCCGCTCCAGCTCAAATTGACCGATCCCAACCTCTGGAGTCATCCGTACATCTACATAACGGGGCACGGCAACATCCGCTTCACGGAAGAGGAAGTGCAGATCCTCAGGAAATATCTGACGTCCGGCGGATTCCTGCATGCCGACGACAATTATGGACTGGACGAGAGTTTCCGCCGCGAGCTGAAGCGCGTGTTTCCTGACAACGAATTGGTGGAGCTGCCGGCGAGTCATCCTATCTATCACGTGCTGTACGACTTTCCGAATGGCCTGCCGAAAGTTCATCAGCACGAAGGCAAGCCCGCGCAGGGTCTAGGTATCATTCACGAAGGACGCGTCGTTGTCTTTTACAGTTTCGAGTCGGACCTCGGCAACGGCTGGGAAGATGCCGAGCGCTACAACGATTCAGCAGCGGCGCGCGAAAATGCGCTGCGCATGGGCGTGAATCTTTTCCTCTACGCGATTGCGCAGGTGACCAAATGAGTCCGTCCGGTTCGCCGCTCCGCTCGATCATCCGCACTGCCCGCGAGGCGGTGCGTAGAGACGCAGCCATCGCGACGGTCGCAGCTGTGCTCACGGTGGTTCCCGCAGTCTTGCTGGTCGCCTATCTGCTCGGATTCGCAACGAGCATCACGCGCACGCTGCCGCTCACGCTGGACGCGATTGCGATCGCCATGGCAATCGCGATCGCGATTACCGCTTTCAGGCGGTGGATTTCACGCGTCACGGATCGCGAGATCGCAGCGAGTGCGGAGACGCAGCTCGGATTCGCCGAAGGCGAGCTGCGCGGCGTGCTCGAGATGGACGAGGTCGCGCCCGCCGGCACCTCGCAGGGGCTGCTGCGTCGGGCCGAACAGAATCTGGCGAAGCGCCTGGCCGGTGCGCAGCCGCTCGAGATTGCCGGCGCACTTGGCAGTCGCACGCACACGCGACGACTCCGCATGTTGACGGTGGCGGGCTCGCTGTGCGGACTGGTCGCCATCGTTGCATTCGCGTCGCCGGAGCGGTCGCGCGCAGCCTGGTCACCGTTGCTGAGACCAGTAGCCGCGATCGCCGAGTCCGCGCTGCCGGCTCTCGAAGTGCAACCCGGCAATGCCAGCGTCGCACGCGGCGGCTCGCTCGCAGTCAGCGTCGGCGCGCCGCAGCGAGACATGGTCACTGTGTATTGGCGTGCACGCGGCGATGTTTTGCACGAACAGGCGTTGCCCGTGCTCGATGCACGCGCGACGACCCGCATTACCGAGATCGACGCCGCGGTGCGCTATTGGGTGCGCGCGCCGGACGGCGCAGTGAGCGACACCTTCACGATTACACCGATCGACCCGCTGCTGGTTTCGGCATTGTCGATCGACGTAGTCTACCCCGGCTATCTGAATCGCACGTCCGAACACTTCGAGAAGGATGTGCCGCCACTGGAGCTGCCGGCCGGCAGTGAGCTGCGCATCAGGGGTCGCAGCACGCGTGAGCTGAGCGCCGTTACGATTGCACGCGAAACCGAGCTGACCAGACTGACGGTCCGTGGCAGCGCGTTCGCGGGGACCCTGCGGCCGCGCGTGAGCGGCAGTTACGAATGGCAGCTTGCCGGCGCCGTGCCGGTCGATCAGACCGCGGCCCCCGCGCCCCTCGACATCACCGTCATTGCCGATGCACCACCCGCGATCGAGATCATGTATCCGGGTGTCGATACACTACTGCCCGGCGACATGAAGCAGCTGCTGGTTGCAGATGCGCAGGACGATCACGGCATCACCAGCGCAGTGATCGTGAGCTGGCGCACCAGCATGACGGGACAGCGGGATGCAGCCAGCCAGCAGCCGCTGTCTCTCGAAGGCGAGGCGGATCGCAAGCTCGTACGGGGCGTGCTCGATGCGGCGACGCACCGCCTGCTTCCGGGCGACACACTCAGTTATTTCATTCGCGTCACCGACAATTCGCCGATGCGGCAGTCGGCGGTGTCGCGCACGTATACGCTGCGTGTGCCGGGCATGGAAGAAATGCGCGAACGTGCGCAGGAGCAGGCGAACGAGCTGGTCAAGGATGCGGATGCCATAGCGCGCGCCATGAAACAGCTCGAAACGCGCACGCGCGACCTCCAGCGGAAGTCCGTGAGCGGCGCCCGTGCGGGCGAACGCGGCAGTGGCGGCTCGCCTGGCGGCAGCGACAAACAGCTGGGCAGCGAACAGGCTGAGCAAGCCAGGCAGATACTCGAGCGGCAGCAGGCTATGGCTGGCGAAATCGACAAGCTGCGTGACCGCATCGAGAGCCTGCAGCGCGCATCCGAGCAAGCCGGACTGCAGGATCCGGAAATCGAGAAGCGGCTCGAGGAACTAAGACAACTCTACGACCAGCTGCTTTCGCCCGAGCTGAAGAAGCAGATGGACGAGCTGCGCAAGGCGCTCGAGAAGCTCGATCCGGAGCAGGTGCAGAAGGCACTGGAGGAGCTGGCCAGGCAACAGGAGCAGCTGCGCGAGAAACTCGATCAGAGTCTCGACCTGATGCGGCGCGCGGCAGCCGAGCAGGAGATGAGCAAGCTGGCACAGCAGGCAAAGGAGCTCTCTGCGCAGCAGGAAGCGCTGGCGGATCAGTTGAAGGAGGACGAGGCGGATCCGAAGCAAACCGCTGAACAAGAGAAGGAGCTCGAGAAAAAGACGGATGAGCTCGGCTCATCATTGCTCAAACTGAAGAAGAAGCTGTCCGAGCAGGGCGAGGCGGACGCGTCGGCGAAGACGGGTAAGGCGCAGGAACAGACGCAGGAAGCGGAAGACGCGATGTCGCAAGCGGGCAAACAGGCATTGCAAAATGACAAGGAGAAGGCCGCCGCATCCGCACAGGAAGCGTCCGACAAGTTGAGCGACGCGGCGGAAACGCTGGACGCGGCACGCAAGCAGATGTCGGCTTCCTGGAAGAAGGAGGTACAGGAGACGGTCGACAATGCGACGCAGGACGCGATCAACCTTGCAGAAAAACAAAAAGAGCTGCTCGATCGCATGAAGCCGCAGCCGAACGCCTCTGCGCAGGCGGGCAATAAGGAGCCGCAGCAACAGCAGGGCGAGCAGGCGGCTACACCCGCTCAGCAGGGTGGACAACAGGGCGATCAGCAATCGAATCAGAGCAAGGAGAACGGCAAACAACAGGGCGGCCAGGCGGGTCAAAAAGGTCAAGGACAGAAAGCCGGCGAGCAGGGTAGCTCCGGATCGAGCAGCGGTCAGCCGGGTGGCTCGCAAGGGCAGCTTCAGCAAATCCGCGCCGACCAGGCGGCGGTCAAGCAGGGGCTGGAGCAGCTCGGGAAGAATTTGTCGGATGCGAGTCAGCGCTCGGCGATGGTCAACAAGGATGTCGGCGCCGCGCTCGCGCGCGCAAACATGAGCATGGCTGAAACCATGCGCGCGCTTCAGAATGCGTCGCAACAAGACATGCCGGACAAGGAAGCGGAGCAAACCGTCGAAGCGCTGAATCGTCTTGCGCTGGAACTGCTCAAGAACGGACAGCAGATCGACCAATCCGAAACCGGCACCGGGCTGCAGCAAGCACTCGAGCAGCTGGCCGAGCTGGCCAAACAGCAAGGCAACCTGAGCGGCAAGTCGAATTCGCTTCTGCCGCTCAATCTCGGACCGAAGACATTGGCCCAGCAGCTCGGAGCCATGGCGCGCGAGCAACGCGACATCGCGCAGAAGCTGGGCGGCATGAACAAGGGCGGCGCGCGCGACGACTTGCTGGGCCGCCTCGACGAACTGGTCAAGGAAGCCGATCAGATCGCGAAAGATCTCGAGGGCGGACGACTGACGGCGCAGACAGTGCAGCGTCAATCGGAGCTGTTCCACAAGCTGCTGGATGCGGGTCGCACCATGGAACGAGACGAAGTCAGCGAGCAGCGCAAAGCGGATGCGGCGCAGCCGCTGCCGCCTTCGATAGTGCGCGCGCTCAAGCCGGGATTGTTCGACCATGCGGATCGCTACGCGACGCCGACCGCCGAACAGCTGCGGGATTTGCCGCCGGCATATCGGCGCTTGATCCTGGACTACTTCCAAAGGTTGAATACAGCGGAGGCGGCGAAGAAGTGAGCGTCAGAGGGGTGTTGCTTTCGCTTCTGCTTCTGTCGCCGGCAGTAGCTTTCGCTCAGGAGCAGCCGGTCACGGATGAGCTGGCGCTGCTGCGCGATGCGAGTGCGCGCGAGGTGGCCGGCGACTTCGCGGGATCCCGGCTGATTCTCGAGCGTATACTCAAACTGAACCCGCAGTCGTTGAGCGCACTGCTCTCGTACGAGCGTGTGCTGCGCATGGAAGGTCGCCTCGCGGATCTGATTCCGTTTGTCGAAGCGCATCTGAAGGCAGACCAGACATCCGCCATTGGGCATCAGATGCTGGTGCGCGCGTTCTCATCGCTGGACCAGATTCGTGATCTCGAGCGCGCCGGTGAGCTGTGGGTGCGGGCAACGCCGAAGATCGAGACGCCATATCGCGAGATCGCGCGTGTGTGGCAGCAGCGCGGCGAGTTCACAAGGGCATTGCAGTATCTCGAGCTCGGCCGTTCGCGCGTTGGTCGCGGCGATGCGCTCGCGCTGGAGCTCGGTGACGCATATGCTGGCCTCGAGGAGTACAGCCGTGCAGTGCGCGAATGGGACCGCGCGATCGGAGCGGAAGCGCGCGGCTTGCTGCTGGTGCAACGACGGCTCGCCACCTTGCAGGATGGGGGCGCCCAGGTATTGCCCGGACTAGTGGACGCGCTAATGCGGGCACCAGCATCACATGCGCGCAAACGCGCCGCGGCTCAGCTCGCGATCGATGCCGGTCTTTCGCAGCGCGCGGAGCAGGTCGTGCGCGAGGTCGCGAGCGATTTGCGAGGCGCCGAGCGTAAATCTTTTCTGGTCGAGATGGCACGGCGCTCGGATGCGGCGCAGCTGCCGCGCGTCGCACTGTGGGCGTATTCGCAGCTTACGCCGGTCGACATGAGCGCGGATCAGATGCTTGCTATCCGGGCGCGCACGGCCGAGCTGGCCCTCGCGGTAGGTGATACGGCGAGTGCTGCGCGCAGCTACCGGGAGCTCGAGCATTCGCTGGCCGCAAGCTCGCCGCAGAGACGGCAGGCGATCGCGTTGCGCATTCAGCTGATGGCCAAGGAAGGGCGGCTCGCGCAGGCCGAACAGGATCTCGCCGCATTTCGCGGCGAATTTCCGAACGCGCGGGAACTGGATGCTGTCGCAGCGACGCTGGCGAGTGCATATATCGAAAAGGACGAGACTGAGCGAGCGGAGCAAAGTCTGGCCGGCGTGAGCGGTCCCAGGTCCAGCATCGCTCGTGGCCGAATCGCTCTGCGGCGCGGCGACGTCAATGAGGCCAAAGCGGCGCTACTCGCAGCCGCGCCGTCGCTGCATGGCGCCGAAGCCACGGAGACGATCCGCCTGGTCACGCTGCTCGGTAAAGTTTCGCGCAAGGGAGCCGAGCTGCTCGGCAAGTCGATGTCGTTGGTGGGAGCGGGATCCGGCAAGCAAGCATTTACCTTGCTTGAAAAGAGTGTCGACGAGCTGGCCGCGACCGAGCGCGCTTCGATTCTGGATTTCGCAGCCGCGATTGCCGACCGCTCGCAGCTTCCGCTCGATGCCGAGCGCGCGCGACGCGTGATCGTCGAGGCGCACCCGCGCAGCATTGAAGCGCCCGCTGCACTGCTCGCGCTGGCGCGCAGTTTGACGGAACGAGGAGAAGCCGCAGACGAAGCGCGTCAGTATCTGGAAAAGCTGATTATCGAGTATCCGCGCAGTGCGCTCGTGCCGCAGGCGCGGCAGGAGTTGGACAGACTGCAAGGTCGCGTACCGCGGTCGTAACGTTGCGAGTGTGTGAGCTGTGAGAAGGTGAGATTGTGAGAAGCAAACGAATAATGATGTTGGTGTGCGCGGCGCTGATGGCCGCGACCACGCGAGCGCACGCGCAGCTGCTCGTGCCAATGGACAACGCCCAGGCGAATCACCTGAAGGCCTACGGCCTGACGTACTGGGTGCTGGACCGCGCGCTCACCGCCGAGTGGCTGCTCAACTATCGCTCAGGCGCGTTTTTGCTGCCGGACCGCGCTGATGTCAGGCGTGAAGCCGCGTTGCGCGGCGTCAGCTTCGAAGCGCTAACAGCAGGACAGCTCGCGCAGATTCGCAACACGGTAGCCGAGTCGAATATGGAGAGCGTGATCCTCGAGAAGGCGCCGAAGATCGCGGTTTATACGCCCGACAACGTGAACCCGTGGGACGACGCGGTCACCCTCGCCCTCACGTACGCCGATGTCCCGTACGACAAAGTATGGGATCGTGAAGTGCTACAAGGTCGGTTGAAGAATTACGATTGGCTGCACCTGCATCACGAAGATTTCACCGGCCAGTACTCGAAGTTCTACATCAATTACGCGGGTGCGACGTGGCTGGTTCAAGCGGTACAACAGAACCGGGCCATCGCGCAGGAGTTCGGACTGGCGAACGTGCCGGCAGCGAAGAAGTCGGTTGCTGAGGAGATCCGGCGTTATGTTGCCGAAGGCGGTTTCCTGTTCGCGATGTGCACGGCGACCGAAACCATCGAGCTTGCTCTCGCCGCGGTCAACGTGGACATAGCCGCGCCCTTCAGCGATGACACACCCGTGGATCCGAATGCATCGCGCAAGTTGCAATGGGCTCGCACCATGGCGTTCCAGAATGCGGAAGTTCAAACCAACGCGGCCATCAGCTCGTTCAGCGACATCGACGGTCACCAGGTCAACACACCCTGGCGCCAGCCGCTCGGCTCGTTCACGCTCTTCGATTTCAGCCCGAAGTTCGATCCCGTGCCCGCCATGCTGGTACAGGATCACGAGAACGTGATTCCGGATTTCTACGGCTTGACGACGTCGTTCCGCAAAGACCGACTGAAGCCCGGCGTCATCGTGCTCGCCGATGAACAAGGCACCAACTGGTCGAAATACATTCACGGTACCTATGGCCAGGGCACCTGGACGTTTCTGGGCGGACACGATCCGGAAGATCCGCAGCATCAGGTCGGCGACGAGCAGACCGATCTCAATCTGCACCCGCATTCGCCAGGATACAGACTGATTCTCAATAACGTCCTCTTCCCGGCGGCGAAGAAGAAGACTTTGAAGACCTAGCGATAAAAGTGATGAGAGCGATTGGAGCGATAAGAGCGAGAACGAAAACACTATCGCTGTTACCGACGCTCCCATCGCTCTAATCGCTCTTCTCGCTCTTATCGCTTATCTTTCGGTGTGCATTCGCTTTACCTCTCCCCAGACGCCATCCGGCGCATACGCGCTGAAATAGCCCAGGCCAAGGGCCGGGAAGTGTGCTTCGTCGCATCGGTCGGTGATGACGGCGGTGTCGCTGAGCCGCGCGTAGTCGCGCGCGGTCACAAGGCCGCGGTGCTCGCTGCGGTGCGCGACGCGGTGCCCGGCCAGCTCGTGCTGCACAATCATCCGTCCGGCACACTCGAGCCTTCCCACGCCGACATGGAAGTCGCGGCGCGGCTCTACGACAACGGTCTCGGCTTCGCGATCACCGACAATGAAGCGCGCGAGCTGTATGTCGTGCTCGAGCCGGCGCTGTCGAAGGAAGTCTTGCCGCTCGATCCGGAAGAGCTGGCCGCAACGCTGGGGCCTGGTGGCGCGGTCAGCGAAGCGCATGGCGCGTATGAAGACCGGCCGATGCAGCGCGACTTCACACGCGCGGTCGCGCGTGCCTACAACGACGGCGGTGTTGCAGTTCTCGAGGCCGGCACCGGTACAGGCAAGAGCGTTGCCTATCTCATCCCGGCGATTTATTGGGCTCTGAAGAATCGCGAGCGCACAGTCGTATCCACCAACACGATTAATCTTCAGGAACAGCTCGTACGTAAGGACTTGCCGTTCCTTCACCGCGCGCTTGGCGAGAAGTTTCGCTTCGCACTGGTAAAGGGACGCGGCAACTACATTTCGATCCGGCGGGCCAAGCTCGCCGAGCAAACGCAGACGGTGCTCTTCGACGACACGCAGCAGAATTCGCTCAACGCGTTGCTCGAATGGTCGAGGTCGACTGAAGAAGGCTCGCTTCAGGATCTGCCCTTCACGCCGAGTCCCGAGCTGTGGGACGAAGTCGTAAGCGACAGTGATGTCTGCCTGCGCGCCAAGTGCCCGCACTTCGAGCAGTGCTTTTACCAAAAAGCGAGGCGGGACGCGGCGGCCGCGGATGTCATCGTCGCCAACCACTCGCTGCTGTTCAGCGACATTGCGGTCAGGCGCAGTCAAGGCAACTACAGCGCGCCCGCGGTGCTGCCTGCTTACAAACGCGTGATTCTCGACGAAGCGCACAACGTGGAAGATGCGGCGACCGACCATCTGGGCGCGAGCATCACGCGACGCGGACTGCTGCGCATTCTGACCCGTCTCGACCGGCGTGGCCAAGGTCTGCTCGGCGGGTTCGAGACCCGCCTGCTCAGTGGCAAGGAGGATCTGCTCCAGCAGGATGCGCTCAAACAAATCTCGAAGCTGCGACCGGCGGTGGAGCGGGCGCGCGAACAAACTGTAGAGCTCTTCCAGTTCGTAGCTGACCTGACTGCGCGCGTCGATGATGGTGTCATGCGCCTGAGCGATGAGTTCGCGGCCGCGCCTGAATGGACGCATGGGATGGCTGTGGCGTATGAGAACGCGCTGACCGGCATCTCGTTGCTCGCGAAGGGAATCGAACAGCTGCGTGATACCGTCATGGTGGATCGCGATTGGTCCGAGCCGTTGACCGAACAGCTCGTCGAACTGCACGGCGCAGCGGCGCGATTGCGCTCGGCGGCGGACGCGCTGCGACTCGTGTTCACGGGGGAAGGCGCGGAAACGCCGCTGGTGCGCTGGCTCGAGCGGCGGGCCGGTCGCGAAGTAAATCACGCCGCGCGCGCCGCGCCTGTCGAAATTGCCGATTCGTTGCGCGAAGCGCTGTTCGACCGCATCGACACCGTAATACTTACTTCCGCGACCCTGGCAACGCGTGATGGTTTTTCGTTCGTGCGTGGCAGGCTCGGCATTACGGGTGGGCTGCGCGTTCGTGAAGCTACGTACCCATCGCCGTTCGCCTACGACCAGCAGACCATGATTGCGATTCCAACCGATCTGCCCGTACCACGTAATGACGAGCAGCCGGAGCTGAATCGCATCACAGCGGAGATCGTGTCCGATTTTGCGGAGATAACCGATGGCGGGATCTTCGTGCTTTTCACGTCCTATCGCGCGCTGAAGGCGGTCGCGACCAACCTTCGTAGAGCCGGCGTCGAACGGCGCTGGCCGCTCTTTGTGCAGGGCGAGCAGGCGCGTGCGCGGCTGCTGGATGCATTCGTCGCATCGGGTCGCGGCATCCTGCTGGGAGTGAGCTCTTTCTGGGAAGGCGTGGACGTGCCAGGCGATCCGCTGCGCGGCATCGTGATCCACAAGCTGCCGTTCAAAGTACCGACCGAGCCGTTGACCGCCGCCCGCGTCGAAGCCATCGAGCGCAACGGCGGCAACAGCTTCATGGACTATATTCTGCCGCACGCGGCGCTACGGCTGAAACAGGGTTTCGGCAGGTTGATCCGATCCGACACGGACCGCGGTGCCGTGGTCCTGTTGGACCGACGGGTTCTCGAAAAGGGCTACGGCCGCTACTTTCTCGAGACGCTGCCGGGGGCGCCCGCTCGCACCGGGCCATGGATCGAATTGTCCGAGCAGCTGCTCGCATTCTATCAATAATGGTAACCAGAAACTCACGCAGGCCGACCAAGATCGTATGTGTCGGCCGTAATTATGCGGCGCATGCCCGCGAGTTGGGCAATGAGCTACCGGAACGCCCGTTGCTGTTCCTCAAGCCGCCGAGCTCGGTGATCTCGAATGGCGAGTCCATCGTGTTGCCGCTCGACTCGCAACAAGTCGATTACGAAGGGGAGATCGGCCTCGTGATCGGCAAGCGCGCGCACAATGTATCCGAGGCTGAAGCGCTGGACGTGCTCGCCGGCTACGCGCCCGTAAACGACGTGACCGCGCGGGACTTGCAGCGCGTGGACGTTCAATTCACGCGCGCGAAAGGCTACGATACCTTCTGCCCGATCGGGGAGATCATTCCGCTCTTCAAGGTGACGCAATGGCGCGATCTCGAAGTCATTAGCAGAGTCAACGGCGAGGTGCGCCAGGACGGGCGCGCAAACGACATGGTGTTCGGCATTCCGGTGCTGATCTCATACATCAGCCGCATCATGACACTCGAACCCGGGGACATTGTCGCGACCGGCACGCCGGAAGGAGTTGGCCAATTGTATCCGGGCGACGTCGTCGAAGTCGAAATCGCCGGTTTCGAGCCCGTGCAGAATCCCGTAATTGCACACGAAGACGAGGCGCGATGGTAACAGGGCAAATGATCAGCACCGCGGAGCGCTTCAAGGCGTTTCCGCAGTACCCGCTCGCAGATGTTCCGCAGATCAAGCGTGATTTGATCGCGCGCGGCATGGACGTGATCGATCTGGGTGCGGGTGATGCGGATCTCGCACCGCCGCCGGCCGCGGTGCAGGCGGTTCAGGATGCGGTCGAGAATCCGGCGATGAGCCGTTACGGTTTTCAACTCGGACTGCCTGCTTATCGCGAGGCGGTGTCGGCGTGGATGCAGAAACGTTTCGGCGTGCAGCTCGATCCGTTCAACGAAGTGATTCCGCTGGTCGGCTCGAAGGAAGGCATTGCGCACCTCGCTTTCTGCTACGTCGAGCCGGGTGATGTCACGATCGTGCCCGATCCTGGCTACCAGCCGTATATCGGCGGAACGCTGCTGTCAGGTGGCAGCGCGTATACGGTACCGTTGCGCCCGGAAAACGAGTTTCTGATTCCGCTGGAAGAGCTGCCGCCTAACGTTATCGAGAGGGCGCGCATCCTGTATTTGAACTACCCGAATAATCCCACTGCCGCGATAGCGCCGCGCGCGTATCTGGAAGGCGCAGTGCGGTTTTGTCAGGAGAACGGGATTCTGCTCGTGTACGACAACGCGTACAGCGAGATCGCGTTCGACGGTTATTGTCCGCCCAGCATCTTCGAGATCGAAGGCGCCCGGGATGTCGCGGTGGAATTCCATTCGTTTTCGAAGACGTACAACATGACGGGTTGGCGCCTGGGCTGGGCCGCGGGAGCGCAGCCCGTGATTGCCGCGCTCGCCCGCGTCAAGGCGTTCGTGGATACCGGTCAGTTTCTCGCGGTGCAGGCGGCCGGTAAAGCAGCTCTGGAAAGCTACGACCAGTGGGTGCCGCGCAACGTGGAAGCTTTCAGACAGCGTCGCGACGCCATGCATGCCGCGCTGAATGCCGCGGGCTTCGAGGTGGGGTTGCCGCGTGCCGCCATGTACTTCTGGGTGCCGATGCCAGGCAATCAGCTATCGTGGCCGTTTGCACGCAGGGCCTTGCTCGAGCAAGGTGTCGTAATTATGCCGGGATCCGCACTCGGAGCCGGTGGCGAAGGATTTTTCCGCGTTGCGCTGACACAGCCGATCGAGCGGCTGGAAGAAGCGGCGCAGAGGCTGGCGCGACTGTTGTAGAATCGCTGCCAGGAACCGCGTTGAAAGCGGGGGTTAGTATCTAAATGGCTGTAGAAGGACAGAAGCGCAGACCCGACAGCCCCCGCTTGTTCGGGACGCTGCTCGCGACCAAACCGGGCGGCACGCGCTCTCCAACATCCCTCGCGCTCGCGGTGCTTGTTCATATCGTCGCGATTGGGCTGCTGATCCTTCTAACCAGACCGTTCATCCCAACGCTCGCACACAAGCTCTTCGAGCAAATCACGATTGTGGTTCCCGAAGACGAGCCACAAATCATCAGCATGCCACAGACTGCGGCGCCGGTCGAGCCGGCATCGAGTCGGGATCGAGACCGGGATCGCGATCGAACCGGCGCCGAGGAAGTCATTCTGACGCCGGGGCCGGTTGTAGGAATTCCGGAAGCTACGCCGGGTCCCGAAACGGTCGAGCCAGCCGATGACGGCGGCGGTCGGGGCGGCTCGCTGGCGGATCGCCTGCGGCCGACCACGATCGACCCACGTCTGAGCGGTAGCGCGCGCTACACGCTGCCTCCGGATGCATCACCCGCTGCGGCGGTGCGCGCGCGTATCGCGCAAAGTCTGGGAGCCTACCACGACTCGGTCGCTGCGGAAGCCGAGGCGCGCAGGCGCGCATTCGACTGGACGATCAAGACCAAGGACGGCAAGCGCTGGGGCATCAATCCGGACGGCACGATTCAATTGGGCGACATCAAGTTGCCGCAGGTCGCGTTCAAGGCACCCGACGGCCGGCGCGATGAGATCAACGCGCGCAACCGCGATTTCGCCGAGATCGAGCGGCAGGCGAGCTCCGAGATCGGACGTCAGAGCTTCAATCAGCGAGTGAAAGCGATTCGCGCGCGCAAGGAAAAAGAGCGGGAAGAAAAGAAAAAGGCGGCCGAAGCCGCCCCTATCAGTGAGAGATGAGGGGATCATGGGATCATGGCAGCATGGGAACGCGAAACCCATGCTCCCATGTTCTCATGTTCCCACGCTCCCCCAAACAACATCGGCCGGCTGCGGCCTGCCGAGCAAATAACCCTGCACATAGTCGCATTCCGCGCACCGCAGCCAATCCAGTTGCTCGCCCTGCTCCACGCCTTCCGCCACGACCTGCGCCCCGATCCGGTGCGCCAGCGTAATCATGGTCTCGATCAGATGCTCGTGCTTTTTCTCGTAGCCAATGCCCGACACGAAGTTGTGATCGAGCTTGAGCAGATCAACCGGGAAATGCTTGAGGTATGCAAGTGAGGAATGCCCGACGCCGAAATCATCGAGTGCTATCAGTGCGCCCGCCTGCTTCAGCTGCGTGAGAATACGCGCGGTAATCTCGATATCGCGCATCGCCGCGCTCTCGGTGACCTCGAGCACCAGGCGCCCGGCTTCCAGGCCGTGCGTCTCGAAGCAGCGCGCGATGTAGCTGGGGAGGTCCGCGTCGTGCAGCGAGCGCGCCGACAAATTGACGGAGACCCAGCCTTGCCAGCCTTCCTGTGACCACATGGCCGCCTGCCGTGTCGCAGTCGCGATCGCCCAGCGATCCAGTGCGACAATGCGGCCCGTGCGCTCGGCGACCGGGATGAATTGCGCGGGAGAAATCTCGCCGCGTTCCATGTGCGGCCAGCGCGCCAGCGCTTCGGCGCCGATGATGTGGCCGCGCGCCAGCGCTTCCGCGCCGATCATGCGGTTCGTGGAGAGCGCAATCACGGGCTGATAGTGCAGCACGAACTGTTTGCGTTCCCAGGCCCAGCGCAGATCGTCTTCGAGTGAGAGCCGCTCGAGGGTGATCTCGGTCAGCTCCTTGCGATAGAATTCGTAGCCGCTGCCACTGCTCTGCGCGCGCTTCATTGCGAGCGAAGCATACTCGAGCATCTCGTCGAAGGTCGTCGCATCCTGTGGGTATAGAGACACACCGAAGCTGGCGCCCAGGTTGACGGAATGCGAGCCGATCTGGAACGGACGACTCACGCTGTCCTTCAGGCGGCGGACCACGCGAGCAGTCGCATCTTCCTCCGCGACATCGCTGAGCAGGATCAGGAACTCATCACTGTGCAGGCGCGCAATCGAATCGCTCTCGCGCAGCCCCTGCTTCAAGCGTTCCGCGAATTTGCGTAACAGCTCATCACCGACCTCGCGGCCGAGGCTGATGTTGACGGCTTGCAGCCCATTCAAGTCGATATGCAGCAGCGCCGCGGTATGACCGTGGCGACGCGCGAGCGCCAGCATCTGACGCGACCGCTCGCGCAGCAGCTTGAAGGTCGATATGCCGCTGATCGGATCGTAGAAGGCCGCGCTTTCGGCGTTCGTGTCGGCGCGCTTCTTCTCGGTAATGTCGCGGCCAATCGAGATGAAATGGGTCACTACCCCATGGTCGTCGTGAATCGGCTCGATGATCAGGTCTTCGAAGTAGATCTCGCCAGACTTCTTGCGGTTGGCGACTTCACCGCGGAATACGTTGCCCGCCTTCAGTATGCGCCACATGCGCTCGAAGACTTCGGGTGGCTGCTTGTCCGACTTCAACAGCGCCGGTGTGCGGCCGCGCAGTTCCGGCAAACGATACCCCGACAAATTCTCGAATGCAGAATTGACGTATTCGATGAAGCCTTGGGCGTTGGTGATGATGACACTGTCTGGAGATTGTTCGAGAGCGGTGCCCGAAATGCGATTGCGCTGCTGAGCGGCGTAGGATTTGGTTATGTCGCGGATCTCGAATGTGAAGCCGGTGATATCCGCATCGAACAAACGATTTGTGCCGACCGCTTCCAGCCGGCGCGGCGTACCGTCCGGTGCGCGGGTTCGGAAAGTCCAGGTGCGCATCTCCGCTGCATCCGCGCGCGATAACTCATCGAGCGCAGCTTGCACCGCTTCGGGGTGGTCGGCTTGGAGCAGCTCCCCGAACGCCAGCTCCAGCTCGGCTGCGCGATCGCACGCCTCGCCGAGCACGTGCGCAGCATTCGGCGTTATCGCGCGCACAATGCCGATGCCATCGACAATGCACATGACCGAAAACGATTTGTCGAGCAGCGCGCGCAGGCGATCCGGCGCAACCTGCGGCGTTTGTTCGGCGCGATTCGCGAACAGACGAGGACGAATGGCAAGCGAGAATAACGTGGAAGCCGCTGCTAGCGACTGCCACGTAAGCTGACTGCGCAGGACATCACTCCAGGGCGTATCCGGACCCTGTATCACGTAATTACCATCCCGTCCTGAGATCGGTAAAGTTTCGGGAGAGTCAAATTGAGTGGGGCGTTAAGTTTACACGAGTGCCGGATTGATTAGCAAGCTTTTCATGCGGGCTTCGGGGCCGGCACCGAAGTGGCTACCCATGCGCTCCAACTGTTTGCTGGTCTGTGACTTGCACGACTATCCAGGGCCGGCTTCTGACTCAAAAACCCGAGGAGATGGCATGAGGCTCAAGCGCAGGAAGCGTCCCGAAACGGCCACTTGGGCGATCGTTGCGGGGGTCGCGCTCACGGGCGCGGCCGCAGCGTACGCCTTGTCGCGATTGGTCAAATCCGGTCCGGTGCAGCGGCGGCTGGACAGCCGCTCACTCGAAAAACGCGTGCTCCAGGCGCTGCTTGGCGACGAGATCACGCGCTCACAGGGAATCGATATTTCGGCGGTTGGTCCCGGCGTCATCGAGGTCTCCGGCGCGGTTGAGCGCGCGGATGCTGCGCGGCGCGTCGTCGATCTGATCGACGCGGTGCCGGGCGTGCATGCCGTATTGAACCGGCTGGAAATCCCAGCAGTCGAGGAGAGGCTGCAGCGCAATCGCAAACAGCGCGACGGCGATGGTCCGCGTTGGTACGGTGGCCGTGTCGGCATCGGCAAGCGGCGTCAGAGTCGCGAGACCGATCCGCCACAGCCTGATGATTCGATTGCAATGCGCGCGCGTTCACTTCAGCCGAATCGCGATGATGTTCTCACCGATGTTGAAGAAATGGAGGGCACCGGCGTGCGCATTGGTGTTTCGCGCGCGGGCGCATTGACGAGCGACGTCGCGCCGCGCTCGCCTGATCCTTCCTCCGATGAGCCGGGCCCACCGCCGGCGGCAGACCGATCGGAGCCGCGCCAGCCTGCTTGATTGACTGCCGAACCAGCGGTTCGCTAACCTTCCGCATGAGCGAACCGCTGGACACCAGATACGATCCATCCGCATTCGAAAAACCTCTCTACGAAGAGTGGGAACGGCACGGCTACTTCCATCCGACTGCTGATGCCGTCTTCGCGGGCGCGCCACCCTACACGATTGTCATTCCGCCGCCGAATGTGACCGCCGTTTTGCACATGGGTCACGGTCTCAATAACACGCTTCAGGATGTGTTGACGCGCTGGCGCCGCATGCAGGGATATCAGGCGCTCTACCTGCCGGGCACCGATCACGCTGGCATTGCTACGCAAAACGTGGTCGAGCGCATCATCGCGAAGGAAGGCAAGACCCGTGATGATCTCGGCCGCGAAGTCTTCGTGGAACTCGTCTGGGATTTCGTGCACGAGACCGGTTCGACGATTCTCGAGCAGCTGCGGGCGATTGGCTGCTCGTGTGACTGGCACCGCACCGCGTTTACACTCGATCCGCAGTTGTCGCGCGCCGTGCGCGAGGTCTTCGTGCGGCTCTACGAGAAGGGACTCATCTATCGTGGCAATTACATCATCAACTGGTGCCCGCGCTGTTTGACGGCGCTTGCCGATGAGGAAGCAGAGCCGACCGAGACCAGCGGCAAGCTCTATCACCTGCGCTATCCGCTCGCGCATGGCCGCACCCTGCCCGATGGCCGCAATTACATCACGATTGCGACGACGCGTCCCGAGACCATGCTCGGTGATACCGCTGTTGCCGTGCATCCGTCTGATGCGCGCTACCAGGCGGTGCTTGGCGCGGACATCGAGCTGCCGCTCGCGCAGCGCCTGATTCCGATCATCGCCGACGAGTACGCGGATCCTGAGTTCGGCAGTGGCGCGGTGAAGATGACACCCGCGCACGATCCCAATGATTTCCAGGTGATGAAGCGCCACGATCTGCCGGCGCTCAATATCCTGACACCGAACGCGCATATGAACGAAAACGTGCCGGAACGTTTCCGCGGCATGGAGCGCTTCGCGGCACGCAAGGCGGTGGTGAAGGAGCTGACTGAACTCGGTCTGATCGAAAAGATCGAAGACCACAGGCTGTCGGTGCCGCATTGCTACCGTTGCGACACGGTGGTCGAGCCGCGTCTGTCGGAGCAGTGGTTCGTGCGCATGAAGCCGCTCGCGGAACCGGCGCTCCAGGCCGCGCGCGACGGCCGCGTTCGTTTCACGCCGGATCGCTGGACCAAAGTCTACGAGAATTGGCTGGAGAACATCCATGACTGGTGCATATCGCGACAGTTGTGGTGGGGTCATCGCATTCCGGCCTGGTACTGCGACAACCATGACTGCCGCGAGCTGATCGTAGCGCGCGAGGAGCCGGACCGCTGCCCGAAGTGCGGCAGACGCGAAATCTTGCGGGATCCGGATGTGCTGGATACGTGGTTCTCATCCTGGCTGTGGCCTTTCTCGACACTCGGCTGGCCCGATGAGACGCCGGATCTGAAAGCTTTCTATCCGACGTCGACACTCGTCACCGGTCCCGACATCCTGTTCTTCTGGGTCGCGCGCATGATCATGGCCGGTCTCGAGTTCATGGGCGAAGTGCCGTTCAGCGATGTCTATTTGAATGGCATCGTGCGCGATGCGAAGGGGCGCAAGATGTCGAAGTCGCTCGGCAACGGCATCGATCCGCTGCAGGTTGTCGAGCTGTATGGTGCCGATGCGCTGCGCTACACCGTGATTGCAGGCTCGGGGCTCGGCACGGATGTGCTGCTCAACCATGAAGATCTGGAAGAAGCCTTCTCGCACGGCCGCAACTTTGCCAACAAGGTGTG
>JBQTID010000054.1:0-25076 GCA_052389275.1 Gemmatimonadota bacterium | reverse complement strand
GCGATTCCAAGCATACAGGCACAGTGGATACGGAAATACACAACCAGCTCCACATGGGTGGAAATGGAGACAGCTGATATGCTTCTTTTCCGCTCGGGATATTGTTTTGAGGGTCATCTCCCGATCGAGTGGGTGATTTTAATGGGAAACGGAGACCAGAGCGAGTGAAGAAGGTGCTTGCCAGCGTGGGCATTGGATGCAGGATTGGCGGATGCCAAAGCCACGTCGGAAGCGCCGCCTCTGGGATCTGTATGGATTCCCGGGATTTCTGCCCAGCAGCAGCGTCAAAGGCATTTTCGGGAAACCGAATGCCCGAGTCATTGTGCTCACGCGCCGGTCAAAAAAACGCGCTGCGGATCGTGTGGACGGGAGCAGCGTGGGTGGTACGATCGGAAGACTCGGCAAGTGCGCGACCTTTCGTGCGGCGATCGCGCGATCTACCTGGAGCTCGAAATCCGCCGGGTGGCGTGCCGGCGGTGCGGAAAAGTGAAGCAGGAATCGCTCGAGTTTCTGGCGGACAATCCGTTTTACACGAAACGCTTCGCCTTCTTCGTCGGTCGTCGTTGCCGAGTCTCGACCATCCGGGATGTCGCGCGCGAAACGCACCTCGATTGGAAGACGGTCAAAGCGCTCGAAATGCAATACATGCGCGAGCAGCTGCGGCGAGCCGGCGCAGCGAAGCCGCGCGTGATCGGTTTGGATGAAATCTCGGTCCGCAAAGGCCACACCTATCGAATCGTCGTGAGCGATCTGGAGCGACAACGACCAATCTGGTTCGGGGGCACGGACCGTTCGGAAGCAAGCCTCAATGTGTTTTATGCCTGGCTGGGTCCACACCGGAGCGCGCGGATTGAATTGGCGGTGATGGACATGTGGCGGGCGTTTCGGAAATCCACGATGACAAACGCGCCGAACGCGAAGATTCTCTACGACAAGTTCCATGTGCTGCGTCATCTGGGCGAAGCGCTGGACAAAGTGCGCAAGCAGGAGTACCGGCGGCTGAGCGGACGCGGCCGGCGGTTCATCAAAGGCCAGAAATACAATCTGCTCTCGCACCGCGAGAACCTGAATTTGGAAGGCCGACAAGCTCTTGCACTCCTGCTGAAAGCGAACAAGCGGTTAAATACGGCCTATCTGCTCAAAGAGTCCTTCGCTCAGCTGTGGGATTATCGCCGAGAGGGTTGGGCCCGCCGCTTTTTCGAGCAATGGCGCGCCGCTTTGAAATGGCAGCGGCTAAAACCGTATCAAGAGTTCGCCGACTTGATCGAGCGCCACTGGGACGGGATCGCGGCGTACTGCGAGCCCGCCAACAAGGTATCGCTCGGTTTCGTCGAAGGCTTGAACAACAAGATTCGCGTGCTTCAGCGTCGGGCGTACGGTCTCCGCGACGCGGAGTACCTCAGACTCAAAGTGCTCACTTGCATGCTACCCGAGATCTAAAATCATGCAAATCGACCCACTCGGTTGGGAGAAGAGCCATTCTAATATACCCATGCGCAGACGTTCCATGAACGAACCTCGCGTTAATAAGCCAACGAAGGTCGGCAACTACCTGATCGCTCGAAAGGAGGGTTTTGCGAGCTACGCGCGACGCTGGGATCGGACGATCACAGGGCAATGCCTCCAGCACTTGGATTCGCCGCGCGTTAAGAATCGCTTTCTTTTGGCCGAGCTCAACGCGAGAAATTGCAACGCGCGCGTCGACGTCCACTGCAACTAAGTCGCAAATGCCAGTGGCAGTGTCGTATTCCTCCCAGATTCGCAATCCGGAGGCGCCTAGCCAGCCGCGCACAGTAGGCGTCATCTGGTTTTCGAGCTTAAAGGACGTCGACGCAATCATACGTTCGCTCAGTCCCCGCTTGTGGCGGTTAGCCTTATCGCTATGCTCCCGGCGGCACGACTACCGGCCGACCTGCGCGTACCTGCGGCGGCCAAAGACCCATCTTCTCCAAGTCCGCCCGGTTGTCTTTGATCCATTCGCTCAAGAGTGTGGCGACGACCGCGGTCTCCGAACGGCCCTTCGTTCCTACCAGCGACTTTATAACAAATTTGGTGTACGCGTCGACCCAGCCATTCACGCGGTGGCCACCACCTCCGTCAATGATCTCTGCTGCCTTTTCGCCCATAGTTTATCAAATACTACACATATTTGAGAAAAATGTCCATTTAGTCCAGCACTGCATGTCCTAGGACGGACGCCGGAGGATAGGTCGTCGCGAGAATGAAAAAGGCTCCGCAAATTGCGGAGCCTTTTTTCCCGGCACTGCTTTTGGAGCTTACAGAGCTCCCGCGACTGGACTCGAACCAGTGACACGCGGATTAACAGTCCGCTGCTCTACCAACTGAGCTACGCGGGAATTGATTGCAGCGTTGAAAGTTAACGGATTTGGGCGGCTCGGTCAATCGGCCACGATCACGCCGGTGGCGGTCCACGCGGCTTCTGCCGCATGCGAAATTCCCGCGCGGGAGAGCGCTTTTTCCAAGGCGCTGAGCAGGTCGTCCAGGGACCCGGCACGGTGCCGAACCGCACTCGCAACCTCATCTTCGGCGACGGCATCCAGCTCTCCCGTCAGCCGATCCATGACGGCATCGACGCGGGCGTAAACGGCTTGCCCGGCCTCGAGCGGAAGCTCGGCTAACAGCGTTCGGATCAGGCGCGCCGCAACAGCCGCAACAGAGCGCCGATCGACACGGGCTGCTGCTGCCCGCTGCTCGAACGCGCGCACCTGCTGCTGCGCCGCGATCATGAACGGACAGATGTCGAACCGCCGAACCGCGGCGTCATCGAGCGCATCGGCCAAAATGATATCCGCATTGCGGCCGGCCAGGTCAGAGGCACTCGCTATGTCGACGACGAGCTCCTCCCATTCCGTGCCGCGCCTGAGGCCCACCAGCATGCGTGATCCGCTGGCGTCCGGCATCATGGCGATCGGCACACCACAACTCGTTACCGGACCTGCTGATGCGAGTTCCTCGCGCAGCCTGGCCGGCCGGCTTCCATCAATGCGGTCCAGAATACTGGAGTCGCCAGCCCGAAGCGCGCGGCCGACTGCGTCGAAATCCTCGTCCGGCTCGAGCACCGGGCGCTCGAGGCCGACGGTGCTGCGCACCGTTTCGAGCTTGGTTCGAATCGTCCGCGCGAGTCCGAGAAACGCATCGAACTCGCGGTCCGGCAAGAAGTTGTACACGCTGACAACACCGTGTTCGGAGCCGATGCGGTCGATGCGGCCGGCGCGCTGGACCAACCGGATCGGATTCCACGGCAGATCGTAGCTCACAACTGCATCCGCGTCCTGGAGATTCATCCCTTCGGCCAATACATCCGTCGCTATCAGGATCTGAACTGCCTCGCGCGGATGCACCGTGCTGCCGCCGTTGGCGGCCGGCGCAAATCGCTCGATCACCTGTCGGCGGCTGGCTTGTGAGGCGCCAATCCACGCGCCGGCGCCATCGATCAGCGCGACAGGCAAACGCCGGCGCAGCGCGTTCCAGAGATGACGAGCGGTATCGCGATACTCGGTGAATACGATCGTCTTCGCGCCGCGCGGGCGTGCGTCGAGAATCTGTTTGAGCCGGTCGAGCTTGTCGTCATGCGTGCAGCTCAGGAGCGAGCGCCAGCTGCGCAGTGTCGCGAGCTCACGCCGCGCAGCATTCGCAAAGTCCGGACTGATCGATTCGATTTTTTCGAGGGTGACACCCTCGAGCACGAGTTGAAGCGCATCGTCGCCAACATCATAGAGAGAGCGAAACACACCCGGTCGCAACAGCAGGCCGCGCTCCAGTGCGGAGGTGAACTGCTCGTAGAAGCGGATTTGCCGCGCGAGCGTTGCACGCATCGCGGCATTGCTCGATTCCAAGCGCTTGAGGCACGCGAAGCGCAGAATTTCCGGAGCGAACGCCGCACCGCCCGCAACGCGGTGAGCCACGAACGTCAGCGAATTGAGCAGCTCGCGAAGCCGGTCGATGGAAACGGCCAGGTCATAGCCGACCGCATGCATTGCTACGCGATCGGGAAAACGGATTTCGCCGGCTGTCGCACGGACCTCGGCACGCGTGCGCCGTACCATCACGGCACGCAGCAACCGGTCTATCGCGTGTCGGTCCTCCAGCAGCACGGCCCGCATCGATCCAATCCCGAGATCACGAAACGCGTTGTCGGAACAGAAGAGCCGAAGCAGGAAGTAAAGGTCCGATAACGAGTTATTGACTGGCGTCGCGGTGATCAGCGCGACCCGTGCGCCGTGGCAAACCGCCTTGAGCGCGCGGTAGCGCCTGGTATGAGGGTTCCGAAAGGCGTGCGCCTCGTCGACGACCACCACATCTGCCAGGTCCACCGGCTTACGGCCAAGCGCGAGCTGCGTGTGCGAGACCGTGCTAATGTGATCGGTGCGGCCGAATCGACGCAGCTCCGATCGCCACATCTTGCGCAGGCTGGCCGGCACGACCAGCAGCACGCTCTGATCGCGCGCGAGTGCGATCTCAATAAGTCCGAGTGCGACGAAGGTCTTGCCGAGACCCACGCTATCGGCGATCAGCACTCCACGCCGCCGCTCCATAATCGTGCTAGCTCGTTGTACTGCTTCACGTTGAAACTCAGCGAGCGGTATCGATGAGAGCGGTTCCATAGCGGAACCGTTATGGTGCGTATAGCGCGCAGCGAGGATTGAGAGAGCAGCTTCGCGCGGCGATGTGAGACGCCAGCTCACGCGCCGAGCCGCTCTAACGCGTCGATGACGACCGGCAAAACGTCATAGCCGGCGGCCCAAAGCTCTTCGAATCTCCTGGTGCACGCGCGCACGGCCGCCGATTGCGTCATCACGCACGTAAAAGCAAGTCCAAAGCGAGGATACGGGCGGCCGAAGTAGTGGGCACCGAGCAGAGCGGCGTCGCCACCATTCGGCAGGTCCCGAAAAATCGAAAAATCCGGATTCCAGGCATGGTGCGGCGCCGTGTGCATTTCCAGGCGGCCACTTTGCGCGAAAGCGGCCAATACCTCGAAATGCGCCGGACCCGGCCCCACGGCATCGAACAGGACTGCGGCGTCTAGGTGGCCGATCATTACGCGGCAGCGCTCGAGATCGTCGGTTTCCGACGGCTTCAGGTCCAGCCCGGCGAGGCGCAGATGCGCGATCGCAAAATCGGCGGTCCGCGCCGTCGTAATCAGACTGCTCAGGGTCTGACGCAGCGGCGGCTCGTGATGTTCATCCAGCAAAACCGCGAAGTTCATTGTCCTCGCAGCCATTTGTCGAAGTCGCGGAGATGGCGGAGGTCTGCGCGGCTGAGGCCGTATGCGCGCGCGACGATCTCATCGAGCTCGGCTTGCGCGTCATCGTCGATACTTCCGCGCGCGTGTGCAGCCTGGGAAATGTCGTGAAGGTGCCGGCATTCGAAGCTTCGCCACGCCAGCGGCAACGGCAGCATCGATACGGTCCACGCGAAGAATCTGAAATGAGCATCCTTTGCGCGTTCAGCGATGGCACGGGCAAAGGCTCGCACCGGCAGCGAATTGAAGTACGCCGATAGCAGGTGCGCGACGTCGTCAGCAGCGGATATGAAATAGACCGTGTTGATCGCAACGATTTCGGCCGGCAGCACAACGGCGTTCAGCGTGCTGGCGAGGTCGTGCCAGGCCACGCAGCTCGCGGCCGTGTCGCGCTTCGGTGTGTCCGCAATGGTGAGCCGATGCTTGCGCAGATATGCCGAAAGGCGCGGCAAGTTGGCGGACGCGCCAGGACTGCGGCATAGCAGAAAGCGCTCACGGCGAAACGCCCACGGCCGGATGTCGCTGCCGCGAACCACCCGTGCGACCGCCGACTGCTCAACCATTCCCTCGAAGTCAGCGGACCGTGCGGAGTCGCGCGCGCCTTCCGACTGGATGGACGCCAGCCCGCCGAGCTTCGGATCCGCGCGCGTGAGCAGCATGACCGCATTTGCACCGGAAACCAACCCGCGCCGGGGCTTGAGCTCGGGATACGCACCGATCATTGGAGACGCACGCATGCGGTTGAGCGCGCGCCGCACATCT
This sequence comes from Gemmatimonadota bacterium, assembly GCA_052389275.1. GTDB lineage: Bacteria > Gemmatimonadota > Gemmatimonadetes > Longimicrobiales > RSA9 > CBJLQC01. The sequence goes on along the minus strand of JBQTID010000054.1, from coordinate 19,051 downwards.
GCCGGAGCGATCAGCCAGGGCGCGCGTGCATCCCCGGCAACAAATGGCAGATCATTCTGTGCGATCGCGAACTTCAATGGCGACGCATTGCGGCGCACCATCCTCGCCTGAACAACCGCCGGCGCCCTGGCAGCCGAATCAGGCTTACGCGCTACGATCAACGCGGCAAAGGCATCAGCGTGAAAGATCGAGCGCTGATCGAGGCTGTGATCCTCGATCGAGACGATGTCGGTCTGCTCGAGCAGCAGCTTGCGTGCGGATGCACCGGAGAGCGAACGCATGAACTTGGCGGGCAGAATGATGCCAAGCGCACCGCCGGGCGCGAGCAAGTCGAGTGCGCGCTCGAGAAACAGCATCGCCAAGTCGATCTGGTGGCCGCCGCCGCTCGCGATCGCGCCAGCATGCGGCGGCTGCCAGGTGGCGCCGCGACAAACCGTGTAGCGGTTGCGCACGACATCCGGAAGCGTGCGCGGCCAGTTGTGGGAGCGCACCCACGGCGGATTGCACAGCACAATGTCGAAGCCCTGGATGGCGGCATCCGGGAAGTGCACGGCGAAGCTGAAGAACGGTTGCTCGTTCCTGGTACGGATCGCGCGGGCTACGCTGCGCAGCTCACTCGTGCGCGCGCGTACGTCCGCGAGCTGCGCACGCGCGGCGCGAGCTTCGCTCGTGATGGCACCGAACAAATCCTTCTGCTGCGTTGCTGCATGCAGCTCCGAAGTGGTGTAGTCGAGACGACGCTGCTGGGTATCGACCCACGCGCGCGCGAGCCGGCGCTCGTTGCGCAGCAGTGATTGCTGCAATGCGGGGCGCTGCTCCGGCTCGGATACGACGTAAGCGGTCGCTGCCGGCTGGAGCTCGGCAATGCATTTGCGGACCTCGCTGCTGGCGGCGCCAATGCGCAGATCGAGCGGATCGACCAGCGAATCGCCTTGCCGAATCTGCCGATCCAAATTCGGCAGCGGTTGCACCTCGCCGCTGTCTTCGCCGGGCACCAGCGCCAGCCAGAGACGCAACGCGCAGAGCCGTGCCGCATCGCGTTGCAGGTCCACGCCGTAGAGCGAGCGCGCGACCGTCTCCCGGCGCAGCTGCATGAGATCGCGCTGCTCGGTAGCCGCGCGTCTTTCTGCAATACGCGCGAGTGCGCCGAGCAGAAACGCGCCTGACCCGCACGCCGGGTCGAGCACCTTCACTTCACGCAGCAGCCGCGCAGCGGAGCCAGGCTGCGCATAGGCAGCGAGCGTATTGCAGACCAGGCGGTCGACCGTAGCGGCCGGCGTATAGAACGTGCCGGTCGTTTCGCGCACGCGCTCGGCCATCAGCCCCTCGAACACGCCGCCGAGCATTTCCGGGTCGACGCCGACATCGTGCATGCCATCGATCTCCGCGTCCGATGCCTCGCGCGCGGTGAAGCGGTAGCGCTCGAGCAGGTCGTCGAACACGGACTTCAGTGCGGCGTCCGGCAGATCGAGACGTGCGTGTTTGCGCTCGAGCGCGTGGCGCTCGAACAAGCCGCCGTTGAGATATGGCAGATCACCGAAGACCGAGGCGCGCGCGGGGCGCTGTTCGGGCCGGCGATTGAGCACGAAGAAGAACAGTGGCTTGAGCGCGCCGGCATAAAAGGTTTGCTTTGCCGATCGCCATTGCCGGAAATGCTGAACCAGATACGCGCGGTTGCCGGCCAGATAGCCACGATGCTGGAGGAAGTAGAGGAACATCAAGCGGCTGAGCAGCAGCAGCGCGAGCTGCTCGCGGTCCCGGCGCTGCTGCGGCAGCAGACCGTTCCACGCGGCGGCGACTGCGTCGCGCTGCGCCGCGAAGTCGGAGAAGAAGCGCCGTGTTACGCGCGAGCGATCGAGCGCGCGCGCATGACGCGCCGCGAGTGCCGAGCCGCGCTCATCGGCCGCAGGCATCATTTCCAGGAGCGTCTCGAGATCCGATGCGTGGATGTGGTCGCGCTGAAGTGTGAGCGTAAGCAGGCGGTCACCCAGACCGAAACTGCCCACGATCATTTCGGAATAATCGCCACGAACGAACAGATAGAGCTGGAGCTGCGCGAGGTTGCGCGTACGAAGTTGCCGCGCGACGGGCGCGGGCTCGGGTGCCGCATGCACCACATAGCACGCGAGGGTGCCGCGGCTGCCGTGGTAGCTGACGTCCTGCTCCAAGTCGTCGAGATGGACCGCAGCATCGGTGAAGCCGAATAGCTCGAGCAGACTCGTCGGAGAACGCGCGGCAAATGTGTCGGCGAGAATCTGCCTGATGGCTGGTATGTCGTTGCGCACGAGCTAATGAAAGCTTCGTGCGCGGGGCAGTTGAATGGCAGCTTGAGACTGGCCGAGCGGAGGGACCGAACGACTGCTACTGGATCAGCGCAATCTGCGCCCGGTCTATCGACGGCACTTCGTGGCAGCGCCGACAACGCGCTTCGTACGATTCGAGCCCACCGACCTGAATGGTCGGACCTTCGGCCGGCGCGGGCTCGCCATTGATCAGGCGCTGATTGCGGGTTGCGAGGTTGCCGCAGCGCACACAGATCGCATGCAGCTTGGTTATCGTCTCCGCGATCGCGAGCAGATCGTTGATCGCGCCAAACGGCCGGCCGCGAAAATCCATATCCGTACCGGCTACGATCACGCGCACGCCACCATCCGCGAGGGCGTCTACTACTTCGACGACGCCGCGATCCAGGAACTGCACCTCGTCGATTGCAAGAACCTGCGTGTCCGCGCGCACACGCTCGGCCAGCTCAACCGATGCCGAGATCGGAAATGCTTCGACCTGGCCGCCATCATGCGAGCCGATCCTGCCGATGCCGCCGTAGCGCTCGTCGAGGTGTGACTTGAAAACCTGCACACGCTTCTTCGCGAGGGTCGCGCGCCGCACACGGCGCATCAGCTCCTCGGACTTGCCGCTGAACATGACGCCGCAAATGACTTCGATCCAGCCGCCCTGGCCTGCGTAATCCATGCGCGAAATTTGCATTAAGGCGCCAGCGGTGCGCAATGCAAAAACGAGCAGTACTTCTCGACATTGACGGCACGCTCGTCGACAGCAACGACGAGCACGCCTGGGCGTGGCTGGACACGTGCAAGGAGTTCGGCTACGAGTGCGAGTTCGAGCGCGTGCGCTGGTTGATCGGCATGGGTGGCGACAAGCTGCTGCCCGAGCTGACCGCCTTGACCGAAGATTCGCCCGAAGGTGAACGCATATTGCAGCGGCGCGGCGAAATCTTTCGCGCGTCCTATGCTCCGGCGATTCGAGCATTCGAATGCGCACGCGAGCTGCTGGTTCGGCTGAGCGAGGATGGTTACAAGCTGGTGGTCGCGACATCAGCGAGCGAGGAAGACCTGGCGACGCTGTTGAAGCAGGGCAACCTCGACGATCTCATCGACAAGAGCACCTCAAGCGACGATGCGGATGAGTCCAAGCCCGCGCCGGACATTGTTCAGGCTGCGTTGAAGAAGGGAAAGGTGAAGGCGGAAGCAGCGGTCATGCTGGGCGACACCCCGTACGATGTGGTGGCAGCCGGCAGGGCCGGCGTGGACATCGTCGCCCTCAGATGCGGTGGCTGGGAAGATGAAGAGCTGCATGGCGCCGCGGAAATTTGGGACGACCCTGCCGATCTGTTAGCCCACTACTCTACATCAATTCTCGGAAAAAAGTAGTGTGACCGGGTCCGGCTTCAAGCGCTGTCGTTCTGGCGAACGTCAAGTCCGACTTGGGGTTATAGCACTGACCCGCGTGCGGCACGGCCAATGCCCTCACGTACGCGCTCAAGATGCAGAAGCCAGGAAGTCAGGTGCCCTAAACCATGGCTGAAGTCGCCAGCTCGATCGGCCTGCAGGCCGTAGTCGGCGCGATCGCCCGGACCGGGGACGCCGACTTCGACCTGCATCGCACTCTTACAGCGCTCGCCGAAATCGCACAGGCATACGCGGGGGCGACCGGCGTGGCCATCGAGCACAGCCGGGACGACACCAGTTCGACGCTGCTCCTCGTCGGTCAAGCCAGTGGCAATCCACGAAGGCTCCCAGTCATAGCAGAAGGTATCGAGATCGGCTTCCTGGCCATTTATGGCGCGGCGATGTTCGGGCCCGCGACTGTCGACCGAACCCAGATCATTGCCGACATGATAGCGATGGCGCTCACGCGCTCGGCGCATCGGCTGGAGCGCATGCGTCCGGCCATGGACGACGATCGCTATCGGCTGATTACCGGCGTCGGCCTGAATCTGCGCAACACACTCGGTGCCGCGTCCGGCTACATGCAGCTGGTCGAGATGGAAGGCGCTCTGGGGCTGCCGCAGCAGGAATACGTTGAGCGGAGCCGGCGCGCCATCAATGCTGCCGTCAGCCTGATAGCCGACATGCTGGAGCTGGCGCGCGCGGATGCAGGCAAGCTTTCCTTCGAGAGCGAGCCGCTCAACCTGAAAGCAATCGCGCGCGAGGCGGCGCGCAAACATAGCAAGGCGGCGGCAGCGAAATTCTGCATGCTCGAAGTGACTGCCACGGAGGTCAGTGCCGTGGTGCTCACGGATGCGAGCTACGTGCAGCAGATCGTGGATGTGCTGGTTTACAACGCGGTGCGCTACGCGCCTGAGAATGGCAAAGTCACGGTGTCGGTAGAGCGGCGCGACGGCCGGCGCAGCAACGATCCGGCAACGTGGGTATGCATAAGCGTGACCGATACCGGCGCTGGCGTACCAGATGCCGACAAAGTGTTCGAGGAGATCCACCGCGTAGAGCAATCCAAGGGCAATGTCCGCTTCAAGCTCGCGATCTGCCGGCGCGTTGCACGTCTGCTGGGTGGCGATTTGATGCTGGACACGCAGAAAGGCGTCGGCTCGACGTTCACTCTGTGGCTGCCGGCGCCTTTTTCGTCCTGATGCGTTCGGTGAGGACGGGCAGCAGCGCTTGCCAAACCGTTTCGGCAATTCGTTCATGACCCCGCGCAGCAGGATGGATGCCATCCTGCTGATTCAGATCGGCCTGCGCGGCAACTCCCTTCAGCACAAACGGAATCAGGACAGCGTCGTGCTTTTGGGCGAGCCGCGCAAACGTCGCGCGGAATGCCGACGTGTAGGACGCGCCGAGATTGGGCGGCGCTTCCATGCCGGCTATGACGACGTCGGCATCCGGGTAAGCTCGTCGTGTGCGCACGATGATGCTGTCCAGGTTGGCACCCAGCTGTTCGACCGGTAAGCCTCGCAATCCATCATTGGCGCCGAGCTCGAGCACGAGCACGTGCACCGGCTGCTGAAGCGACCACTCGAGACGACGCAGTCCGCCGGCTGATGTTTCGCCACTCAGCCCTGCATTCACGACTCTGAAATCGAGCTGTGCGGAGTCGAGCTTATCCTGGATTAGCGCCGGGAATGCGTTGTCTGAGCCGACGCCGTAGCCGGCGGTGAGGCTGGTGCCGAGGAACAGAATGTTCGCGGTCGCGGTCGCGGTCGCGGGCGCGGGGTTTTCTGCGGGCGCGGGTTGCGGGTCGCGGGTGGCGGGCGCGGGTGCGGGTGCGGGTGCATCATCGTTCGCACAGGCGAGCGTGGCGCAGAGTAGGAGCGCGGCTATCTTCTGGCGAATGTCACTCATCGTTGCCAACAATCTACGTCAAACCTATCTGAGTGCGGGACGGGCGCTCACCGTTCTTGATGAAGTTACGCTCGCGATCGAGCCTGAATCATTCGTTGCGATCGTGGGACCATCCGGCAGCGGCAAGACCACGCTGCTCGGACTGCTGGCCGGGCTCGATCTGCCGAGCGCGGGCACCGTTACTCTGGATGGCAAAGACCTCGGTGCTCTTACCGATGATGAGCGCGCGAAGTTTCGCGCACACAATGTAGGCTTCGTATTTCAGACCTTTCAGCTGATTCCTACGCTCACCGCGATCGAAAATGTCATCGTGCCGCTCGAGCTGGCAGGCACGGCTGCGAGCAGTGACGCCGCTGCGCGTGCGGCGCAGTTGTTGAGCAGCGTAGGACTCGCTGATCGCGCGGAACACTATCCGGCACAGCTTTCCGGGGGCGAGCAGCAGCGCGTAGCACTCGCGCGCGCGTTCGCGAACCGGCCGAAGGTGCTGTTCGCCGATGAGCCGACCGGCAATCTCGATGCAGAGACCGGCCGCCGCATCATCGATCTGCTGGTCGAGCTGAACGCGGCGATGAAGACAACGCTGGTGCTGGTCACGCACGACGTCGAGCTCGCCGGCCTGGCGCATCGCGTGATTCGTCTTGCGGGCGGACGGATCGTGTGAGCGTTCGTTTCGTTATCAGGCACGCACTGCGCGAGAGCCGCTCCAGCTGGAAGCGGCTCGGGCTGTACATGAGCTCGATCACGTTAGGTGTCGCCGCGCTGGTTGCGATCAATTCGTTTCGCACGAATGCGCTGAAATCGGTCGAGCGCGAATCGCGCGCTCTGCTCGGCGCCGATCTGCGCTTCTCGAGTAACCGGCCGTTTCCCGAGCCGGTGAATGTGCTGCTCGACTCAGCTAAGTCGCTGCACGACGTCGCGCGCGTCACCTCGCTCGTCTCGATGGGTGTGTCCGCGGCGACACTGGACACGCGGCTCGTGCAAATGCGCGCGGTCGAACCTGGTTATCCATTCTACGGCGCAATCGAGACCGAGCCGGCAGGCGCGTGGCGGCGCTTGCAGCGCGGCGGCCAAGCGATAGTCGAAGCGGGCGTGCTCACGGCTCTCGACATGACCGTCGGTGATACGCTGCTGCTTGGCGAAAGCGCGTTCGTAATTTCGGGAGTGCTTCGCAAATCGCCCGCGGATTTCAGCTTCCGGAACGTCATCGGCCCACGCGTCTACATTGCCGCGCGCGACTTGCCGGGCACGGAACTGGTTCAGTTCGGCAGCCTGGCGCAGTACCAGGCGTACCTGCCGATTCCAAACGCGAAGGTGCTTCAGCAGTTCGTGGACCGGCGTCACGACATGCTGCGCCGTAACCTGATCGACTTCGATACAGCGGACGAGCAGCGGGAGAATCTCGCCGACGCCTTGAATGCGATGAGTCGCTTCCTTGGGCTGGTCGGTCTGGCTGCGCTGCTGTTGGGCGGGATCGGCGTGGCGACCGCGGTGCATGTGTTCGTCAAAGACAAACGGCCGATAGTCGCGGTGCTGCGCTGCCTCGGCGCGCGCGAGCGAACGGTCTTTGCGGCGTATCTGCTGCAAGCGGCCGCGCTGTCGTTCCTGGGCGCACTGCTAGGCGTCGCGGTCGGCTTCGGCGTGCAGGCGTTCCTGCCGCGCGTCATGAGCGCATTGGTGCCGTTCAATGTGCCATTCGCGGTCGACTGGCTCTCAGTCGTGACGGGTGTCGGCATCGGTCTGCTGGTCGCCGTGCTCTTTGCGATCGTGCCGCTGCTGACGATTCGAGGCATTTCGCCGCTTGCGGCACTACGCGTGGATTACGAGAGCGCGCGGCGCCGATTCGATCCGTATCGCGTGCTCGCGCTGGTTGTGCTGATTCTGGCGATTACCGCATTAAGCCTGTGGCAGGCGGAGCAGCCGCGCTTCGGCCTTGCGTTCGCGGGCGGGCTTGCGGCAACGCTGTTGATCCTGTGGCTGGTTGCGTTCGGCCTGACGCGGTTGACGCGCCGCCTGTTGCCGCGCGCGGCGAGCTTCACCGTGCGGCAGGGCATCGCAAACCTCTATCGTCCGCACAACCAGACCGTATCGGTTACGCTCTCGCTCGGCTTCGGCGTTTTCGTGATCGCGACGATGCTGGCCGTCCAGACCAACCTGCTCGCGTGGCTGAAGATCGAGTCGCGCGAGAATGCGCCGAATCTGGTCGCATTCGATATCCAGCCCGATCAGCGGGAGAGTGTGCGCGCCATCCTGGCGCAGCACGGCGCGGGCGGCGCGGTGTTTACGCCGATCGTGCCCGCGAAGATCAGCGCGTTGAACGGGAAGCCCGTCGACTCGCTCGTCTCGAGTCGGCAAGCCGGCAAGATCGAGCCATGGGCGTTGCGGCGCGAATACCGCAACACGTATCGCGATACGATGGTCGCAACGGAAAAGCTCGTCTCCGGCAGCTTTCACGACAGAACGGGTGTGCCCGCCGGGGTTGCGCCGATTTCGATCGAGCAGGATGTCGCGCGCGATCTGAACGTGAAGCTGGGCGATTACGTCACCTGGGATTTCCAGGGCGTGCCGATCGAAACCCGGATTACCAGCATCCGCAGCGTGGACTGGGCGCGCTTCAACACGAACTTCTTCGTGGTCTTTCCGAGCGAAGCGCTGGAGAAGGCGCCGCAAACTTTTGTGGCATTGGCGCGCGTGACAGATGCGCAGAAACGCGCGCAGCTTCAGCGCGACCTGGTGGCCGAAAACTCGAACGTGTCGGTCATCGATCTGTCTACCGTGCGCGAGGCGCTGGATGACCTGTTGAGCAAGGTGACGCTGGCAATCTCGTTCATGGCGCTGTTCAGTATAGTTGCAGGCGTGATCGTGTTGATTGGATCGGTGGCGACCTCGCGCTTCCAGCGTTTGCGCGAGAGCGCGCTGCTGAAGACTATCGGCGCGAGCCGGCGGCAGATCATGCAGGTGCTGGTTACGGAGTATGCGGCGCTGGGCACGCTCGCCGCGGCCGCTGGTGTGCTGCTCGGCGGTACAGCTTCGTGGCTGCTGATGAAATTCGTTTTCGAGCTCGAGTACGACGCGCCTGTAATCGCGTTGCTCGTATTGTGGCTGGGAGTTGCGCTGCTCGCGGTGGTGATTGGACTGGTCAACAGCCGCGATGTGTTCAGCCGGCCGCCACTCGCGGTGCTACGGGAGATCTCGGAATAGCAGGGGGCCTGTTTTCACTGTTTTCGAGCGGCCGCCCGCAAAATGTTCGTGACCGAATGCACTATTCCAGTGATCACCGGAATGACTCATTATTGCTAGCCAAATGCTGCATCGGAATTCAACTCGAAAACCGGGGCATAGCTACAGCGAGCGCTTGGATTTCAAATTCGGTAGCTGACAAACAGTGAAAGCAGGCCCCCAGCCAATCGTTCAGGTCGACGCATTCACGGACAAGCCGTTCGCCGGCAATCCCGCCGCCGTTTGCATCATGGACCGGGCGGCGCCGGAAAGCTGGATGCAGAACGTCGCGCGCGAGATGAACCTGGCCGAAACCGCGTTTCTGCATCGTGAAAACGACGGCTATCTCCTGCGCTGGTTCACACCCGCTGTCGAGGTCAAGCTGTGCGGCCACGCCACACTGGCGAGCGCACACGTGCTCTGGCAGGAAGGCCATCTCCAGCCCGACCAGCAAGCACGCTTCCACACACTCAGTGGTCTACTTACCGCCGACCGCGAGGATGACTGGATCCGACTGGATTTTCCAGCCAAGTTCGCGCAGGCAGCCGACGCTCCCGCCGGACTCTTCGAGTCACTCGGATTGAAGTCCGCAGCTTTCGTTGGCAAGAATGAGTTCGACTATCTCGTCGAGGTCGATTCGGACGACGTCGTCAAATCGATTGCACCGGACTTCAATCAACTCACGCGTGTCGAAGCGCGCGGCGTCATCGTGACGGCGCGCTCGTCGAGCGAGCAGTACGACTTCGTGTCGCGCTTCTTCGCACCGAGAGTCGGCGTTCCCGAAGATCCGGTGACAGGCTCCGCCCATTGCTGTCTCGCGCCGCACTGGGGAGACAAGCTCGGCAAGGATGAGCTGCTGGGTTATCAGGCGTCGGAGCGTGGCGGTGTCGTGAAGGTGCGTGTCGAAGGCGAGCGTGTCTTGCTGTACGGCCAGGCGGTCACCGTGCTGACGGGTGAGTTACATGTTCCGTCAGCTCCTCGAGCTTGACGTGCCAGCGCTGCCACAGGATCCAGGCGACAGCGCCGTGCGCGGGGAACATCAACCCAATGATTTCGCCATTCGCCTGATCGAGTCCTGGAAACGCTTGCAGCAGGAAGCCGAGCGTGCTCAGGCCCGCCACGAACAAGCCGAACCACGCGGCCCATCTGCGCACCCACTGCTTGCCGAGCACCGCGGCCGGCGCGAGCACGACCAGGGCAAACGCGACCGGATTAGCCTGCAATACGTTCTCGTTGTTGTACGTCACGACATGATCGGTGAATGCCCAGAGCAGCGTGATCAGTGTGCCGACCAAACCGACCAGCAGGCTCCAGCTGGCGAGAATGATTGCGAGTCCGATCGCGAGCTTCCGTCTTTGCCATGCGAGCCGCGCAAGCAGTAGCAGCACACCCGCGATGACGCTGCCCGCAATCGTGAAAGGCAGCACCATGTCCGGTGCGCGCTCCGGCAATGGCTCGCGGCCGGCCGCCTCAAAAATCGTGCGCTCCGAGAGCACCAGCGGCTGCTCGCTGCCATCCGGCCCGCGCACTTTCACACGCCGCACACCCTCGCGCAGCTCCATCGGAATGAAGCCCTCGTCCCACACGGTGATCGGCTGGTCGATGCGCGGACCCATGGCGACCATCAGCCCCGCGTAGAGCGGCGGCTCCATGTAGGTGAGTTTCTGCGTGTGCGTGCGATAGGTTTCGTTGGTGACTAGCGCTGTGAGCGCAGGCCGGAGCGCGCCACCGGTTGCGCGGTCGATCGCGTCGCGCACACGCGTCGAACAGTTGTCGCGAAAATAATCGTACAGATAGAATTTGTTCTCGTCGCGCGCATTCCATTCCAGAAACGCGCGCATCGAATCGCGCTGCGCTGGCGTGAGGTTCAGCTCCTGCGCCCACACCGAGCGGTTCTGTTCTACATATGAGTTGACGACGGCGTTGACCTCGTAGCCCGCCATCCAGTACAACATGCGGCCCTGCATGAGACGAGGCACGAAGCCGGGCTGATCGAAGCTGAACATGCCCCAGTTGTATGCGACGCCGAAATTCGCGACGTCGTCGTGCACCCAAATGGCGTTGTGGCCGAACTTTTCCCAGGCCGCATCACCGGGACCGAAGGTGAGCAGGTAGACGCGAAGATTTTCGGGCGTCGTCTGCGCATGAGCGGCGCCGCCCGAGAACAGCAGCAACGCGAGCAGGAGCGTTTTCAAGTGCGCGCAGTCATCTGGTTTGCGACGCGCGCGGGAGTGGTTGCGGCAAATCCGCGATCACGTAGGCCATGATCGCCATCGCGGCTACACACTCGGCGACTTCCCGCGGATCGAGTTTGTCGACCGTGTCGGCTTCCGAGTGGTGATACCAGAAATACCTGTCGCCGACCACGCTCAGGCTCATGCCCGGCACACCGAGCCGCATGATCGGCCCGATGTCCGCGCCGCCGCCCCCGCGCGTGATCGCGCCGGCGCCTATGCCTTCGAGTAACGGCGCGATGCGCTGCACCATTGCAAAGGCCGAGTCGCTGCCGGTGAAGCCGAAGCCGAGCGGCTTGAACACGCCGCCGTCGGATTCAATGGCGAGCACGTGCTTGTCCAGATCGTCGCGATGCGTATCGCGATACGCGTTGCCACCGCGCAATCCGTTTTCTTCGTTGGTCCAGCCGACCACGCGAATCGTGCGGCGCGGCTGGAGTCCGAGCTTCTTCAGCAGGCGAATTGCTTCCCATGCTACGACGACGCCACCTGCATCGTCCATCGCGCCGGTCCCGACATCCCACGAATCAATGTGACCGCCCATTACAACGATCTCGCCCGGCCGCTCGCGCCCGCGCAGCTCTGCAATGACGTTGCGCGACTGCGCATCGGGTAAAGTCTGCGCGTCCATCCTGATGCGAACGACGACGCGCTCGCCGAGCCGCTGAAGCCGATGCAGAATCATGGCGTCTTCAACCGAGATCGCTGCGTGCGGGATGCGCGCCACGGCGGTGTCGTAGGACATGCTGCCGGTGTGCGGGTTGCGCATACTGAAAGACGAGACCGACCGAATCATGCTGGCAACCGCGCCGGCGCGCGCCGCGGCAATCGCGCCGTTGACACGATACTGGACGGCCTGACCGTAGCTCGTGAACGGCACGTCGAACAGCAAGATTTTGCCTTTTGCTTCGGCGGCGCGCCGGGTGAGATCATCGAAGCTGGTGACGACCAGGACTTCCGCGGTGATGCCTTCGGGCGGCGTTGCAATGCTGCCGCCGAGTCCCAGCATCGCGATCTTCGCCGCGCGCGGCGAGAGCAGCTCGATCGATTCATTGCCGCGCACCCAGTGCGGCACCATGACCGGATCGCCACGCACGTGGTCGAGACCGTCGCGCTTCATCTGGACGATCATCCAGTCGATCGCGCGCTCGAGATTCTCGCTGCCGCTCAGGCGAGGCCCGAAGCGATCGGTCAGCTCGGCAATGCGATTGTATGCAAATGAATCCGCGAGCGCCGCACGCGTTATCCGATTCGCGACGTCGGCATAGGATGCAGGCGTCTGTGCGGATGACGTCGCATAAAGGATGAATGTGAGTAGAATGGCTGTTATAACGCGCATAGGCCCGCGAAAATAAGAAGGGCCGCCATCTTACGATAGCGGCCCTGTTCTGCGAAATCCGCGCAAATCTGCGTAATCAGCGTCCGGCGACTTCCCGCTTCAGCTCTTCGCCCGCCACGATCACGATCTCGACGCGGCGGTTCTGCGAGCGGCCGGCCTCGGTGCTGTTCGACTCGATCGGCTCGAGCTCGCCACGGCCGGCAGTGCGCAGGCGCGTGTTGCCAACGCCCTGGTTCACCAGGTAACGAGCCGCGGACGAAGCGCGGCGCTCGGAAAGGCCCTGATTGTAGTTGTCCGAGCCGGTTGCATCCGTGTGACCGACGATCAGGACTTCCGTGTCGTCGTACTTCTTCAGGCTGTTCGCGAGGTTGGTCAGGTTCGTGCGCGCGTTACCCTGAATCGCGTCCGAGTCATACGAGAAGAGCAAGCCCGAATCGAAGGTGACGACAATGCCCTCACCAACGCGCTCCACCCGCGCGCCCGGAATGTCGCCTGCCAGCTCGTCTGCCTGCTTGTCCATGCGCGAACCAATGATCGCGCCAGCCGTGCCGCCGACCGCCGCGCCGATAATGGCGCCCTTGGCCGTCGAGCCGACCTTCTTGCCGATCACCGCGCCCGCGGCGCCGCCGGCGGCCGCGCCGATGACCGCACCCCGTTGCGTCTTGCTCATGCTCGAGCAGGCCGGGAGCGTGATTGCTACCGCCAGCAGAGCTGCTGTCGCTCGCATTGCCTTGTTCATTTGGGTCTCCTCCTGAGGTAACCAGGCTTCCGGGATAGCCGGGGCCACAACCAGGGCCAGATGAGGGGCAAGGCCAGTGCCAACAGAAAGTGGCGTGAAATCAGGGTTTTGGGTGGTTTCTGTCGCTTTTTGCGGCAGTTGCGCGTCCCCTCGAGCGGACGGCATCATCCATGGGAGCATGGGAGCATGGAGCATGGGAGCATGGGAGCATGGGAACATGGGAGGAATTGTGAGATGCTTCGTGGTAGCAGTCCTCCTTGGCGTGGCGTGCTCGAGCAATCAGGCGGGTGAGTCCGGCGCGCAGGCCGGTCCGGCTCTACCGCCGGGCGCAACGACCGCACAGGCGCGCATCACTGCCTCACCGCGTCATGGCGAATGGGTGATGGTGAAGACCGGGGCGAGCGACAGCGTGCGCGCCTGGCTCGTATATCCGGAGCGCAGAACGAAAGCACCGGTCGTGGTTGTCATACAGGAAATCTTCGGCGTGTCGAACTGGATCCGCTCGGTTGCCGATCAGCTCGCGGCTGAAGGTTATATCGCGATCGCGCCGGATCTGATGACGCGATTCAACATTCCCAATACTCCAGCGGGCGAGCCCAATGCGGATTCGGTACGCGCGCGCATCCGCGAGCTCACGCCCGCGCAGTACCAGCCGCAAATCCGCGCGGTCGCGCAGTACGCGATGGATTTGCCAGCGGCGGAGAAGAAATATGGTGTCGTTGGCTTCTGCTGGGGCGGCGCGGCGGTCTTCGAACACGGCGCGCGCTATTCGGACGTCGGCGCGGTGGTCTCCTACTACGGAACCACGCCCACCGATTACACGAACATGAAGGCGCCGGTGCTGGGGCTGTACGGCGACAATGATCAGCGCGTCAACTCGACGATCGCACGCGCCGATTCAGCCGCAAATGCGAAAGGCTTTGTTTACGAGCATCACATTTTTGCGGGCGCGGGTCATGGATTCCTGCGCGCGCAGGAAGGTCAGAACGGGGCGAATCTCGCGGCGACGCAGCAGGCCTGGCCGATGACTGTTGCGTGGTTCCGGAAATATCTCGGAGCGTAGGATCTATTCGAAATTGAATTCGAATTTGAATTTGAATTGAGGTTCCGTGAACAGCGGGACGGCTAATTCAAATTCGATTTCAAATTCAATTTCAAATTACCGCCTCATTGAAGAGCCGGTACAGTGCCTGCGTGCCGGCTTCGCCGAAGCCTTCCTGCTCCAGCCGCCGATAAAGCGATAAAGCGAGTGACAAGCCGGGCGTCTCCAGTCCCATCTCCTCGGCAGACGCCAGCGCAATCTCCATATCCTTGATGAAGTGCTTGACGTAGAAGCCGGGCTCGAAATCACCCGCAATGATACGCGGGCCGTAATTGCTCAGCGACCAGCTGGCGGCGGCGCCGGTCGAGATGGTTTCGATCATACGCGTCTGATCGATGCCCGCACCATCGGCATACGCCAGCGCCTCGCACACACCGATCATGCCTGATGCGATCGCGATCTGGTTGCACAGCTTGGTGTGCTGGCCGGCGCCCGCTCCGCCCATCAGCGTGATCGTGCGGCCCATCACTTCGAGAATCGGCCGCGCGCGTGTGAATGCGTCCTCGTCGCCACCGACCATGATGGTGAGCCGCGCTTCACGCGCGCCGATGTCGCCGCCGGAGACGGGCGCGTCCAGCGCAGCAATATTGCGCTCACGTGCCTCATCGCGGATTCGACGCGCGAGACTCGGTGTCGATGTCGTCATGTCGATGAGCAGCGATCCGGCGGCTGCATTCGCAATCATTCCATCATTGCCGAAATAGACGCGCTCGACATCGGCCGGGTAACCGACCATTGTGATGACGACGTCGGCTGCGCGCGCGACGTCGCCAGCGGATGACTTCCACGCCGCGCCGAGCGCCACGATTTCATCCGCGCGTGCTTCGGTGCGATTGTAAACGGAAAGAGGATAGCCGGCGGTGCGGAGGTGACGGGCCATGCTGCGACCCATCACCCCAAGCCCTACGAAGCCGATGCGCGGAAGACTCATATGCGATCAGAGCGATTGGAGCGATAGCAGCGATCAGAGCGAGTCACGACCATCGCTCGCATCGCTCCCATCGCTCCCATCACTCTCATCGCTACTTGATATACGCCGGCGGCATTTCGCTACCCACGGTGCGGTAGCGGCGCAACAGGCTTTCCTGCCGTGTTTCCTTCGAGATCTCACGGCCATTGATGAACACGTGATCAACGGTAGTGGTCAGCTCGAACGGGTCGCCGGACCAGATCACGACATCCGCATCCTTGCCGGCTTCGAGCGTGCCGTAGCTGTCGGCGATGCCCCACAGCCGCGCGGGATTGATGGTGACCGCGCGCAGCGCCGCGTCGAACGGCATGCCGTACGACACCGCGTTGCCTGCCTGCTGCCTGATGTTGCGCGAGTTGTGCGATTCGAACGAAGCGATCACGACATTCACGCCGACGGCGTGCAGGCGGGCTGCGTTTTCGAGCGTGATACCGAGCGCATCGAAGCGCGGCAGGTTGCGCATCGGATCAATGATTACCGTAACACCCGCGCTGGCGATCTGCGGCGCGACCATCCAGCCTTCCGCGACACCCGAGAGGATAACTCTGATGTTGTTGTCACGCGCGAAGCGAATCGTGGTCAGAATGTCGCTCGCGCGATTTACGTCGACGACCAGCGGCAGGTGGCCGCGCGCGACCGCTACCAGCGCCTCGAGATCGAGACGGCTGAGCGAGTAATCGCGCCGTTGCGCGGACTCGAAGGCAGCGCGATTCGCGGCATAATCGCGTGCATCCTGGAGCGCTTCCTTCAGCAGCAGCAGCGCCGCACTGCGTGCGCCGCCGCCGCTCAACGATGCGCCTCGCTCGCCCAGCACCGCGAACATCGCGACCGGATCGCGATGCACGCGAATGGTGCCGCGGTCGACGCCGAGATCGATGAGCGCGCCCTGGCCGGCGATCAGGGACTGGCCGTGGTTGGGCGCAACTACCACGCGCGTGATGCCGTCCACACGCGTGATCGGTATCGCAGTCGCGAACGGATTCAGGTTGTCGGTGACCGTGAACGCCGCGGTAATGCGATCGCTGTTGGTGGACTGGTCATCGGTGCCGGCCGCGCCGCCCGAAATCTCGACGGTGCCGAGACTCGTGGATGAGTCGAGGAAGCCGGGCGTGACCACTTTGCCGGTAGCATCAATGACGCGCGCGCCGGCCGGAACCGCGACAGCCGCGCCGACTGCGGCGATCTTGCCATCGCGAATGAGCACGGTGCCGCCCTCGATGACCGGACCCGCAACCGTATGCACGCGCGCATTGGTGATCGCGACCGTCTGCGCCGAAGCAGGAGCCGCACCAATGAGCATGGCGAGCAGTACACCCATGCTCCCATGCTCCCATGCTCTCAGGTTCCCAAAAATCATCGCACCACCTCGGACGGCAGAATGCCCAGCATGAAATCACTGCGCGGCTGCCGGCTCGCATCGTTGCGATCGTAGAGCAGCGCGCCGTCGATAAAGACTTGTTCGGCTTTCGTGTAGACACTGAACGGGTCGCCGTTCCAGATCACGACATCCGCCATCTTTCCGGTCTCGAGTGAGCCGGTGACCTGGTCGATGCCGAGTGCCTTCGCGGGATTGATCGTTATCCACTTGATCGCGTCTTCGCGCGTGACGTCGATGCCGTGCGCGCGGCCGGCGGTCATTGCCTTGGCCGCCTCCTGATTCAGGCGCTGAATGCCCTGCGAGTCATCCGAGTGCACGATCGCGCATGCGCCGGCCTCGTGCATGAGCGGAATGTTCTCGCGAATGCCGTCGTAGGCTTCCAGCTTGAAGCCGTACCAGTCCGCCCACATGCTGCCGCAGATGCCTTCGCGCGCAAGCAGGTCGCGCACCTTGTAGGCTTCGACTGCGTGATGGAAGGATGTGATCTTGTAGCCGAATTCCCTGGCGATGTCGATCATCTGCGCCATCTCATCGCCGCGATAGCAGTGGTTCTGCACGAGAATCTCGCCGTTCAATACGCCGGCCAGCGTCTCGAGCTGTAGATCGCGGTCCGGACGCTTGCTCGCGTCCGCGCCGTTCTTGCGCCACCTCTCCCAGTCGTCACGGTAGTTTTGCGCGCGAATCCAGGCAGCACGATAGCCCGCAACGTTGCCCATTGCGGTCGCTGGGCCGCCGGGGCGGCTGCCGTACACGCGCTTCGGATTCTCGCCGCACGCCATCTTCAAGCCGTGCGGCGCGCCCGGGAACTTCATGCCCTGCGCCGAGCGCGATGGCACGTTCTTCAACGTGACACCACGGCCGCCGAACAAGTTTGCCGAGCCCGGCAACACCTGTAGCGCGGTAACGCCGCCGGCGAGCGCCAGCGCGAAGTTCGGATCCTGCGGCCAGACCGAATGCTCGGCCCAAACCTGCGCGGTGTTCGGATTGGTCGCTTCGTTGCCGTCAGACTGAGACGAGATGGCCGGTGAGGGATAGTCGCCGTTGTGGGAGTGCGTATCGATCACGCCCGGTGTCACCCACTTGCCGGTAGCATCTATCACCACCGCGTCCGCGGGCGCGGTGACGTTCGCGCCGACCGCTGCGATTT
This sequence comes from Gemmatimonadota bacterium, assembly GCA_052389275.1. Lineage (GTDB taxonomy): Bacteria > Gemmatimonadota > Gemmatimonadetes > Longimicrobiales > RSA9 > CBJLQC01. The sequence goes on along the minus strand of JBQTID010000054.1, from coordinate 1,329 downwards.
TGCCGTCCTGGAGCAGAATCGACCCGTTCTGAATTGCGGGGCCGGTGGCGGTCAGAATCGTCGCGTTGCGAATCAACGTCGTGCGCGAGGGTAGCGGCTTGTACGTCGATGGGAAGGGTGCGGGCGTTTCCGCGGCCGATTGCTGCGGCGCCGGCGTCTCGGGCTGTGGCGACCCGCCGGTTGCGCGGGAGCAGCCAACGAGCGCGCCAAGCACGAGCAACGCCAGCCAGCGACCGCTCGAGATTCGAGGTGCTGTCATACCAACCCTGGTTGAAGAACTATGTGTATGGGGGCCAGGAATATAGGAACCCCTTCGCCCGAAGGACAGTTCCTTTTCGCTCAGACACGCTCAGGTAAGCAGGACGTTGCCGGCGCCGAGCTGCGGCGCGACGTCGACAACCACGTCGATGCCCGCCCTGACGCTGCTCGTGACGATACAGAAATCCTCGAAGCTCTTCGCGCAGCCGGCAATACGCGCCTCATCCTCCGGCTTCAGCGACGGCTCGATGCGCACACGGATTTGTTTGATGCGCCAACGCCCTTCATCGTTGCGTTCCATGTCGCCTTCGACGACGCATTTCATTCCGGTCACGTCCACGCGAGCTTTTTTGAGGCAGAACAGCAGGCTGGAGCCGAGGCAGTTGCCGATAGCCGCGGCAAGCAGGCGCGCCGGATCAGGACCACGGCCGGTGCCGGTCGGCTCGGCCTCGTCCGTCAAAAGATCGGCAACACCGTCCTGATTGAAGTCGATCAGAAACTGAAAGTTCTCCCATTGCGCGATCGATACCGCGAAGTGCTGGTCCATGTGCGCTCCAGGCGATAGGGATGTTGCCTGAAAAGATACTGTTGCCGCCGGGGAAACACATACAGTACTGTCAGGCATGAGACGCAGACCGCGATGGTTCCTGGCACCGATCATTTTCCTGGCCGGCTGCGGCTTTGCCTCGCAGCCGCACTACGACGTGATTCTCCGCAACGGCACGATCTACGATGGCAGCGGCCGCCCACCAACGCGCGGCGATGTCGCAATCAAAGCTGACACGATCGTAGCCGTTGGCGACGTTGGCAGCGCCACCGCCGCGTCCGAGATCGACGCCACCGGTATGGCAGTCGCGCCCGGCATCATCAACATGCTGAGCTGGGCGACCGAGTCGCTGATCGAAGACGGCCGCTCGCAGAGCGACATCCGCCAGGGTGTGACGCTCGAGGTCTTCGGCGAGGGCTGGTCGATGGGCCCGCTGAACGACCGCATGAAGCAGGAGAACCGCGAGCGCCAGGGCGACATCAAGTACGAGATCGCGTGGACGACGCTCGGGGAGTACCTCGACC
>JBQTID010000053.1:0-41940 GCA_052389275.1 Gemmatimonadota bacterium | reverse complement strand
GATGGCTAGTGTCATCGCGCGCAACGGGCGGCCGGCGCTGGTCATGAGCCACAACAAGACGCTGGCCGCGCAACTCTACGGCGAGCTGAAGCAGTTCTTCCCGAACAACGCGGTCGAATTCTTCATCTCGTACTATGACTACTACCAGCCGGAAGCATACGTACCGTCCAGCGACACCTATATCGAAAAAGACTCCTCGATCAACGAGGACATCGAGCGGCTGCGACTGCGCGCGACATCATCGTTGATGGAGCGCGAAGACGTGATCATCGTGGCGTCCGTGTCTTGCATTTACGGTTTGGGCGATCCGCGCGAGTACCGCGAGCTCATGCTCATGGTCGACGTTGGTCAGAAAATGACTCGGCGCGACATGCTGGCATCGCTGGTACGTATCCAGTACACCCGCAACGACATGGAATTCGTGCGCGGTACGTTTCGCGCGCGCGGTGATGTGGTCGAGATCTTTCCCGCCTACGAGGAACAGGCCGTCCGCATCGAGTTGTTTGGAGATGAGATCGAGCGCATCACCCGTTTCCATCCACTCACCGGCGAAACCATAACGCGCCTGCCGCGTGCGGCCATCTACCCGGCTACACACTTCGTGACGCAGCGCTCGACGATCGAGCGCGCCGTTGCGCTGATCCGGGCGGAGCTGGAAGATCGGCTGCTCGAGCTGCGTGGGCAAAACCAGCTGCTGGAGGCGCAGCGGCTCGAGCAGCGCACGCATTTCGACGTCGAGATGCTGCTCGAGATCGGCACCTGTCCGGGCGTCGAGAATTACTCCAGGCATTTCGCGGGGCGGGCCGCCGGCGAGCGGCCTGCGTGCCTGTTCGATTATTTCCCGGCAGACTTCCTGTTGATCACCGACGAGTCGCATACCAGCGTTCCGCAGATCCGTGGCATGTACAACGGCGATCGCGCGCGCAAGACGACCCTGGTCGAGCACGGCTTCCGCCTGCCCAGCGCGCTCGACAATCGACCACTTCGCTTCGAGGAGTGGGAGGATCTGATCGAGCAGGTGATCTTCGTTTCGGCAACGCCGGCTGACTACGAGCTCGCTCGATCGGGCGGTGTCGTCGTCGAGCAGCTGATACGGCCGACCGGGCTGCTCGATCCTGAAGTATCGATCCGTCCGGTCAAAGGCCAGGTCGACGATCTGATTGCGGAGATTCGCGAGCGTGAAAAGCGCCGCGAGCGTGTGCTGGTCACAACCCTGACCAAGCGTATGGCTGAGGACCTGACCGACTATCTGATGCAGATCGGTATCCGGGTCCGCTACATGCACTCCGACATTGATGCAATCGAGCGCATGGAGATTCTGCGTGACTTGCGGCTTGGCAAGTTCGAAGTGCTGGTCGGCATCAACCTGTTGCGCGAAGGGCTGGATTTGCCGGAGGTCTCGCTGGTCGCAATTCTGGATGCGGACAAGGAGGGTTTCCTGCGCGATGCGCGCTCGCTGATTCAGACCATCGGCCGGGCCGCGCGTAACGTCAATGGCAAGGCGATCATGTACGCCGACCGTATGACGCGTTCGATGACCGCATGCATTGAAGAGACGAATCGCCGGCGCGAAATCCAGCGGCAGTACAACGAGCAGCACAACATCACACCGCAGACCATTATCAAGACCATCGAAGAATTGATGCTCTCGACCCAGGTTGCCGATGCGCGCGACAACATCCCGGCGCGTATGGCGAGAGTAGCGGAACCGAAGGCAAAGTATGCAGATGAGGTCAACCTCGAGGAATGGGCGAAGATACTCGAGCAGCAGATGCGCGATGCATCGGCGAAACTGGATTTCGAGCGGGCGGCGCTGCTGCGCGACGAACTGTTGGAAATCCGCGTGAAGCTGGGTCAACCGGCCGAGACATAGGACTCAACCTTGTCACCCGTTTCGGGCCCGTTTACCCTGGACGAACAGCAACTCGTGGCATGGGGGCGCGCAGTCGGTCGCGCGGTCGCTACGCCGGTGGTGTTTGCGCTGCGCGGCGATCTGGGCGCCGGCAAATCGGTCCTCGCGCGCGCCATTGCACGTGGTGCCGGCGTCGCCGGCGCGCTGCCCTCGCCAACGTTCAATCTACTGTTCGAGTACCGCGCGAACGAGCGAGTGGTAAGCCACCTCGATTTATATCGACTGGAAGATCCGAGCGAGGTGTGGGAGCTGGGCTGGCGCGACCTCGGCCAGGGTGAGGAGATCGTGCTCATCGAATGGCCAGAGAAAGCCGAAGCGCTGCTGCCGCCGACACGCTGGGATGTTTACTTGCAGCCGAGTGACAGCAGCCCGCTGCTCCGGCAAGTTTCGGTCGCGCCCGCAGGCGAGCCGGCGCCGATACCATTGCCGGTGATCGCATGAGTGCCTATCTCGCGATAGAAACATCTACGCCGATCGGTAGTGTCGCGGTCGGCAATGGCGACGGCATTTTGGCGGAGGTCGTTCTGGGTGTGCAGTCCAGGCATTCGGAAGCGCTGCTGCCCGCGATCGAATTCGTGCTGCGCAACGCTCGGGTAGACAAAGGGCAGCTCGAGCGCATCGTCGTAGGTGGCGGGCCGGGTTCCTTTACCGGGCTCCGCATATCGGGCGCTACCGCCAAGGCGCTCTCGCACGCTCTGACGGTTCCGCTGTTCGCGTACTCGGGGCTGGCGGCGCTGGCGGCGGGCGCGGCCGTGTCGGATCGGCAAGTGTGCGCGCTGTTCGACGCGCGGCGCGGCGAAGTGTATGCGGCCTGCTATCGTTTTCCTGAATTGAAACGCATGGAGACCGTGCTGGAGCCGGCGCCACGTTCTTTGGACGACGTCGTAAGTCTCCTGGCTGTGCGCTCGACCCTGTTCGTCGGCGACGGCGCGCTTCAGAATGCCGCAGCGCTACGTGAGCGCGACGCGCAGATAGCGCCCGCGCATTTCGCGGTGCCACGCGCGGCCGCGCTGCTTTGGTTGAGCGCTGCCGTGCCGAACGCCGGGCGCGTCGACGATATCGCAGCCTGGGAGCCGATGTACCTGCGCGCATCCGGCGCAGAGCGAATGAGAGTCAGATGAACAGCGTCATGATTCGCAAAATGCGCGGCACGGATCTGCCGCGCGTGATGCAAATCGAAAAGTCCACCTTCACGATGCCGTGGAGCGAGACGACGTTTCGCGGCTTGTTGCGGCGCACCGACTCGGATCTATACGTGGCCGAGCTGCGCGACATGGTGGTAGGCTATTCGGTCTTCTGGGCGGTCACCGATCAGGGTGAGCTCGGCAACGTGGCCGTGGCTCAGGAACGGCGCGGCCACGGCATTGGACGCCAGCTCGTTGAAGCGGTGCTCGCGCGCGCATCAGAGCGGGGCGTGCGCGAAATATTTCTCGAAGTTCGAAAATCGAATGCCGGCGCGCAGAATCTCTACCGCGCGTTCGGCTTCAGCGAAATCGGTAAACGCAGGAATTATTACCTCGAGCCCGCGGAGGATGCGCTCGTGATGCGGCTTGATCTTCCGGCGGGTGTGAAAGTATGAGAGCCTGATGACGGGATTTCCGGAATACAGACCGCGGCGTTTGCGGCGCAGCGAAATCATCCGTGCGCTCGTGCGAGAGACGCACGTAAGCGTTTCGAATCTGATGCTTCCGCTGTTCGTAGCGCCGGGTACCGGCATGCGAAAAGCCATTTCGTCGATGCCGGGCGTCTTCCAGACATCGGTCGACGAGCTGGTGCGCGATGCGCGCGAAGCCGCCGAGCTCGGTATTCCCGGTGTTCTGCTGTTCGGCATTCCGGAAACCAAGGACGAGCGCGGCAGCAGCGGCTACGCGGCGGATGGTGTGGTTCAACGCGGCATCGCCGCGATCAAGCAGGAAGTACCGAACCTGCTCGTCATTACCGATGTCTGTCTTTGCGAATACACGTCGCATGGTCATTGCGGTATCGTGCGCGAAGGCGAAGTGCGCAACGATGAGACGCTCGAACTGCTGGCGCGCATGGCGCTCAGCCACGCGCGCGCCGGCGCCGACATGATCGCACCATCAGACATGATGGATGGCCGGGTTGCGACCATTCGAACCGCGCTCGACGACTCGGGCTTTGCCGATTTGCCGATCATGGCCTACTCCGCCAAGTACGCCTCAGCTTTTTACGGGCCGTTCCGTGAAGCCGCGGAGAGCGCGCCTCAGTTCGGGGACCGTCGCGGCTACCAGATGGATCCGGCCAATGTAGAGGAGGCACTGCGCGAGGTTGCGCTGGACATTGACGAGGGCGCCGACATCGTGATGGTCAAGCCCGCACAGGCGTACCTTGACGTCATCTGGCGGGTGAAGCAGCAGTTCGGTTATCCCGTTGCAGCCTACCATGTATCCGGCGAGTACGCGGCGATCATGGCAGCCGCGCAGCTCGGCTGGCTCGATGGTGAGCGAGCGATGCGCGAGACCCTCACCGCAATAAAGCGCGCCGGCGCTGACATTATTGTCACTTATTGGGCCCGTGAATTCGCTCGAAATATTTGACTTTTCGCAACTTAGCTTACTATAATGGCAGTGGCCTCCCCGCTGAAAAACTCCAAACTCAGGAGCAACACTTGAGTCCGACGACGGCATTCTCGAGGCGGGGAATGGCTGTGCTGGCCCTTTTGTGTACGATGGCGGCAGAGCCGGCGCTGGGCCAACAGCCCCCGCAAACGCAGGCACAACCGAAGCAGCACGTAGTTCGCCCCGGCGACACGCTTTGGGATCTTGCGAATCAATACCTCAGCGACCCATTCCGCTGGCCGATGATCTTTGAGGCCAATCGCACCGTCGTGGAAAATCCGCATCGGATTTACCCGGCCGAACGGCTGGTCATTCCTGGCGTACCCGCGGACCGGCTTGCGGTCGTTGTAGCGGTGGAGGAACCGGCGGGTCCCCCGCAGCGCACGCGTTTCTACACAGGCAGTCGCGCCGACGCGCCGACGCTGATCGCGAGCGAGCTGGAAGCGACCAAGCTGGTGCAGCGCGGCGAGTGGCTGGCCGCGCCGTGGATCGCGGACTCGGCGTCGCTCGGCATCAATGCCACGGTTTTCAAGCCAATGGATCCGCGCAGTCAGGGCGACAAGCTTCGTCAGACGTTTCATCCGCGCGATGACCTGATTCTCAGCACGACGGACCCGAACCTCAAGGCCGGTGATCGGCTGCTCGCAGTGCGTCTAACGCGCAACCTGCGCGGCCTTGGCTGGGTGGTGGAGCCACAGGCGATACTGCGGGTGGACAGCGTCGGTCCAACGCGCGCGGTCGCGCAGATTCAAACTCAGTTCGCGGATCTTCGCGTTGGCGATCTGGCCATACCGTTGCCAGCCGTGCCAACCATGCCGGCAGACAACATGACCGAAGTGTCGGGTGGCCCGCGGGGCGAGATCATCGAGTTCCTGATCGATCAACCGCTCATCGGCACCGGCGAATACGTGTTCGTTAGCCTTGGTGCTACACAGGGCATCACGATCGGGGATGAGCTGCTCGCATTCGTGCCGGAGCGGAAGGTGAGCGAGAAGCGGGTTGAGATTCTGCCCGAGCAGGCGGTTGCCAGATTGCGCGTGATCAAGGTGACGCCCACCACTTCGAGCGCTCGGGTTATAGGCATCGAGAACGCGTCGCTGCGAAAGGGGCTGCCAGTCCGGGTTGCGCGCAAGGCGCCTTAGCAAACGCTGGTTGACATAGGTCCTCCGAATGGTCAGTCGACGGGCGCCGCACGGCGCCCGTATCTTTAGTACTCCATGACGAACATACTTCACATTCTGACGCTGGTTCTTTACCTGCTGGTCGGCGGGCTTTATACGCTTTCGCTGGCGGCCGGCCGAACCGCGTTGCCCCGGCCCGGGGTGGCGTTGATCGGCGCGGCTGTGCTGGTGCATGCCGCCGCCCTGGTCGCATTCACCGTCAAATACGGTGAGCTGCCATTGGTCGGGCTGGGGCCGTCACTTTCGTCATTCGCATTTCTCATCGGCGCCTGCCTGTTCGCGGCTGCGCTGGTGACGGAAGCGCGGCCGCTCGGCCTCGTGCTCGCGCCCGTCATTGCCTTGTTGCTGATTGCCGTCATTGCTCTTGGGCTCGCGCCATCCAGTCAGAAGTCGGAGTTCGGCGGCGTGTGGTTCGCTGCGCACGTAGTGCTCGCGTTCATCGGCTACGCGGGTTTGGCTGTAGCATTCGCGGCGAGCCTGCTGTATCTACTGCAATTTCGCGATCTGAAGCAAAAGCGGTTCGGCAAGGGTTTCCGATTTTTCCCAGCACTAGAGACATTGGACAGGGTAGGGCGGCGTGCACTTCTGGTCGGCTTCTCGACGCTCACGCTCGCTCTCGTGCTCGGTTGGGCGTGGACCGTTCAGTTCAAGCACTCACTCGAGTTGTCGGATGCCAAGGTAATCTGGGCGCTCTTCACGTGGCTGGCGTTCGCGGCGGCACTCGCGGCGCGCGCGGGAGGAGCCGGCGCTGAGCGCCGTGGCGCACGCATGAATATCGTGGCATTCGCAGCAGTCGTGTTGGCGTACGTAGTCATCCGTATCGCCGCCGCGCGCGGTGGCGGGTTCCTGTGAGCGCCGCTCTCATGCCGGTTCGCGTTATCGGCATAAGTCATCGCACTGCACCGCTCGAAATCCGCGAGCAATTTGTCTTTCCCGACGCGGAAATCGACACGCTGCTCGATCAGATCATCGGCGCGGGACACGCTGCCGAGGCGGTGCTGCTGTCGACCTGCAATCGGACCGAGCTGTATTACGTGAGCCATGGCGGCGAAACCGCTGTGCGCGACCTGATGGTCAGGCTGTTGAGTGAGCGTGCCTCGATCTCGGCCGCGCGAGCGCAGGCGCTGTTGTATGAGGAACACGAGCGCGCCGCTGTTGAGCATCTATTCAGGGTATCCGCGAGTCTGGACTCGATGATTCTCGGTGAGCCGCAGATTCAGGGTCAGGTTCGCAGCGCCTACGAAGTAGCCTGCGCGGGGCATAACGGGTCGCGTCGCGTTGGACCCGTTTTGTCCCGGCTGTTCGAGACGGCCCTTTCGGTTGGCGGCAGGGTGCGATCGCAGACCGGACTGGGAACCGGAGCGGCCTCGGTCCCGTCCGCCGCTGTCGACCTCGCGCGCAAGATCTTCGGCAGTTTACGGGGCAGGACCGCCGCGATTCTAGGCACCGGCGAGATGAGCAAGATCGCGCTCGAGTGTCTCCAGCGGGACGGCGTGCGCGAGGCCACCATGATCAGCCGAACCGATTACGATCAGATACCCGCGCTGCTTGGAACCATGGATATCATCGTGACCGCCACCGCGGCCCCGCATGCAGTTCTCACCAGCGCGGCGGCGCGCTCTGCCCTGCCGCGCGGGCGCAAGCATCCTCTGCTCATTGTAGACATAGCACTGCCGCGCGATGTCGAACCGGCAGTCGGCGAAATCGAGAATGTATTCCTCTACAACCTCGACGATCTTCAGCAGGTGGTCGACAGCACGATCGCAAAGCGCAGGGGTGAGCTGCCGATTGCCGAGGCCATCGTCGGGGAGGCGGCCGCCGATTTCTGGCAGTGGTATCGTGTCCTCGACGTAGTGCCATTGATACGAGAGCTGCGCGAGCACGCGGAAACCATCAGGCAGCAGGAAGTCGAGCGCGCATTGCGCGCACTCAAGCACTTGTCACAGGAAGATGCGGCTGCGGTCGACGCGCTCACACGCCAAATCCTGAACAAGGTGCTGCACGCGCCCACCGTGCGCTTGAAGGAAGCGGCGCGTCAGCCCGGGGATTACGGGGTGTTGCGCATGATGCGTTATCTGCTCGGGCTCGGACCCAAGGAAGAAGAGGCGAATGGCAAGTAGGAAGGTTCTCGTAACCGGTGGTGCGGGTTTCATTGGCAGTCATGTCGCCGAAGCATACCTGGCGCGGGGCGATCGGGTTTGGGTGCTGGATGATCTTTCGTCAGGTCGCGAGCAGAACCTGCCAGCCACTGCCGAGTTCATACACGCGAGCGTCAATGATGACAGCGTGCGTCGCTTGTTCGAGACGGTCGGCGGGTTCGACATCGTCAATCACCATGCCGCGCAACTCGACGTGCGGAAGTCGGTGGCCGATCCACGCACCGATGCGCGCATCAATCTCGACGGTCTGCTCAATCTGCTCGAGGCTGCGCGCGCAACCGGCATCGGGCGCTTCGTCTTCGTATCTTCCGGCGGCGTGATCTACGGCGAGCCGGAGCAGCGGCCTACGCCTGAAAACGCGCCGACGCATCCCCTGTCACCGTATGGCGTAAGCAAGCTCGCATCCGAGTACTACCTGCACTACTACGACCGGGTGCAAGGCGTCGACTACGTCGCGCTACGCTACGCAAATGTCTTCGGTCCACGCCAGGATCCGCATGGCGAAGCAGGCGTCGTCGCCATCTTCAGCACGCGTCTCATCGAAGCGCAGCCGCTCACAGTCTATGGTGATGGCCTGCAAACGCGTGACTACGTGTTTGTAGCCGATGTAGTTGCGGCCAATCTGCTGGCGGGCGATATGAAGCTGCCAGCAGCCACGTCGCTGGATCAGCGAGCGTTCAACGTGGGTACTGGAGTCGAGACGTCGGTGCTCGAGCTGGCGCGGACGCTCGGAGCGGCGGCCGGGCGCGAGGCGGAAATCCGCTATGCGGATGCGCGGCCGGGTGAGCTTCGACACTCGTGCCTGGATGCAGGCAATCTGAGACGGCGCGGCTGGCAAGTTAACCACGACCTGGAGCAGGGGCTGCGCATCACGTTCGAATACAGCCGCACCCGAGAGGAACGGTGATGCATGGGAGCATCGGCGTGATACTTACACAAATCGGTGGCGCCGCCGCGCAGAGCGCGCCGACCGCGCTTCAGCTCATAGCCCACGGTACGAAGACGACCTGGGTGGTCCTCGGCGTCACGATCCTCGCCTCCATTGCGAGCTGGATCATCATCTTTTGGAAAATGGCGCAGTTCAGGCGCAGCAAGCGCGACAGTGTTCGCTTCAGCCAGGCGATGCAGCACGCGCAGCGGCTCGAAGATGCTTACAAGGTTATCATGCGGCTGCCGGAATCGGCGCACAGTCGCGTCTTCCGCACCGGTATGAACTTCTTCAGCGAGCTGCGTCCCGGCGCGCTCAAGGAAAATGCGCCGCCCAGTGCAGGTATCTCGGACACGCAGCTGAACGCACTCTGGCTCGTGCTCCAGAAGGTGCAGGATGAAGAGCGCGATACGCTGTCCGCGGGGCTGGTCTGGTTATCGGTGATAGCCGTCGTCTCACCGCTCATGGGACTGCTCGGCACCGTCATTGGCATCATGGACTCGTTCATGGGCGTAACCGCGTCGGGCTCCGCCAACATTGGCGCGGTCGCGCCCGGCATTGCGGAGGCGCTGATTGCGACGGCGGTAGGCTTGATCGCGGCGATCCCGGCCGCCATCGCGTACAACTATTTCGTGACCCGGCTCAACTCTTTCAGCGGCGAGCTGGAAGGTTTTGCAAGCGAGTTCATTGGCGCGCTGGCGCGCGAAGGCAGGCTCTAATGTTGCACACCCGCAGACGCGTCCGGCGCGATCATCTGACAGCCGGCGCGGACATCACGCTCACGAACCTGATCGATGTCGCGTTCGTGCTGCTCATCATCTTCATGATCACGGCGCCGATTCTCCAGGGCGGCATCGAGGTCGCGCTGCCCAAGGCCGCCGCCGCCCCGATCACGTCGCAGGAGGGTGTCATCATTTCGGTCACCAAGCCCGGCACCATCTACATCGGTGAAGTCCCGGTGCAGAGCAATACGGAGTTTACTCGCCTCTTCCCGGGCTACATGAGCCGGCAGGCGAAGAAATACGCCTACCTGAAGGCCGATGCTGACGTGCCCTACGGCCGCGTGATGGAGGTGGTTGGCATCATGAAGGAGCTGGATGTTGCGTCGGTTGGATTCATCGTGGAGCCGAAGTCGGAAAGCCGCTGAATGAGTGACGTCTTCCACGCCCGCTACTTCGCGCCGCGCGGCGCAGCGCACCGTCCCGGCAAAGGCGCGTTCGCGGGCGCGGTCGTGCTGCATCTACTGCCGCTGCTGTTGCTGGTCGGCAACGTATTCGATGCGGCGGAGCCGCTACCGGAATACAAGGTGTATCGTGTAGACCTGTATTCGCCGCCGCCGCAGGTCGAAGGTGAGCCTGAAGCACCCGCCAAGCCGACACCCAGCATCGTCAAGCCACCGGAAACCAAAACCGTCGCCGTCGAGAGGAAGCCCGCACCGGCGGTAAAACCGCCGGCCGCGAAGAATGTGACGACCGGCACCGGCCAGAGCGACGTCGCCAAAGGACGGAACCCAGATCCCAAATCGGTGGTAGGTGGCGAGGGTCTCGACGTGCACATGGCGGGTGACGAGTTCCCGTATCCGGGTTATCTCGAGAACATCATCACCCAGTTGAATCGCTATTTCCGCTGGACCGGTGCGCCGAATCTCGAGGCTAAGGTAGGCTTCGAGATCATGCGCGACGGGTCGGTCCGCAAAATCCGCGTGTTGAACAAGTCGGGCAACATCAATTTCGATCTCGAAGCGATCAGCGCAATCGAGCAGGCCGGCAAGCGTGGCGCGTTTGGCCCGTTGCCGAAGGGGTGGGTGCCCAATCGTCTGCCGATCGCGTTCAGCTTTTTACCACCGGGCAGATAGGGCGGTCAATGCGGTCATTGCGGTCCTGGCGAGCTTTTCCAGCTGTGGCATTCTTTTTACTCGTGCTTTCGCTCGGGTTCGCCGCCTTCGCGCATGCGCAGGATACGACACGGGTGCCGACTGGGGTCGAGCTGATCGGTCGCTACAACGTGTCGAAGCGCGCGCTGGTTGCAGTGCGTCGCGCAGAAAGCACCGCGCCTGCGGAGCCAGTGGCGCAATTGGTCTCGGACATTATCGAGCGCGACCTTCGCTACAGTGACCGTTTCGAGCTGGGCGCGGTGCCGGCAGGTCTGGCTGCCGGGCCGGTGGATTACCGCGCGTGGAACAGTCTCAATGTCTGGTTTGTGGTTGTGCCGGTGCTAACACCGACAGCGCAGGGTCATCAGCTGCGAGTGGACGTGCATGACATCGTATATGCGACGCTCAAAGCTTCGGCAGTTCATCAGATTCCGGCGGCTGGTGTGCCCGGCTTTCGAATGGCCGTGCACGCCGCTGCCGACGAGGTCGTGCGGCAGCTGACAGGTCAACCAGGCATCGCGGCCACCCGCATCGCTTACACCCGCCGGACCGGCAGCGGCTACGAGCTCACGCTAGTCGATTACGACGGCGAGAACGTGGAGCGTGTGCTCGGGTCGAGTGGCATGATCTATTCGCCCACGTGGTCGCCGGATGGCAGCCGAATCGCGTATGGCGTGCGCGCCGCGAGCGGCAAGGTCGAGCTGCACGAGCGCGAGCTCGCGAACAATCGCACGCGCGTCATCAGCTCGCGTCCGGAATTCAGTTATGCGCCATCATATTCGCCGGACGGCCGCAAGCTCGCGTTCACCGTCAGTGTCGGATCGCTGGTCGCGGAAGTAGATGAATACGACCTTGCCAACAGTTGCTGCATCAAGCGGCTGTCGCGCGGTCCGCGCAACGATTTGAGCCCCAGCTACTCACCGGACGGCGGTCGCATAGCATTCAATTCAGATCGGCTTGGGCAGCTGCACGTTTACGTAATGCCGTCGAGCGGTGGCGAGGCGACTTTGATTTCGCCGTACAATTTCGGCGAGCGCGGTGAATACGCGGCGCCCGACTGGTCACCCACCGGCGACGACATTGTCTTCCACGGCCGCTCGCGCGGCGAGTACCAGATCATGATCGCGAAGCCGAGCCGTCCGGGCGTTGCGCAACAGCTGACAAGCAGCGGCAGAAATGAAGATCCCAGCTGGGCGCCGGACGGACGCCACATTGTGTTCAGCGGGGTGGGCAGAGACGGATCGGGCTTGTATGTTATCGACAGTCAGACCGGCACGATACGCAGATTGGTATCGGGCAGCAGGCTACAAATGGCGGATTGGTCACCGGTGCTGCTGCGCAGCGGCGTCGCATCGAACTAACGTGTTTACACCACTACCGGAGGTGGTCATGACGGGACGTATGGGTGTGCTGGCGGTCTTGGCCGTTGGAATGATGCTGGGCGCGTGCAGGAAAAGGGAGCCGGAGCCGCCGCCCCCGGTGCAGACAACTCCGATGGTCACACGTGACACCGCTGCAGAAAACGCGGCCGCGCGCGCCGCGGAGGAAGAGCGTCGTCGTGCCGCGGATGCGGCCGCGGGGGCAGAGGCATCGCGGGCAGCAGCCGCGACGCTCGCAGAAATGGTTTTCTTCGAGTATGACCAATCCGACATTCGCGCTGATATGCAGGGCGTGCTCGACCGCAAAGCGGCGGTGCTGCGCGCCAACCCGAGTGTCACGCTGCGAATCGACGGCCATGCCGACGAACGCGGTAGCGTTGAGTACAACCTGGCACTTTCGCTGCGACGGGCAAATGCGGCGCGCGAATATCTGACCGGCGCGGGCATCGATGTGTCGCGGCTCGAGGTGGCCGCGTTCGGTGAAGAACGGCCGCTCGATGCCGGCACTGACGAAAGCGCGTACGCGCGGAACCGCCGCGCCGAGTTCCAGATCACGAGAGGCGGGGACAGTCTGGTCCCTGCCAGGTAGAGCGCTCTAACAGCGAGCTTTTGAATGGAAGCAGTGACGAAGGCAACGAATCGGCGCGGGCTCATGCTCGCGCCGATTGCATGCATGTTCCTGATGGCGGGCTGTGTCGCGACGAAATCGGACGTGCGACTCTTGCGCAACGATCTCGCGTCGCTACAGGCGACCCAGGACTCGCTCTATCGCGCGTCTTTGCGTCAGGCCGGCTCGCTCGCCGACTCGGTTCGCGCCATGGCGGAAGTCCTGCGCACGACGCGTGGCCAGCTGTCGAATCAGATTCGCCAGCTGCAAGACATGCTGGTGACCGTGCAGGAACTGCTCGGCCAGAGTCAGCAGCGCATCAACCAGTTGCGCGAACAGCTCGAGCGGCAGCAGATCGGCGCGGCCCCGCAGCCGGTCCCCCAGCCGAGCAATCCGGCGGACGCGGCCAACCTCTATTCGCTCGGCCGCACCAAGCTGGAAGAGAAATCGTCGGCAGCGGCCCGCGCGGCATTCGAGCAATTCCTGTCGCAGTATCCGCAGCATGAGCGCGCGCCCGACGCACAGCTCGGCCTCGGCGAGGCGTTCCTGCTAGATGGCGATTCGGCAGAGGCGGTCGCACAGTTCGAGCGTGTATCGGCGGCCTATCCGACGTCGGCGCGCGCGCCCGAGGCATTGTACCGCGCCGGCGAGGTCTCCGAGCGGCTCGGGCGTCGGACCGAAGCGCGCCGCTTGTATGGCCTGATCATCACTCGCTACGCGGATTCGCCGAGTGCGCGACTCGCTCGACAGCGGCGGGATGCGCTGCGCTGATGCGTTGTCCGTACTGCCACGGAACCGAGGATCGTGTCGTCGACTCGCGCAGCAGCCGTGAAGGCGGCGCGATTCGACGCAGGCGCGAGTGTCTGACGTGTGGCAGGCGCTTCACCACGTACGAGTATGTCGAGGAACGGCAGCTCCAGGTGGTAAAACGGGACGGCACCATCGAATCGTTCGACCGCCGCAAGCTGCTTCGCTCACTGCGGCTCGCGTGCGTGAAGCGCGCGGTCAGCGCCGATGACATCGAGACGATCGTTGCGGAGATCGAAGATGATCTGATGAAGCGCGGCGTCGACGAGATAGAAACCGGCTTGATCGGCGAGATGGTCATGGAGCGGCTCAAGGCGCGCGACTACGTGGCCTACGTCCGGTTTGCCTCGGTTTACAGGAACTTTCAGGATATTGACGAGTTCTACGAGGAACTTCGTGACCTGAGCGCGCGGCGGGCCCGCAACGCGCAGAGTCAGGGACAGGTCGAACTGCCGTTTAAATTCGGAGCGGGGCAGGATTAACTTTTGCGTTCCGTGGCAAAAGTTAACCCTGCCGCCGCACATTATTGGCGATGGGTAAGAGAAACCGCGGAACGGCGGAAATGCCGTTCCTCGACCACCTGGAAGAGCTCCGCTGGCGTCTGCTCAAAAGCATTGCTGCCATCCTGATCGGCACGATGGTCGGTTTCTTCGTGGTCACCCACTTCAACGTGCTCGAGCTGCTGATCGACCCGCTGCGTCAACTCATTGGCGAGCAGAAGCTGAAGTATCTCAGCCCCGGCGATCCATTCTTCGTAACGCTCGGCCTCGCCATCACGGTCGGGTTGCTGCTGGCGTTTCCGATCGTTGCGGCGCAGGTATGGGCATTCATTTCGCCCGCTCTGCTGCCGCGTGAGAAACGCGCGATCGTGCCGGCCCTTTATCTCGGCCTCGTGCTGTTCGCTGCGGGCGTCGCGCTCGCGTACTACATTGTGCTGCCGATGACGCTGAAGTTCTTCATGGGTTTCCAGACAGCTACGCTCGAGCAGAATATCGTTATCGGCCCCTATATTTCACTGGTTGTGAAAGTGCTGCTTGCATTCGGCATCCTTTTTGAATTGCCGGTCGTGGTGCTGGTGCTGTCCGCGCTCGGCCTGGTCACATCGAAATTCCTGGCGGAGAAGCGGCGCTACGCGATCGCGGGCATCGCGCTGGTCGCCGCGTTCGCGACACCCGGCGATGCTATCACTCTCACGATTTTCATGATGGGTCCGCTGATTCTGCTCTACGAGCTCAGCATCCTGCTCGCGCGCCTGGTCGAGCGCCGCCGCCGACGCTCGCTCACGATGGCGACTGCCGCGCTCTTCGCGGTTCTGTTCGTGGCGCCTGCGGCGCAGGCGCAACAGCCGCAGCAGCAGGACACCGCGCGGCCCAGGACCACGCGCGAAGTCGTGCTCGACAAGCTGCGCACGCAAAGGCAGGCCGAAGTGCGCGACACGACTGCGAGCGACAGCCTCGCGGTCCCGCCAGAGCGCGCTACGCCGGCGCCGCAGCCGACACCCCAGGCGCAGCAGCAGCCGGGCGCCGATTTCCCGACCGATTCGATTACGCGTGAGCTGCTGCAGCTGCGGGATTTCGCGGCCACGCAGTACCGCGGCACGGCCGCCGATTTCGTGGCGGACAGCCAGCGACTCGTTCTGTTCGGCAAACCGGACGAGAAGGCGGGCGTGGTGCGGGATGGTCAGATCATGACCGCGGATTCGCTGCTCACGTTCGACGAGGTCACCGCGGTCGCCTGCGGCTACGGCAAACCAGTACTTACCGGCGGCGCGAGCGACGCACCGGTGGAAAGCAGACTGCTTTGCTACGACACCCGCCAGCGCATCGGCATGGCGGCCGGAGCCCGCACGCAGATCAGTGAAGGGGCGAACTGGTTCGTGACCGGCGACCTGTACTCACGCGACCGCGACATTTACACACACGACGCCAATTTCACCGATTGCAGCCTGGAGATTCCGCACTATCACTTCGCGGCAAAGGAAGTGAAGATCGTCAACCGCGACGTCATGGTTGCGCGCAACGTCACGCTCAACTTCGGTGACGTGCCGGTCTTCTGGCTGCCGTTCATGATGCAGAGCATGAAGCGAGGCCGCCGCAGCGGCATCTTGATGCCGGAGTTTTCGGTGAACGACATCGTGCGCCGCAACGCCAACTACAACCGCCGCATTCGGGACGTTGGCTTTTACTGGGCGATCAGCGAGAATCTCGGCTCGCAGCTCTCGCTCGACTGGTTTTCGGGCAACTATACCGCGCTCGAGGGGTCGTTCGACTACAGTTTCGTAAACCGGTTCATGCAGGGAGGCGCTACCCTCAGGCGTTTCTGGCGCACCACGGGCAGTCGGGAATTCACGCTAGCCGCAAACCATAACTGGGAACCATCGGAGCGGATGGGTATTCGCGCGGATCTGCAATACACGTCGTCAACCGCGCTCATCCAGCAGAGCTCGTACGATCCGCGCGAGCTGCGGCGCGATATCCGCTCGAATGCCAGCATCAGCCGCCGATTCGGCTGGGGCAGCGTCAATACCCAGCTCAGCCGCACGCAGAGCTTGAGCGACGACCGCGTCGACTACACGCTGCCATCAATCGGCGTCACCTTCGCAACGCTGACGCTGTTCCCCGCCGTGGGTGAATCGAAGTTCTACAACAACGCGGTGTGGACATCGAACGCGTCGGTCTCGAGGACGGGAACCCAGTTCGCGGATACGGACTTCGATCCTACGGGGCTCGCGGCCAGCGCGACCAGCAGCTTCAACATGGGGCGGCTGTCCTGGGCGCAGGGTTTCACGTCGAATTTCGCGCGGGCACAGGGCACGCGCGGTGGCGATACCACCAAGATCTTCGTTGCATCCCAAACCATGCGCTGGAATACGAGTCTGGGATTCCAGCAGCGACTCATCGGGACGTCCACATTCACGCCGTCCCTGTCGCTCGGACAGGATCTCATCCGCAACGACACGATTGCCGGCAACCCCTTGGTGCGTGGACCGGTGCGCATGGACCTGGCCGCCGCGGTGAGGGCCGATGTATTTGGCTTCTGGCCGGGCATTGGTCCGATCAGCCGGCTTCGTCACCGCCTGTCGCCGTCGATCACGTATACGTACTCACCTGCCGCCACGATCAATCCGCTCGATTCGCTGCGGGTCGCGATATTCGGCGCGAACGGTGCGCGCGAGCGCAATTCCATTACGATCGGAATGAGTCAGACTATCGAAGGCAAGTATCGCGAGGATCCGACGGAAGGCGCGAGCGCCGACAGCGCTGCGATCGATTCGACGAGCACCGATCCCACCAAGCCGCGCCGGTTGCCGCAGGCTCGCAAAGTTACCGTGCTGTCGCTATCGACGGACGCGGTCGTGTACGACTTCGTGGCCGGCCGAACGGGCCAGGGCATTCAGACCACAACCATCAGCAATTCGCTCAATTCGGATTTGTTGCGCGGTCTTCAGCTCACCATTACACATGATCTGTTCAAGCCAGTCACTGCCGGTGACGGTACGACCATGGGCGAGCAAGCCGACCGAGATTTCGCGCCGCACCTGAGCCGGGTCAACGCGTCTTTCTCACTAAGCAACAACTCATGGCTGTTCCGGCTCTTCGGGCTGGGCAAGCAGACGGACGCGCCGCCGCCGACAGGCTCGGCGGAGACACCGGCCACGACCGATGCGCAGGGCGGTCCCAACCCGACCAATGAAACGCGTCCCGAGTTCAGCATGATCGGCAACCGCAATCGCGCCGAAACCCAGCAGTCGCGCGGGCCGGTCGGCGCCTGGAATGCTTCATTCACCGTCAGCATGGAACGCCCCCGGCCAGACGCAGTTCCAGGCGTTCAGTCAAACGGCAACGAGATGATGACCGCCAGTGTCAGCTTCCAGCCGACCCAGCAGTGGAACGTGTCGTGGAACACGGGCTACTCCTTCTCGACCAGCAATTTCAGCGATCATATCCTCACGTTCACACGGCAGATGCACGACTGGGATGCGAACTTCAACTTCATGAAATCGCCAAACGGCAATTTCAGCTTCGTTTTCAACGTCAAGCTGCGCGCGAACCCCGACATCAAGTTCGACTATCAGCAGCGAAGCAACGTGCGCGCCTTCCAATAGCCCGCTATCTTGCGCGGCATGCCGGAACTCCTCGAGCTTGCAGGTAATGCGCTTCGCCTGAGCGATGTGGAGCGCATTGCGCGCGCGCCGGAAACGCAGGTGCGCATGTCGGCGGACGCGCGCCGGCGCGTCGAGGCCGCGCGCGCGGTGGTCGACCGCGTCATCGAAGAGGGGCGAGTCGTCTACGGTATATCTACCGGCTTCGGCGCGCTCGCCGAAGTCGTCATCCCGCACGAACGCATTCACGAGCTACAGCTCAATCTCATCCGCAGCCACGCCGCGGGGATCGGCGAACCGCTTCCGGAAGAGGAGGTGCGCGCAATCATGCTACTGCGCGCGAATGTGCTGGCGCTTGGACATTCCGGCGTGCGGCTGTGTCTGATCGAGCTGCTGCTCGAGCTGATCGATCGCCGCATACATCCGGTTATTCCCGAGCGCGGCAGCGTCGGCGCGTCCGGGGATCTCGCGCCGCTGTCACATCTCGCGCTCGTGCTGATCGGCGAAGGCGAAGCCTTTTACCAGGGCGAACGCATGCCGGGCGGCGCCGCGCTCGAGCAGGTCGGGTTGCAACCGATCAGGCTCGAGGCGAAAGAGGGACTCGCCCTTAACAACGGCACGCAAGTGCAGACCGGCATTGGCATCCTCGCGTTTCAGGACAGCGCGGGCGCGGTCGATACCGCTGAGGTTGCCGGCGCGATGAGTCTGGAAGCGCTGCGCGGCACACCGGACGCCTTCCACCCCGCGATCCAGCGCGTGCGGCCACATCCGGGACAGCTCGAGAGCGCGGCGCGGCTGCGCACGCTGCTCCAGGAATCCGAGATTCGTGAATCTCACCGCGCGAACGATCCGCGCGTGCAGGATGCCTATTCAATTCGCTGCATGCCTCAGGTTCACGGCGCCGCGCGGCAAGCGCTCGCGTACGTGCAGCAGGTGCTCGAGATCGAAGCCAACAGCGCAACGGACAATCCATTGATTTTTCCGGAAGAGAACCTCGTACTGAGCGGCGGCAACTTTCACGGCCAGCCGGTCGCGCAGGTACTAGACCTGCTCGCGATCGTGTGCGCGGACATGGCAGCGATCAGCGAACGGCGTATTGCCAGGCTGATCGATCCTGCGCTCTCCGGTCTGCCCGCGTTTCTGATCCGGGAAGCCGGCGTGAATTCCGGAATGATGATGCCGCAGATCGTTGCCGCGGCGCTGGTCGCGGAGCTGCGGCTGCGCGCGCATCCCGCCAGTGTCGACAACGTGCCTACCGACAACAACAAGGAAGATCATGTTTCGATGGGTGTGCATGCCGCGCTGAAGGCGCGCGCGTCGGCACGCCTGCTCGAGAGCGTGTTGGCAATTGAATTAATGACGGCCGCGCAGGCGCTCGAGTTCCTGAAGCCACTCAAACCGGGACGCGGTGTGGCGCGCGCTTACGAGCTGGTACGCGCATCTGTACCGGCGCTGGACTCCGACCGACAGTTGTCATCCGACATCGAGGCATTGACCGGCCTCGTGCACTCCGGAGCTTTCGCGAAGTTACATCAGGCGCTGCCGCCCGCGTGAACGGAACCTTGCTCATCAATGCCGTCGAGATCGTCGACGGCGTGTCAGGCGTTCTGCGCGACTGCGCGCTCGCGTTGCGTGACGGCATCGTCAGCGACATTGGTCCGCAGCAAGCTGTCATCGCGCGCAACCCGGGTGCGCAGCTAGCCGACTGCGCGAGGCAAGTGTTGACACCGGGCTTCGTGGACTCGCACACACACGCAGTATTTGGCGGCTGGCGCGCGGCCGAGTACGAGATGCGGTGCCAAGGTCTCGACTACATGGAAATCGCGCGGCGCGGCGGCGGCATCAATGCGTCCGTTCGCGAAGTGCGCTCGCGTTCTGTCGAGGAGCTGGTCGAGCTTGCATTGCCGCGGCTTCAGCTCGCGCTCCGGCACGGCACAACCACCATGGAAGTCAAGAGCGGCTACGGCCTCAGCCTGCCAGATGAGCTGAAGCTGCTGCGTGTCGTTCGGCAGCTGTCCGAGTACACCGTGCTCGATGTCGTGCCGACATTTCTAGGCGCGCACGACGTGCCGCTCGAGTATCGCGATCAGCGCGCCGATTACGTGAATCTCGTTACCAATGAGATGATTCCCGCGGTTGCGCGCGAAAAGCTCGCGATCTTTTGCGATGTCTTCATGGAGCCGGGTGCATTCACCGCGCACGAAGCGCGCACCATCCTCGAGGCTGGCAAACAGCATGGGCTGCTTCCAAAATTGCACGCAGACGAATTCGAAAACAGTGGCGCCGCCGAGCTGGCGGCGGCGCTGAGTGCCGTCTCGGCAGACCATCTGGGTGCCATTTCCGACGCGGGCATCCGCGCGCTGGCGGCGTCGGGAACGGTTGCAACGCTACTGCCCGCTACGCTCTTTTTTCTCGGCAGGAAACAATACGCGCCCGCTCGCAGGCTGATCGAAGCGGGCGTAACCGTCGCGCTCGCGACCGACTTCAATCCGGGCACCGCCCCGTCGGTCAGCATGCCGCTCGTGTTGACCTTGGCGTGCTCGCAGATGCAAATGACGCCGCTCGAGGCGCTCGTGGCCGCGACAGCCGGCGGTGCGCGCGCGTTGCGGCTCGACCATGCCGGTGTATTGAAGGCCGGTGCGAAAGGCGATGTCGTCGCGTGGAACGTCGCGTCGCATGTCGAGATCCCATACCGCTTTGGGACGCCGCCGGTCGCAGCCGTCTGGAAGGCCGGAAACCGCATTATCTAGCTTGTGAGATGAATGCCATGTCCGTATCTTCGACGCGATGACCGCCCGAGTCCTCGAGGCGGTGCCCAACTTCAGTGAAGGCCGTGACTTGGTGGTCGTGCGTGCGATCGTCGAGTCGATGCGTCGCAGTGGTGCAGAAGTACTCGATTGGTCCGTTGACCCGGATCATCACCGCTCGGTCGTCACGGTCATAGGCGCACCCGCCGAGGTGGAAGCGGCGGCTGTCGCGGGCGCCGAAGTCGCGATGGACCGGATCGATCTGCGAAGGCACAGCGGCGTTCACCCACGTATTGGCGCGATCGACGTTCTCCCCTTTGTGCCCCTCGCCGGTCTCAGCATGGCCGAGGCACGGCAGAGTGCGCGCCGCGTCGGACAGCAGCTCGCTACCGAGCTTCGGCTACCAGTTTATTTTTACGGACAGGCGTCCGACCCGCCGGGCCGAGACCTGGCGACACTGCGACGAGGTGGCTTCGAATCTCTGGTCACGCACTGGCCAGAGGGGCGCGAGCCTGATCTATTGCCACCAGCATGGCCACAGCCGGGCGCGCACCCAACGGCCGGGGTATGCTGCATCGGCGCGCGGCCGGTGCTGCTCGCCTGGAACATCTGGGTAAGCGGCATTGCTTTGAGCCAGGCGCGCAGCATTGCCAGGACAATCCGCGCGGCCAGCGGCGGGATGCGTGGTGTGCGAGCTTTGGCGCTGGAGTTGCCAAGCCGCAACGCGCTGCAGATCTCGATGAATCTTGAGGACATCGAGAATGCAGCGCCATCGGAAGTATTCAAAAGGGTGTGTGAGTTGGTAAAGACGGAAGGTGGCGACGTCGCAAAAACGGAAGTGATAGGCATGATACCGGACCAGCTGATAGACTCCATTTCCCCGGAAGCTCTGCGGCTGGAAAACTTCTCGGCCGAACGCGTGCTCTCGCAGCGGCTGGCGCGGTACGTCGCAAAACAAAGGGGATTCCCTCAAGTTTGACTGCATGAAGGCAATCGCCAAGCTGAAAGATGACGCTCGTAAATTCGAGCAAAAGGAAGAGTGGGAAAAAGCCATCAATGCTTATCTCCAGGTCTTGCAGATCGGAGAACAGGGTGATGGCGCCGAGCTCGATTTGCCGCTGTACAACCGCGTCGGTGACCTGCACGTGCGCCTCGGTCGTCCGAGCGACGCGGTCAAGTACTACGAGCAGGCCGCCGACCGCTATGCCGAAGCCGGTTTGTACAACAATGCCATCGCACTCTGCAACAAGGCCCTCCGATACGACGCGAATCGGCTGGAGCTGCTGAGGAAGCTTGGTTCATTCAGCGGTTCGCAAGGTTTCTTCACCGATGCGCGGCGTTGGTATCTGGAGTACGCCGAGAAGTCAATCAAGAAGGGCGCGCTGGATGATGCGTTCGCCGCGCTCGCCGATCTCGCCGATGTAATTGAGGATGCCGAAACCCGAGAATTGCTGGCGCGCCAGCTGCGCGATCATGACCGCAAAGAGCGCGCGGTCGAAGAGTTCCAGCGCGCCTATGCGTTGCGGCTCGCCGCCGGGCAGCAGGCGGAAGCAGATGCGATTCGCGCCGAGATAGTAACGCTCGATCCCAACGCCGATGTCAGTGCTACGCAGCAAACAACCCATCACGCTGCCCACACGTACGAGGCAGATCAACTTCCTGGCTTCATGGACCAGGTCGCTACCGCGCCGGTCGCGGAACCAGAAGCGGAGCCCGAGACCGAGGCGCCGACGCTAGCGGAAGACACGCTTACCATCGAGCAAACTGGAATGGAAGGTGGTCTC
The DNA here is from genome assembly GCA_052389275.1 of Gemmatimonadota bacterium. Lineage (GTDB taxonomy): Bacteria > Gemmatimonadota > Gemmatimonadetes > Longimicrobiales > RSA9 > CBJLQC01. The sequence continues at coordinate 19,882 of JBQTID010000053.1, read as the reverse complement.
GACTTAGGCGGCGACGTCGCCTTCGAAACCATCAACATCGAGTCCGGCTTCGGCGGTGCTGAAACCCAGGAAGTCGAGGCGCTCGACATCGGGCTCGAGCCATCGCTCGGAGTTTCGCCCGAAGAGATTGCAGAAGAGGAAGAAACCGCGTCGTTCGATTTGCCGCAGCTGGAAGAAGCCGAAGCTGCTGCGGAAACGAGCGATGAAGCTGCGCTCAGCCTGCCTGGCTTCGATGATTTTGGGTTGGAGACGGAGGCGGAGACGGAGACGGAGGCGGAGCCGCTCGCGGAGCTGCCCGGCTTTGACGATTTCGCTGCGACAGAGGAAGAAATTGAGCCGCTGCCTGGCTTCGAAGATTTCTCTACCGAGGCGGAGACGGAGACGGATAGCATAACCGAATTGCCGCCGCTGGAAGTCGCGGCGCCTGAGCCCGTTGTCGAAGAGGAAATAGAAGCTGAGCCAGAGCCTGCGCCGGAGGCGGTGGCGCCTCCGCCTCCGCCGCCGCCTCCGAAAAAAGAAAAGGAGTACGTCGATCTCGCGTCATTCCTCGATGACGATGAGGAGGAAGTCGCGCAGGACAGCACGCGCTTCGTGGTGGCAGAGAAGCCACCGACCGGGGATGAGGAAAAGGACTTCGCCGATATGTTGGCGCAGTTCAAGCAAAAGGTCGCCGAGAGCATCCCGACCGAAGACGCCGGCAGTCACTACGACCTCGGCATCGCGTTCAAGGAGATGGGGCTCATTGATGAGGCGATCGGTGAATTCCAGACCGCACTGCGCGCCGGTCAGGAGAAGCTGAAGGTATACGAAGAGCTTGGCTCCTGCTTCGTCATGAAGCAGCAATACAGCGTAGCGGTCACGCTGCTGAATCGCGCAGCGCAACTGCCGCACAAGGACGAGAACGATCTGCTCGGCGTGTATTACAATCTCGGCCGCGCCCACGAGGAGCTCGGGCAGCGCGCGGAAGCCAAGGCGGCATTCGAGAAGATCATCGCCATCGATATCGGCTTCCAGGACACGACCGAACGGCTGTCCAGGCTTTGAGATGGCGATAGCGAGAGGGATAGCGATAGCGATAGGGAGGCGATAAACTACTAGCCGCAATCGCAATCGCTATCGCTTGGAGTAGAAATGCTTCGCACGAGTTTGCCGAAGCTCTCACAAATCCAACAGCCTGTGCAGGAGCAACTCGAAGCGGTCGTCGATGAGCTGCGCCGCATCGTCCTTTCAGATTTCCCCGTGATCGAAGAGGTGAACGACCACCTGCTTTGGGCGCGGGGAAAAATGTTTCGGCCAACCCTGTTGCTGTTGTCCAATCGGATCGGCGAGCGTCCGCATCCGCGCGCGGTGACGCTCGCCGCGCTGGTCGAGCTGGTGCATCTAGCCACCCTCGTTCACGATGACGCGGTCGACCATTCGGTGCTGCGGCGCGGCATGCCGACCGTCAACGCGCTCTGGAATCACCAGACTGCCGTCATCATGGGCGATTATCTGTACAGTCGCTCGGTGATGGAGTTGACGGCGCTCGGCCGTATCGATTTGCTGGAGGTGCTGTCGCGCGCCGCGAACGAGATGAGCATTGGCGAGATGCGGCAGCTCGCGTCGTGCGATGCGTTGCGTTTCACCGAAAGCGATTACTACAGGCTGATCGCGAGCAAGACGGCTTCACTCATGTCGGCCGCTTGTGAGCTGGGCTCGGTTGCAGGCGAACCGGCATATCGAGCAGCACTTGCGTTATACGGTCATCAGCTCGGCATGGCGTTTCAAATTGCGGATGACTTGCTCGATTACAACGAGACGGAAGCGGTGACCGGGAAGCCGGCCGGACACGATTTGCGCGAGCATAAGGTCACGCTACCGCTCATCTGCGCACTCGAGGTGATGCAGGCGCCGGCGCGGCGCGAAGTCGAACATTTCTTCGCCGACCCCGATCCGACCGATGCCGCAATCGAGCGCATGGTCGAGCTGGTGCACGCGCACGGCGGCATCAGCTACGCGCTCGAGCAGGCGCGTTTCTATGGGGAGCGGGCGGCCGCCGCGTTGAGCGCGCTGCCCACTGGTGATGCTACCGATGCCTTACGGGACGCGGTAACCTATGTTGTGGATCGGAGACACTGATGGGGGTAGGGGTAGCATGGGAGCATGGGAGCATGGGATCATGGGGGCATGGGAGCATGAGACCATGACCGGGGTAGCATGATCGGACCAAGGCGGGCTATACCGCGTATGGTGTGGGCGGTCATCGTCGGCGTCTTTCTCGGTGCGCTATTCACGAAGATCGCTGTCGTGTTCATGCCCGATAGCGCGGCGCGCGAGTTTCTGACGACGTCGGTCTCGGCCTCGCTCGGTCCGCTTAGTCTCGACTTGATAGCCGTAGCGTTCGTCATCGGGCCGCTGACGATCAACCTGAACGTGCTGAGCCTGGTCGGCATCCTGCTGGTGGCCCTGGTGATGCGATCCTGGTTCTAAGGACGATACGTTATGTTGGGTAACATTGGACCCATGGAGATGGTCTTCCTGATGATCATCCTGTTGCTGATCTTCGGCGCCAAGCGGCTGCCGGAGCTCGGTTCCGGACTCGGGAAGGGAATCCGCGAATTCAAGAAGTCGATGCGTGACATCAACTCAGAGATCGATCGCCCTCTCGACAACAACCAGGTTCAGCCGCCCGCCCAGCGGCCGGCGGTGCCGTCTTCAACGACCGAGAACAAAGAAAACGTCTAGTTTTCTCTCGAGAAATTAGAATCCGAGCGGACTCGTCGCGTTCGGATTCTGAGCCAGCTCCTGCTGCTGTCGGCGCAGCTCGTCGCGGTTGTCGATGATCTTCGCGTTCTCCTTCAACGCGGCGAGAAACTCGTTCCAGCGCTGCTCTGCGAGCGCCTGGGTCATGCGGGCGCGTGTCGCGGTCTTCTGGGCTTCGAACTCGGCTCGGTCGGCTTCCTGCTTCTCCAGCGTCTGCACAATGAAGAGCATACCTTCTGCCTCGGCAATGCCGCTGATCTGATCTGGCTTTTGCCCGAATGCAGTGCCCACCACCGCATTCGCGCGGCCGAGTCCGGGCACGAACTCGAGGCGGCTGAACGGCCCGGCTTCCGCAACGCGCAGATTGTACTGAGCCGCGGCCTGATCGAGCGATGCGCCTGAACGGATTCTTTCGACGACGGTACGGCCGAACTCCTTGGCGCGCTCGAGCTTCTTCTTCGTCTTGAGCTTCTGTTCGATCTGGGCTCTGGCGTCCGAGAGCGACGTGATACCCGCATCCATGCGCGACAGCAGCTCGACGATGTAGTAGGCGTTGGGCGTCTCGAACACATCGCTGGTCTCGCCGACTTCCGCATCGCGGAAAATCCATTGCGCCGCATCATCGGCCGGGCCAATAACCGGCAAATAAGGCGTGCTGTCGTTCAGCTCGCCGTTACGCATATTCAAGCCAAGGCGCTGCGCAGCGCGCTCGAGTGATTGATGCTGGGCTAGATTCTCGAGTGAATCCGCGCGCTCGAGCAGTGCGCCCTCGTTTTCGGCGGAGCGCGTAATCGGAATCAGAATGTGACGCGCTTCATAATCCTCATCCGTACGCGCGTCGACTCTGATGATGTGATAGCCGAATTGCGTGAGCACCGGCTCGCTCACCTGGCCGATCGACAGCGCATAGACCGCCTGTTCGAAGGCCGGCACGGTCTGCCCGCGTCGCATCTTGCCAAGCTCGCCGCCGGTGCGAGCAGATAGCGAGTCAGCCGACTGCTTGGCGGCTTCCTCGAAGTTCGTGATCGCGGCTGCGCGCACAGCGCGTGCGCGCTGAAGCGCGGCGGCGCTGTCCGGCGCGGTCGGCGCACGATCGATTGCGACATATCGAACTCGCGCGCTCGCGGGCCGCTTGAATTCGTCTTGATGCTCGTCGTAGTAATCCTTGATTTCGTCCGGTCTAACCGTCACGCTGCCGTCGGCCACGACCACTTCCGGATCGATCGCGATGTAGCGGACCTTCACGGTCTCGCGCGCATCCCTCCAGATTCGCCACAATTGCGCTTCGGTCATGTATGCGCCGGAGGTGACCTGGTAGAACAGTTTGCTGCGCGGAATCACGTCCCGGTAATACGCCTCGAGCTGCAAAAGCAGATTCGGATCGATCGACGGTGATGCGAGGAACTGATGGTACTTGTTGATGTCGAACTGACCGTTCGTCTTGAAGACCTCATTGTCCATCATCTCCGGCGGCGGCGCAAAACGAGCGGCCTGCCGAATCTCGGACTCCGTTACCTCGATGCCGCGGCGGCGCAGCTCCTGATTCACCAGCCTCTGCATCACGAGCTGGTCCCACGCCGAGTTCTCGATTTGGCGATTCAACGCCGCGCCAACCGGCTGCCCGGGATTCTGACGCTGCTGCTGGTCGTAAAGGTTTCTGTAGGTGCCGAGCCATTCCTGGTATGAAATGACCTCCCCGTTCACCCGTCCCATCTCGCCACCGGTTGTGGCCGAGCTGGTGCGACCGGTAATGTCCATCCCCCAACCGAAAACCATGAGACCCACGAAGGCGATCGCGACTGCGACCATGATCCACTTCATGTTGTCTCTCATTTGACGCATCATAGAACTAGCGAACTCCGAATTACCTGACGAATTGGAATGGCGGCAAACAGCGAAATTTAATTCTGGCGCGGATTTCGAGCAACCGGTCGAACGTGGAAATCCTTATGCCACCGGCATTAGCGCGTTGACTGGCCCATCCCGCGGGTCTATCTTTTTTTCCTTCACTTCCAACCATCCCGAACACTCCATTTTGGAGCTTGAATGGCCGAATCGAGTCGCGAGGAGATAGCGAAGCTCGAAGCGTTATACGCGAACAATCCGGAAGGTCGCGTATTCACGCACCTCGCCGAGGCCTATCGAAAAGCGGGTGAGCTCGACCGCGCCCGGACCATTCTCGAAGATGGCCTGCAAAAGCACGCGGGGTATGCCAGCGCCCACGTCGTGCTTGGCCGCGTATTGCTCGGTCTCGAGCAGCCTGAAGAAGCTGCCGAAGCATTCCGCCGTGTGCTCGGGCTCGATCCCCACAATCTCGTTGCTTTGCGCTCACTCGGAGACATCGCGCGCGCCGCCGGCCACAATGAAGAAGCGCTGGGCTACTTCGAACAGCTGCGCCACCAGGATCCTAACAACGAAGAAATTGGCGAAATCATCGCCAAGCTGAGCACTCCTCCGGCTGCCGCACCCAGCCCAATTGCACCAGAACCAGAGCCGGAGCCCGAACCAGAGCCCGAGCCGGTCCCAGCGCCCCCCCCGCCGCGCGAGCCGGAGCCGGAGCCCATGCCGGATTTCGTCTCGCAGGAAATCGATCTCGCTTGGGTGCCATCGAACGACGTCGAAGAAGAAGGGCTGCCGGGTGATCTCGGCGAGCTGGCTGCACTTTCACTGCCTGTCGAAGTGCCGGAAGCAGCCGCTGTTTTCGAGGAGATCAGCTTCGAGCCGCTGCCGGACGAGGGAGGGGTGCAGGCGGAGGCAGGGTTCGAGGTCATTGATCTCGGAACAGCCGTCGAAGAGCCGGAGGCGCAGGAAGAGCTGAAAGCGTATGCAGAGCCGGAAGCGCATACTGAACCTGCGCCGGTTGAGGAAGAGGGCGGTGAGCTGGTCACCGAGACGATTGCGGAGCTCTATCGCTCTCAGGGCTTGTACGAGCGGGCCGCCGACGTGTATCGCGCCCTGCTGCGCGAGCGGCCGGGCGAGGCCGGTCTCGAGGCTAAACTGAACGAAGTCGCGTCGCTTTCGCGTGGCGAGGCGCCGGAGGAAACGGAGGCGTGGCTCGCCGGAGCCGCCGGCACCGCACAGAGTGCCCCGACGCCATACGCGTGGGCTGAACAGCCGACCGAGACTGCCTCTGAAGCTGCGCCACCGATCACGGATTATTTCCGATCGCTTTTGTCATGGCGCCCGACCGCTGCACCTGCGGCGCAAGCGCCGCTGCCGGCCGCGCCGGCCGAACCTGAAGAAATCGTCTTCGATGAGCTGCCTGTGGAGTCCGAAGAGGGCGAACTCCTGCTGCTGGAAGAAGAATCCATCGAAGAGCCGCGTCCGCTAACGGCAGCAACCGCGGTCGAGCCGGAGGCCATGCCGTGGGAGCAGCCTGCTGCGCCGGATCCGCAGCCGCCTCCGTCTCCGCCGTCATCGCCGATGGCGCCGAGCTCTGCCACCAACTCCGAAGAGGCGTTCGATGAATGGTTCGGCGACTCGGAGCCAGCCGCACCACAAGCAACAGCCGCCGCGTCTGAAGCTGCGGCTTCGCCGGACGAAGCGCCTGGCCCAGGTGATGACGACGACGACCTGGAGATGTTCCGGTCGTGGCTTCAGAGCCTGAAGAAGTGAGAATAGCCGTTCTGCACGGCCCGAATTTGAATCTGCTGGGCCAACGCGAGCCGAATGTGTACGGCAGCGCGACATTGGCGGACCTCGACGCCAGGATTCGGGCAGAAGCAGCCATCCTGGACGTGGATGTCGAAATCTTTCAGTCCAACGTCGAAGGTTTGCTGGTCGACCGAATCCACGAGGCAGCAGGCCGCGTCGATGGTTTTTTGGTGAATGCGGGCGCCTACACGCATACCAGCGTCGCTTTGCGCGATGCGCTGGCCGGCGTTGGACGCCCTTTCGTTGAAGTACACCTTTCGAATCTCCAGGCGCGCGAGCCATTCCGTCACGAGTCCCTGTTGGCACCAAAGGCGTTAGGGGCTATCATGGGGTTCGGCTTCGATAGCTATACACTGGGACTAAAAGGGCTGGTCGCTCATTTGCGCGCGACATAAATGATGCGATTGAAACCAAGGAGAACGCATGGCATCAGCCTCGCGACCGCGCGCCGTTCGGCGCGACGACGCTGAGCAGCCGGCAGCAGCTTCCACCGATACGGGCAAATCCATGATCGATCTGGACTTTGTCCGCGGACTGATCGAAGCGATCGACAACAGCAGCATTGATTCGCTCGAGCTCAACCGCGCTGGCACCAAGATCCGCATCTCGAAGACGCCGCCCGCAGCGCCGGTGGTGTCCGTGCCCGCACAGCCGCAGCCATCCGCGCTTCAGGCCGCGCCCGCACCCGTTGCGCCTGTTGCGCCGCCGGAGCCCGCCGCGACGAACCTGATAGACGTGAAGTCGCCGATGGTCGGCACCTTCTATCACGCGCCCGCTCCGGAAGCCCCGCCGTATGTCGAGGTTGGCTCGGTCGTCAAGAAGGGGCAGACGCTTTGTATTCTCGAAGCGATGAAGCTAATGAATGAGCTGGAGTCCGAAGTGGACGGCACCGTTCGCGAGGTTCTCGTCGAGAATTCCGATCCGGTCGAATACGGCCAGGTGCTCTTCCGTATTGACCCGTCGTAGCTTTTAGAATGTTCCGAAAAATTCTCATCGCCAATCGCGGTGAAATCGCGCTCCGCATCATTCGCGCGTGCCGCGAGCTCGGCATTCGCACGGTCGCGGTCTACAGCGAAGCCGACCGCGAGTCGCTGCACGTGCGTTTCGCCGATGAAGATGTCTGCATTGGACCGCCTGCACCACGCGACAGCTACCTCAACATTCCACGCATCATTGCCGCCGCCGAAGTGACTGGCGCGGAAGCGATCCATCCGGGCTACGGTTTTCTCGCGGAGAACGCCGAGTTCGCGGAAATCTGCGACCGCAGTGACATCACGTTCATTGGACCGACGGCCGAACAGATCCGGCTGATGGGCGACAAGGCGATGGCGCGCAAAACCATGCACGATGTTGGGGTGCCGACCGTTCCAGGTAGTCCGGACGTGGTTACGGACGAAGAAATGGCGCTTCAGCTCGCGCACGACATCGGTTTTCCGGTCATCATCAAGGCCGCCGCCGGTGGTGGCGGCAAAGGTATGCGCGTCGCGCTCGAAGAAGCGGTGTTCGCCGGCCAGTTCAACATGGCGCAGAACGAAGCGCGCTCGGCATTCGGCAACGGCGCGGTGTATCTCGAGAAATTCCTGGTACGTCCGCGTCACATCGAGATTCAAGTGATCGGCGATCAGTATGGCCGCGTGGTCTCTCTGGGCGAGCGCGAATGTTCGATTCAGCGCAGACATCAGAAGCTGATCGAAGAGGCGCCATCGCCCGCGCTCACACCGGAGATTCGCAAGCAAATGAGTGAGGCCGCCGTGCGCGGGTGCGAGGCAATCGGCTACGCATCGGCTGGTACCATCGAGTTTCTGCTGGATCAGGATGGCTCGTTCTATTTCATGGAAATGAACACGCGCATTCAGGTCGAGCATCCCGTGACCGAGCTGGTTACGGATGTCGATCTCGTGAAGGAGCAGATTGCGGTTGCGGCCGGCGAGCATCTCTCGATTCCGCCTGAGGGCATCACGCGCTTTCGCGGTCACGCGATCGAGTGCCGCATCAACGCGGAAGATCCCGCGCGGAATTTCGCGCCGAGTCCGGGCATGATTCGCTTCTTCCATCCGGCGGGCGGTCCCGGCGTGCGCGTTGATTCGCATGCCTATGCCGGTTACATGGTGCCGCCGTTCTACGACTCGCTGGTCGGCAAGCTGATCGTGCACGGAAACACACGCGAGGAAGCGATCGCGCGCATGCGTCTGGCCCTCGAGTCATTCATAATCGAAGGTATTCACACGACGATTCCGTTCCTGCTCGAGATCCTGCAAACTCCTGATTTCGTTGCCGGCGACGTCGACACCAAGTGGGTCGAACGGCGCATGGCGGAGCGCGCGCCCGTCGCTGTTGCCTGATTGAGAATCGACGTTTTCTTCACGCCGAACGAGCTTCGCCGGCCGCTGAAAGGCAAAGTAGCGGCGGTGGTAGACGTGCTGCGCGCGACCAGCACGATCGTCGAAGCGCTCGCCAATGGCGCGCGCAGCGTATTTCCCACTGAAACTACCGAAGACGCGGTACGTCTCGCGCAAAGCCTCGGACGCAGCGAGGTGCTGCTGTGCGGTGAGCGGCGTGCGCGCAAGATCGACGGCTTCGATCTCGGCAATTCGCCACTCGAATTCACGCGCGCGGCGGTCGCGGATAAAGTCGTCGTCATGAACACGACCAATGGCACACCGGCCTTGTTTGCGGGCAGCACGGCAGATCGCTGTATAGTTGCCGGGTTTCTGAACCTCAACGCCGTGGCCGCCGACCTTGCCCGGGCCGACGCGCCGATCGCGATTCTGTGTGCCGGCCGCGAGGGTCGCTTCGCCCTCGAGGATGCGCTGTGCGCGGGCTCGCTGATTCGCGCGGTGCGCGCACGTGGGGCGGGGCCGGATCGGCTGAACGATGCGGCCCACGCGGCCACCGCGCTGGAGCGGCGTTACCGTGGGCATCTGGCCGCGGCAGTCTCGCATACGCGAGCCGCGCGCCAGATTATTGATGCGGGACTCGCTGATGATATTGCATATTGTTTAATGGAAAACCTGCACGACATCGTGCCGGTAATGTTTGACCGCCAGGTCACACTCTAGAAATTCGAGATGGCGTCTCCATGTTGACTGATAGAAAGCGCCGCGAACTTCTGAGCCTGAGTCTGCTGGCACTCGGCATCTTCACGTTCTTGAGTTTGGTCCCGGTGGCAAGCATCCCGCGCGCCGGCGGCATTTTCGCGACCGGCAACATCATGGGCGTGCTCGGACGGGAATTTTCCGACGCAGCTTACTGGGTGCTCGGCGTTGGTGCGCTTGCGATACCGCTGGTGTTCGCGCTGGCCGGCGCGGCTTCGTTCGACTGGATCAGGCGCGACACGGCCGTGCAGTGGAGCGCTTTGCTCGCGGGCCTCGCGTTGCTCATGCCGGCAAGCGCGGCGCTGTTCTGCGATTGCGGCGGCGCCGAGATCGCCATCCTGCTCGTGCCGGAAACCGCCGGCTGGATCGGAACCACTCTTACAACGCCGCTGGTTGCTCTGTTGGGACGCGTTGGAGCTTCCTTCGCGCTCGCGTTTCTGCTGATCGCTTTGTTGGTGGCGACAGTTGGCTGGAATCCGGTTGCCGCGGCATTTCGGCGCGTGCGCACTGCAAAGCCGGAGACGGATGCGGAGGCGGAGGCGGCGGCGGGGTCTGTGTTGATCGAGGATTTGTATGACGAACCCGAAGTGATCATTCCGGCACGCCCGACTCCGCCTCCGTCTCCGTCTCCGAAGCAGAGGAGCGAGCCTTACCTCGAGGATCTGGGCCGCCCTGACTCCATTGATCTGCCACCACTTTCCTTGCTGAGCGAGCAGCCCGCTGAAGACCACGCCTCCAGTGAGGCCGAATTCGATCGTCTCGCGAACGTGCTCGTGCAGACGCTCCGCACTTTCAAGGTCGAAGGCGAAGTGGTCGGGCGTACTACGGGGCCGGTGGTGACGCAGTACGAAGTCGTGCCGGCACCCGGCGTGAAGGTCAATCGCATTGCGTCGCTCGACGCGGACCTCGCGTTGGCGTTGCGCGCGGCCAGTGTGCGCATTGTAGCGCCGATTCCCGGCAAGGGAGCGGTTGGTGTGGAGGTGCCGAATCCCGAATCGAGTGTTGTCTATTTGCGCTCGATTCTGGAAGCGCCGGCATTTCAGCGCGGCCGCGGCGTGTTGCCACTCGCATTCGGCAAGGATCTCACCGGCAGGCCTTACGTAGCCGATCTTGCTCGCATGCCGCACCTGCTGATTGCGGGCGCGACCGGCTCCGGCAAGTCCGTCTGCATAAATACCTTGATCACGAGTTTGATCTATCGGCATCCGCCCGCCGAGCTGCGCCTGCTGATGATCGATCCGAAAATGGTCGAGCTGAGTATGTACGGCGAGCTTCCACACCTGCGGCATCCCGTGGTCACGGATCCGCACGACGCGGCAACTGTGCTGAAATGGGCTGTGCTGGAGATGGCGCGTCGCTACACGCTGCTGTCGGAGAACGGTGCCCGTTCACTGGTCGAGTTCAACAAGCGCGCACGCGACGGCGCGCCGCTCAAGCGCGTGGAGCCGATCGGGCCGGAATCGGATCCGGATCGTTACGTCTATACCGACGGACCGCTGCCTTACATCGTGCTCGTGGTCGATGAGCTCGCGGACTTGATGATGACGGTGCAGGCGGAGATCGAGAAGCCGCTCGCGCAGCTCGCGCAGAAGGCGCGCGCCATCGGGATTCATCTGATTGTCGCGACCCAACGCCCCAGCGTGAACGTCATCACCGGCCTCATCAAGGCGAACTTTCCGTGCCGCATCGCATTTCGCGTCGCTTCGAAAGTGGACTCACGCACGATTCTCGATCAGAATGGCGCCGACGCGCTGCTTGGTAATGGCGACATGCTGTTCCTGCCACCGGGCCAGTCGGACCCGGTGCGTATACAGGGCGCTTACATCTCGACGGAGGACACCGAGAACATCATGCGGTGGTACGAGGAGCGCGCGAAGGGCCGGCCCGCGAGCGAGGAAGACATTCTCGAATACGTACGGTCGCGGGAAGCCAGCGAGACAAGCGATGATGGCACGGCCGAATTCTTCGGCGAGCGCGATCAGCTGTTCAGGCAGGCGGCTGAAATCTGCGTGCAGCACAACCAGGGCTCGACATCGCTGCTGCAACGCAGACTGCGCGTTGGTTACGGTCGCGCCGCGCGCATCATCGATCAGCTGCACAATGCCGGGATTCTTGGACCGCCGGACGGCTCGAAGCCACGGGAAGTGTTGGTCGGAATGGAATCGCTCGAGATGATCATTGGAGACGAATAACAACCAGAACGACGTCGTCAACTCGAAATACTGGAGTCCAGCCATGCAACGTCGCGCATTTTGTCTAGCACTCGTTCTCACCCTCTTCGTAACGAGTTTGCTATCCGCACAAGAGCAGGATCGAATCTTTTCCCGCCAGACGCAGCGCCCGCCGTTGCACGGCACGCACTGGATCGCGCTCACTGGCAAGCCGCTCGGCGCCGCTGCCGGTGCCCTGATTTTTCAGCAAGGGGGCAACGCTATCGATGCTGCCTGTGCCATGCTCGCGGCGGTAGCTACGCAGTGGGACGTGCTCGGCTGGGGCGGCGAGACGCAGGCGCTGATCTATAATCCGCACACGAAGAAAGTCATCGGTATCAACGCGCTCGGCGTCGCTCCGACCGGTGCGACGACAGCGTTCTACAACTCCAAGGGCTATAACTATCCTCCCGAGGATGGTCCGCTGTCCGCAGTAACACCCGGCACTCCGGGTGGCTTGATGACGATGCTTGCGGAATTCGGCACGTTGTCGCTCGAGCAGGTATTGGCACCGGCTATTCGGCTGGCGGATGGCTACGCGATCGAAGCGCAAACGGCCAACTCGATGGAGCGCAACAAGGCGAAGCTCAAGCAGTGGAAGTACTCGCCGTCCGTATTCCTGCCACATCGCGGCGAGCCACGCGAAGCGCCCGAAGCCGGCGAGCTTTTTCGTCAGCCGGATCTGGCAGCCACGCTGCGCAAGCTGGTCGAGGCGGAAGCGAACGCTTTGCGTGCCGGCAAGTCTCGCAAGGAAGCCATCTACGCTGCCTACGATCGGTTTTACAAGGGCGACATCGCGCAGGAGATAGTGCGCGCCGCGCGCGAAGAGGGTGGTCTCTTCACCATGGCAGATCTGGCGAATTGGAAAGTGAAGCTCGAGCAACCGCTTTCTACGAATTACAAAGGCATCGAGGTGTACAAGCTGAAGCCATGGACACAGGGTCCGGTGATGCTGCAAGCATTGAACATTCTCGAGAACATCGATGTCAAGTCACTCGGCTACAACAGCGCGAAGTACATGCACACTCTCTATCAGGTCATGAACCTCGCTTTTGCCGATCGTGATTTTTACTACGGCGATCCAGACTTCCCGCCGGAAGAACCGATGCGCGGCCTGCTGTCGAAAGAATACGCGAAAGCGCGCGCGCAACTGATCAATCCGGAGCGCAACGACACCACAGTGAAACCCGGTGATCCGTATCCGTATCAGAACGCCACGAATCCATTCAAGCAGTATTTGGCTGCGTGGCCACCGAAGCCGAAGCCGGTGCGCATTACGTCGGAAGCGTCGACGCGAAAATGGGAGGAAGCGTTCTACGCCGGTACGACGTCGATCCAGGCCGCAGACTCATCAGGCTGGGTGATCTCGGTGACGCCGAGCGGCGCGTGGATTCCGGCGGTGATCGCGGGACGCACAGGTATTGGCTTGAGTCAGCGCGCGCAGCAGTTCGTGACCGATCCCGCCGACAATCCGTTCAACGTGATCCAACCCGGCAAACGGCCGCGTGTAACGCTCGCGCCATCGCTCGCCATGAAGGATGGTATGCCCTGGGGCGCGTTCTCCGTGCAGGGAGGCGACACGCAGGATCAGAATCTGTTGCAGTATTTTCTCAATGTCGTGGAATTCGGCATGACGCCGCAGCAGGCGGTCGAAGCGCCCAACATCAATTCCTTCCAGATGCGCAACTCATTCGATGATCACGCGGCGCAGCCGGGACGTCTTCTGGTCGCGTCGTCGACGTCACCGCAGGTGCGAGCGGAGCTGGAGCGTATGGGTTACGAACTGCGGTTCGCTGAGCGCACGTCCGGCCCGACCACCGCGATCTGGTTCGACCGCAAGCACGGCACCATGTGGGGAGCGGTCAGCAACTACGGCGAGGATTACGGCATTGCGTGGTAGCTTGTGGTTAACACGAATCGATGTTGTCGCGTTGTAATCTTGGGAGCGCCAGAACGTGGATCTTCAGGACTTTGGATCACTAGCAGAGATTCTCTCCGCTGTTGCCGTGCTCGTGTCGTTAGTCTATCTCGCGACTCAGATCCGGCAAAACACGATCGCGCTGCGCCAAACCATGAGCCAGTCGGTCGCCGTGGGTGGAACCGAATTCGCTCGTTCCATTTATGAAGACCCTGATTTGTCCGATCTCTTCTTCCGTGGGGTTGCGAGCTGGCATACCCTCTCCGCCTCCGAGCAGAATCGCATGCGACTCGTCTTTCATTCGCAATTCCGACTGTGGGAAAATCTTTATTTCCAGCATTTACACGGTGTGATGGACGACGAAGCCTGGGAGGGCTGGAATGTGCTTTTGATCGGCTACTTTCATCAGCCAGGGATTCGAGCGTGGTGGGACACTCGAAAGCAGGTGTACGCCCGAAGCTTCCGTGACTACCTGGAATCGACGCGACCTGGCGAGCCGTCAGTCGTCATCGAACCGAAACACGCCGCTGTCACTTGATCGTCGGCCACCGCGCCGCTGCCCGAAGAGTTCCGCGCATCTGCGACGGTGCTTTGGCATGAATCCGGCAAAAACGGCATCGAGCAGCTGCGCGCCGGCACCGGCGCGTTCATCTGCCTCGCCGACGATCCGTCCGATGATCAGCGCAGAAGTGGCTCGGTCGATTCACGCTTGATCTGCCAGTCGTGCCAGCACCTGCCGATCCGGCGATAAGTGAAGAGCTCATCTGGAAATTGTGGGCTGAGCAGTTCAAACAATTGAGCTGGCTCGCCGTGGTCGCCGCAGGCGGTGGCCTGGTCCTGTTGCAGGCTGGCTTCTGGCGAGTGTCGGGTTTTTCCGTAACCGCACTGGGCTCATTTGCGGTGGCGGCCGTCACCGCTGTCCTCGGCCAGAGTAAGTTGGCGGATCGGCTGGCTCGGCAGCGGCCGATCGACGGTTCTCTGTATTCCTACCGCCAAACCGTGGAACTGCTGCTCGGCGTTGGCGTCGGTGCGGCAATCTGTGAGGCTGCAATCAGACTGATCTGGGGCTGAATCGGCAATGTCTGACGTGTGGCTTTTCTGGGTGGACGTCGCGATCGGCGCCGTCCGCGGTGTGGTTCTCCGCCGGACCGTTATAAATCGGATCTCGGCCCGGTTCGCGGCGTCATCGCGGGCGTTGCAGCAGGATCCCTCTTCGGCGCGCTGGTGTTTCCTTTCCGTTCATACTCGGTCTATTCTTCATAACGAGCCCGATGTCCGTAGTCCAGCAGATCGGGATGTCGCTGTTTCTTTACGTCAGCGCTTTGGTATCGATCCTGTGGAGCCGATGAACAAGGTGCCGGATCCCGAGAAGCAAATACGGGCGAGTTGGAGCGATAACGCGGCCGCCTGGTCGTCTGCAGTGCGTAGCGGCCAGATCGAAAGCCGCGTACTGGCAACGAACTCTGCAATCCTGCAAGCGATACTCGAGCAAGCGCCTCGAACCGTATTGGATGTCGGCTGCGGTGAGGGGTGGCTGGCGCATTACCTCGCCGAACTGGACATCCGGGTCGCCGGGTTCGACGCGAGTGAAGAACTCATTGCTCGCGCGCAGGAAACCAACGGAGCGAGGTTCCTCGTACTCGACTACGATTCATTCGCCAAAGATCCTCAGCAGGTCGGATCCAACTTTGATGTGGTGGTCTGCAACTTCTCGCTGCTTGGCCGCGAGCTGGAAACGCTGCTTCGTTCCCTGCAGGATGTGCTAGCGCCAGAGGGCACGCTGATCATTCAGACGCTCCATCCCTGTTCGGGCCTCGCTGCCGCGCCCTACGAGGATGGTTGGCGGGAAGAAGATTTTGCCGGCATGACAAACGAATTCAGAACGAAGATGCCTTGGTACTTTCGAACCATCGGATCGTGGATCCGAGAGCTTCGACAATCGGATTTTTTGATTCGCGAATGCAGAGAGCCAATTCACCCCGAGAGCCGCAAGCCGCTTTCGTTGATTCTCATCGCAAGTCCACGCACTGTTGAGCCGTTGGAGACAAGTAAATGAAAACAAGAGTGCTGGCATTGATATTACTCGGAGTCGCCTCGACTGGTGCGGCACAAAGTCCGGTTGCGACGTCGGAATCGACCGGCTTGCCGGCGAAGCCGGAGCCGAACAAACCCTGGATCATGTTCTCGGGTACAGCAAAGGCCCACATCATGTTTGTGCCGAGGATGTAACATGTGTCGAAACATTAAGCCGCTCTTCAATTTCGAGCCGCCCACCAGCGATGACGAAATCCGCGCATCAGCGCTGCAGTACGTTCGCAAGGTGAGTGGCAGCACGAAGCCGTCGAAGGCAAACGAGGCCGTCTTCGAGCGCGCGGTCGCGCAAGTCACCGTGGTCACGCGCGAGCTGCTGGACGCGCTGGTGACGCAGGCTCCCGCGAAGGATCGTGAAATCGAGGCGGAGCGAGCACGAGCGAGGGCGCGCAAGCGTTATAGCACTTCACAACCACGTTAGCCAACTGCCATCAGACGGCTCTGGGACAGTCACGTCGGGAATACATCCGGGAACTTTTCAGGCCTTTATGTCGTCGTTCAGATAGGCGACATGCGATTCACCTGCCTGGCCGAAACCCACGGAGACACCCATGTCAACAGCGACGCTCCAGGCGACGTTCGATCCGAACAAGGCTGAAGCCTTTGCCGGCCGATTCCTGACCGCTCTGAACGAGGGCGCGCTCTGTTTGATGGTATCAGTTGGCCACCGCACCGGTCTGTTCGACGTCATGAGCCAATCACCTCCCGCAACCTCGCAGGAAATCGCGGCCCGAGCGGGATTGCATGAACGCTACGTGCGCGAGTGGCTCGGCGCGTTGGTGACCAGCAGGGTTATCGACCTGGACCCGATCACAAGCAGGTTTTCGCTGCCTCCGGAACATGCGGGGTTTCTGACCCGAGCGGCGGCTGCCGATAACATCGCGGTGTTTGCGCAGTACGTGGCGCTAATGGGTTGCGTGGAGGATGAGATAGTTGAGTGCTTCAGAAAGGGCGGCGGCGTGCCCTATGAGAGATTCCCGCGTTTCCACGAGGTGATGGCGGAGGACAGCGGCCAATCCGTGCTTACAACGCTTGAATCGCACATTCTGCCGCTCGTGCCGGCGATCGCGGATCGGCTCGCAACGGGTATCCGCGTCCTGGATGTCGGCTGCGGCCGCGGCCGCATCATGACGCGCCTCGCCGAGCTGTTTCCACGCAGCAGCTTCGTCGGTATCGATCTGTCACCGGACGCGATCGGCTTCGCGCGCGCCGAGGCAACGAAGAAGGGTCTCACCAACATCGAGTTTCTGGTGGCGGATGCGAGCAACTTCGACGAGCTCGCCCAACCGGAATCCTTCGACTTCATCACGACGTTCGATGCAATACACGATCAGGCAAAACCTCTCAACGTGCTCAAGGGCATCCAGCGCGCATTGCGATCGGACGGTGTTTACCTAATGCAGGACGTGAATGGCACCAGCCACATGGACAAGGATATCGAACACCCGATCGGCACCTTCCTTTACACCGTTTCCTGCATGCACTGCATGACCGTATCGCTTGCGCAGGGTGGCGAGGGCCTGGGCACCATGTGGGGTGAAGAAACGACACGCGAGTACCTCGAGCAAGCCGGCTTTCGATCGATCATGACGCACCGGCTGGCGCACGACATCCAGAACAACTGGTACGTCGTACTGAAATGACAATTCATGAACAAGCGAGACATTGAGGTTCTGTTCGCGTACAATCGGTGGGCAAACGACCAACTCCTGATGGCAGCAGCACCTCTGAGCAGGGACGACTTCGCCAGCAATGCGGGTGCAAGCTATGGCTCCATCCAGGGGACGTTCGTGCACGTACTCTGGGTCGAATGGCTATGGCTGCAGCGCTGGCGAGGCGAGTCTCCGAAACAGTTCTGGGCGGCTGACGATTTCCCGGACCTGGCGGCGATTTCAGCGCGCTGGACCGATGTCGAACGGCAACAAACAGCGTTCATTGAACTGCTGGCGGGTGAGCAGCTCACACGGCGCGTCACGTATCTCAACCTGCAAGGCGAGCGCTGGGAGTATCCTCTCGCTCACATGATGCAGCATGTCGTCAACCATTCTTCCTACCATCGCGGTCAGATCGTCACGCTGCTGCGGCAGTTAGGAAAGACTCCTCCAGCAACGGATTTTCTCGTCTTCTTCGATGCGATCGCGGCGATCTAGCGCGGTTCTGGCACATGACAGCGGCGCGTCGTAGATTGTCGGCCAATGCGCGGTACGATGCTAATACTTCTGCTGGTCGTTGCTGCCTGCGAGCGCGGTGGCGATGCAGACGGCGCGAATTACGCCGACATTGGCGGCTTCGACACGACGACCGTGCAGATCATTACCGCCAGTGACACGTTCCCCGTCAAGGCAGAAGTCGCCGCAACACCCGACCAGCACCAACTCGGCCTGATGGAGCGCACTCAGCTCGGTGCGGATGCCGGCATGATCTTCGTCTATGACCAAATGCAGGATGCGAACGCCGGCTTCTGGATGTACCGTACCCGTATCCCACTCGACATTGCGTTCATTGATGCGGCCGGCGCCATCGTCAGCATTCGCAACATGCAGCCTTGCGAGAGCCCGAACCCGCAGGTCTGTCCCACCTATTCACCGACCGCGCCGTACCTGAAAGCGCTCGAAGTGAATCAGGGCTATTTCGCGCGGCATGGCATCCAAATTGGAGATCGGGTCGTGGTCCGCTGATGACACACGCCGATCGCGAGCGCTCCGTGCGCGAATTGAAGCTCATCGAGAAGATGAAAAAGATCGCCTCGAAGCTTCCCGAAGTCGACGTCGGCATCGATGGCTTCGGTCATACCACCTTCAAAGTCGCGAAAAAGTCACTCGTGCTGATCGGGGGTGGTGCTAATGGCGGGGGTTCTATCTCCATCAAAGCCGACGTCACGACGCAGCAGGCTCTAATCAAGCGCGGCCCGTGGGTGCGCACGCCGTACATTGGTCAACACGGCTGGGTCACCGCATGGGGCGATGCGAAGCTCGACTGGAATGAAGTTGCCGATCTGTTAGAAGACGCATACCGGCTCAGCGCCCCGCAGCGGCTGCTCAAACAATTGGATCGATAGCGGAACGCACATTGCGACACTGTGTACCACCAGTCGGGCACTCACAGTGAGAGCAATGAAGAAGATTATTTTGGGCGTTGCGCTGGCAGGTGTCGCCGCGTCGATCGCAATCGTCGCGCAATCCCATCTGCGCAAAGGCCACGAACGCAGCGAGGTCCGCGCGGTCGGCACAGCCGCGCCGGTCGACACGCAACCCGCCGTGCCGCAACCCGCGCCCCCTGTCCCGCAACCCGCGCCCGCGCTGTCACCCGCGCCCGCGACCACGACCGCGCCCGCGCAGACGCCCGCGGCGAAACCGGTCCGCCGCCCATACGTCGAAATACCAGTAATCGAAAACTCGCCAGCCGAGCAGGCGACGGGCGCGACGGTTTTGCGGCGCGCCGCGGCCGCCTATGCACGCGTCAAAACGTTGCAAGCCGATTTCGCGCTCGAGCGCGATAACCCGTTGCTGGGCTCTACGACGACTAGCAGTGGCACGTTGTATCAGAAACGACCGGACCTGTTCTTGATGAGATTCTCCGATCCTGCGGGTGACGTGATCGTCAGTGATGGCCAATACTTCTGGCTGTACTATCCGAGTGCCGACAAGCGGCAGGTTTTGCGCGCGCGCGCGCAGACGGGCGCGGCCGGTGGAGTGGATCTGCAGGCGCAGTTTCTGGGCGACCCGCTGACGCGCTTCACACATACATACCATGGCAAGCAGATGGTGAATGGGCGCAGCACGCACGTATTGACGATGGTCCCGCGCCAGAACGTGGGCTACCAGAGCCTCAAGGTGTGGATCGACGAGAAGGACGCCCTCGTGCGCAGGTTCGTGCTGACCGAGAACAATGGGCTGGTGCAGGACTTCACGCTGTCCGGACTGGTTGTCAATACCACGCTCAGCAACGATCTTTTCAAGTTCACGCCGCCGCCTGATGCGAGAATCATCGAGAATATGTGACCAGACGCATAGACCTTCCCATTTTTTCTGAGCAGAAGAGCGCGGCAGCCAGCTTCAATGGCGTGCCGGGCGGCGCACGGATAGGCATGATCACGCTCGGCTGCGACAAGAACACAGTCGACAGCGAGCGCATCCTCGCTCAGCTCGCGACCACCGGCGCGGCCGTGCAGC
>JBQTID010000052.1:0-6675 GCA_052389275.1 Gemmatimonadota bacterium | reverse complement strand
GCAACAAAGACGAGATGAAACTGGAGGACGCGCTCGAGATCGCGCTGATGGACCGGCTCGTGACCATTAATGCGACGCCGAAAACCGCCAACATCTTCGTCGGCAACGATCAGGTCAGCAGAGGCACTTACAATCTGGTCGTGAAGAATGGCGCGTGTGTCGAGGTCAGAGTGCTCGAGCGCGGCTACGGCCGTGATTACCGCAGGTTCTGCAATCGCGAGAACACGCCGCTCGAGACGGAAGTACCGATCGATCTGCCGTTCGACGAGGCTTACAGCTCATCGATTCAAAGCGATCAGGCGAACGTCAATTTTACGATCGAAGTCGGAGCCAACCGGTCACCCGATCAGGCGTGGCGCACCATCAGCCAGGTGGTTCTCGGCAAATTCGACGTCATCGAGATCACCGACAAGGAAACCGGCTACATGCGCACGGCCTGGCAGACCGCCAACTTCAACACCAACACGATTCGCACGCGGGTAATCGTGAAGCTCGGCGACACCAGCCCGCTGAAGTATGTGGTCAAGATCGCAAGTGAGCAGTCGGGTTTTCCGAAGACGAGCGTCAAGGATGATGAAGCGTTCGAGGTGTGGGACCGCATCCTGAACAGCTACAAGGACATTATCAACGAGCTGCAGGCGCGGCTGAGATAGGACGTCAGCCGCCGACCAGCAATATAAACGGAGCCCATATTAGCGGGTTCGATCCGGCGGCGCGGCGCAGCTCGAGCTTCGCGGCGCGCGCCGCGTGAGCGGCATCCCTGCCTACCCGCATGTTGGCGTACAGCTTGTCGGAGAATTGCGCGGCTGACGGGCCGACACTCCACTGCGTCGCAATGACCGAGCGCGCGCCGGCCGTCAGGAATGAGCGCGCTACGCTGAGCGCGCCATCCCCGGCGTACATGCGGCTGGTGATCGTCTCACACGCGGTCAGCACCACCAAATCGGCTTTCGTGCGCAGCCGCGAGATTTCGCTGGTGTGCAGATAGCCATCATTCCCCGCGCCCGCCGCCACGCGCAGATGCGAAGCCAGCGGTTGCTGCACGTTTGCTTCTCCATGAACAGCGAAGTGTATGACGCGTGAGCCCGCGAGAGCAGCAGCCACGGCGGACTCGGTCGGCGGCGTTATTAGTTTGGCAGGTCCGCGCGCCATGATAGATCGCGCTTCGCTCTCGCTGCCCGGCGCAACCGACGCGATCACCGCCAGTGGCGCAAGGCGCGGCACCGGCACGCGTCCGATCGCCGCGGTAGACAAGACGTAGATTACCTCATGATTATCGATGACGAAGTGTGCGGCGCCATTCGTACCGGAAGTTACCAGCGCATCGAACGGCACCAGCTGTAGCGCATCATCCGGCGAAATGAACCAGCGTTGCTTGCTGCCGATCGCGGACTCGAGTGGCTGGAGCAGCAGCCGATATAGTTGCCTTGCGACGTCGTAATCGAAACGTGCTCGCGCGAAATCCACCCGCCCATAGTGCGCAGTTACCGGCTGCCTCATGCGATCGACCAACCGGCGCAGCTGATCGCGCGTCAGCTTCAGCTCGAACACGAACGCCGTGTCACGCGTCACTGCTAATCCGCCAACGAAGCTCCCGGTTATCAGAAAATCGAGCGCGGCTTCGTCGGGCTGAAGCGTTTTTGCCAGATCCGTTAGCTTCATGTATCGCCGCGATAAATCGCCGCGCGTTTTCCGCCGCTGTAGCCAATCGTGAACGCGCGCCGCCCCGCCATGCAGCGCAACCTCCGCCAACGTCTCCTCGAATGCGTTCGCGAAGGACGCGCCGAAGCGAACCCGATCGAAGTCGTCCTCGAAGCGGTCCACCACATTTCGGCGCGCGGCGTTAGCGGAATCGAAAGCCGCGAGCGCGGCGCCATATTCACGGCGGCGCGCGTGTGACTGAGCGAGCGCCGAATACGCCTCCGCGCGTAGCATTGGCTCGCCGACGCGGTCCGCTTCGGCAATCAGCCGGCGAAAGTTATTCGTGCTGGCAGCGGGATCGCGCCTTGCCGATTGCGCCGCCGCTACCAGCGTCAGCGCCCGAATTCGTGCCTGTAGTTGATGCGCGCGGGCACTGAGCTGCGCGGCTTCAGTGGCGGCTCGCTCACTTTCCTGAAAGCGCTCCGATTCTAATGCGAGCCGCGCGGTTTGAATCAGCGCGTTCGCGGCGCCCGTCAAATTCTCGCGCGCCTTCTGAAGCGCTGCCCATTGGCGGGCGGTGCTGATCGCCTCCGCGTATCTATGACGCGCCGCTTGTACTTCCGGCAGCAGTGGAATCTCCTCGGGCGTCTGCGGCGACTGGTCGTGAAGGCGCGCCGTGACTTCTGCACTGTCGACATTGGCCAGCGCCAAATGCACCCGCGTCAACCCTGCGTATTTGCGCGCGCTGTCGCCCTGCTCGGTCAGGGAGCGCAGGTAAAAGCTACGCGCGCGCGGCAAGTCACCGATCCGCTCGTAGTACTCGGCGGCCCAATGGAATTCGTGTTGCTCGGCAGCTACCAGCCGAATCATTCGTTCGAAATAGTTACGAGCCGCCGCTCGTTCGCCACTGTTCCAGGAAATAATCCCCGCGTCACGCAGGCTGATGATGCGCAGTGGACTGCGATGCAACTTTTCCGAAGCAGCGACATAGCTGATCGCCGTGCTGCGTGCGCGCGGCCAATCGCCCTTGCCTTCATGGGCGTGCGCGAGGTTATGGTAGGCTTCTGCAAGGTCGTGCGCGGAGCCGATGGAACGCGCCAGCGGAATCACCTTGGTAAGGGTGGCGATCGCGGCGTCGTTCTGACCGGCCTTCAGCTGCGCGCGGCCGAGCTTCAGACCGGCCTGCATCC
Source organism: Gemmatimonadota bacterium (assembly GCA_052389275.1). Taxonomy (GTDB): domain Bacteria; phylum Gemmatimonadota; class Gemmatimonadetes; order Longimicrobiales; family RSA9; genus CBJLQC01. The sequence goes on along the minus strand of JBQTID010000052.1, from coordinate 3,844 downwards.
GAAAGAAAGGCGTTGGTGAGCGTTCCGCACATTGCATGGCTTCATTCAACACGCGAACCGCTCGCCTCGGGTCGCCGCGGTCTACGTGCAGCCAGCCACCTCTGGTGAGTACCTCCGCGCATTGTCCCCACGCGCCGTAACGCCGCGCTACAGCCGCCGCCCTGCGGCTGATCAAGTCGACGGAATCAGCGCTGATGCCGCCGGCTATTCTCCGCATTGCCCACCAGTACGCAGCCGCGGGAGCGGCGCGGGTCGTAGCGATAAGCGTCGCCCGCTCAATGCGCACCGCTTCGGCTTCATTCGCCAGCACGCGCATCTGCGCGGCGAGAGCGAGCGCCAGCGCGATACGATCGTGCGGGTGCACGGCCTTTTGCATGCCTCGCTTCAGCAGGTCAACTGCTTCGGCATTCTTCGCCTGCTGCACCAGGCGCTGCGCTCGCAGCTCGTAATATGCCGGCAAACCGCTGCGCTCGAGCTCGTGCTCGAAGCGAGCGGCGTGCGACGCCGGAGCTTCGCCAGACCCGAGTGCATAATATGCGAGGCACGCACGCGCGGAACTCGTATCCCAGGCGGCGAGCAGTCGAGCCCAATCACGGCGCAGCGTCAGCTGCCTGCACGCCTTGCTTGGCCCGGTGAGAATTCGCATCAGCCTGCGGTCGGCTTCCAGCGGACCGAGCTCGGACGCAACCGCTGTTGCGTATTTGATTTGATAATCGAGATTGTGGGGGTCTCGGCGCATTGCCGATTCGTAAAAGCCGACGGCGCGCTCGTACTGGAAGTTGGCTTCGGCCTCGATTGCGCGCAGCAACAGGCTGCGCGCGGAGGAATCGGCAACGACAGCAACAAACGCGAGGACTAGAATGCTAATGCTCCAGTTCGTTCAGCAGCTCTTCGGCCTGGGGTGTGAGCGGGCTCTGTAGGGCTCCGGCAGCGCGCAGATCCGCGAGCGCGTGCGCTTTCCTGCGTTGCTGAAGATAACTTTTTGCCCGGTAATACAGCGCTTCTGCGTAGTACGGTGAATTACCTGCGGCAATAACGCGCGAGAGCCGCGTTTCGGCCTTGCCGGCGCGCTTCAGCATCAGCTCGCTGACGCCCGCAAAGAAGTCGACGACGACGCCGCCATCCCGCAGCGCGTCGAAGTGTCTGAGCGCAGCCTGGTAATCGCCCGCGTTGTATGCCGCCATCGCCGAGTCGAAGCGCAATGCCTCCTCATCATCGCCTCGCACGGGCACACCCAGGTAGAGTGGCGCCGCATCGACTACTCCGAGCTGTTTCAGCTGGGCAGTCTCGATGCCGCGGCTTGCAATCAACGCGGCCAACGACGCAGCCGCCGGCAGACCAACCAGCCAGCGCAGGTTGCCCCGATTTCGCACAATCGTGCCACCCGACTGAAAGTGCTGACGCGCGCCGCTGCCGGCGCGCACAGACGTCTGGCAACGCTCGCATATGATGAGATGGTCCTCGAAGGCTGCGCCTTCGGCCGGCTCTATAGTACGGGCCACATATTTGACAATCGTGCCAGCCGCCTCGAAGCGCGCACATTCCAGTTCGTGACTCATCCGCCTCCCTGCGCAACAACCGGCGCGTTGCTATCCGCCTTATTACTCGCTGCCGCAGCGCTTTCGTGACTCACCACTGGCAGCAACGCGGCCCGCAGCCGTGCCAGCGCGCGCGATTTGCGCTTCCGCACGCGTGCAACCGGCTCGTACAGCCGTTCAGCGATTTCCGTTGGTGTCAGGCCTTCGTAGAAGCTTGCGCGGATGACTATCTGGTCGCTGTTCGGGAGGCGCTCGATCGCGGCTCGGACCTGCGCCTGTTCTTCCTCACGGAGCAGGGAGCGCAGAGCGTCAAGATCCGCAGCGATCGCATAAAGATCACTGCTATGCGTCAGCGAGCGGCGCGCGGCTCGTTGGGCGTCAGCGATCACGTGGCGGGCAATGCCGCCAACGAAAGCGCCAAGCCGACCCGCGTCGCTCGCAATCTCAGGCGTCACGGCGGAAAGCGCGCGCAACAGCGCCTCCTGCACGGCGTCTTCGGCTGCATGGTCGTCCCCCAATGCGCGCAACGCCATGATACGCAAGCCGTTACGCAGCGTACTGATCTGTGCGGAGCCGACCGTCGTCAGGCCGTCAGGCTGCATAGCTGGGGTACACCGGAATCAGGGTGGACTGCCCTAATATTCCGCTCGAGCTGTCGTGCGGCAAGCTCCTTCAGCCCGGTTTGGTCACGCAGGCATCGATGTCACGCGCCGCTGCCCTGGCGCGAGTAGAACGTGATGGCCTTAACCCCGAGGAGCCTAAATGCGCCGCATTAGCATGCTTTTCCTTTGCCTCGGCTTTGCCGCATGTGACGCGCTGACCGGCGTGGCCGACTCGAGCAAGAACGCCGATGGGACCTACAGGGGCGACTTTCAGGTCCGCTCTACGTTTTACGTCAAGTCGCCCACGGGGGGATTCACGTACGAAACCAAAACGATCACTGGTGCCGTCGGCTTTACTATCCAAGGCGGCAAAGTCATCACTACTCCGGTAGCGGGCGATGGTACAACGACGTGGGACCACGTAAACAAAACGATGTGGGTGGATTTCCAGAGTATCGCGAGCAGCAACGAAACACACTGTTCGAAGTGGCGTTATTACGGCGGACTGCTCGAATCCGACCAATTTCTGAAAGGAGAAGGCGGCATCAGCTGCGTCGCCCCCGACGATGTCTTCGTTAGCTTCAGCGCCTTCCCCCAGACGTATTGGAAGGTAACGCGCCAGTAGTAATCACTAAGAGCCTATCCTGAACACGTACAAGGACATCATCAACGACCTGCAGGTTAGGGTGAAGTAATGGCAGCGCATCGTCGAATTGTGGTTGCATCAATACTGGGCATTGCTGCGTGCGGCGGTGGTGACGGGCCGTCGCCACCAATCATTGAAGTCGATTCAGCCAGCCAATCGGTTTCCGCGACGCGCGGCGGCATAATCAGCCTGCCGAGCGGAAGCTCACTGACCATTCCGCCAGGCGCGCTCGCGAAGGACCGGCTGATTTCCATATCAGTCCTCCCTGCTCTGCCGCTGCAACCTCCGAGCGGTGCCATCGTCGGTGTTGGACCCGCATTTCGCGTGCGCTTTTCACCGACGCCTTCGTCGAGCGGATCAGAGGCGGTCAGCGGCTACCGGTCTGATCCCGATGACTTCGTGGTCGAGCTTAAGATTACAAATCTTTCAGTGACCGGTTTGATTGGATCGGCACCAATGGCGGATATCGTCGACCAAACCGGCGGGCACCATTTCGTTGGCATTTCGGGAACGCTGAATGAAAGCAGCGGAGTCGCGACTTTCACGGTACCGTCCGCTGTCGCTGAAAACGCGTTCGAAGTTTACCTGACGCGTGCCAATTTCAGCCCCAGCATGTTTCCGGATCCCGACCCTCCGTTGGGCCCAAGAATTTGGGACGGAACCCGCTGGCGAGATTTCCCTCAGGGGTTCTCACCGAACAAAAAGACTCTCGTCCTCACACACGGTATCCTGAGTAACGTCGAAAACGCGTTCGGTCCGTGCGTGAGTGAAATCATGAATGCTGGCGGCTACGAGCAGGTCGTAGGCTTCAATTACGATTGGACCCAGGGCATTTCCGTCGGTGGAGGTCAGCTTGCGACCTTCCTCAACACACTACAAACCGCCGGCCTGAACAATGTTGACATCCAGGCGCACAGCTATGGTACCGTCGTCTCGATGTACGCTGCGTCGCAATCCAATATCGGTATTTCGAACATGGTGCTCGAAGGCGGTCCGCTTCGTGGCACGCCACTCAACAGCCCGTATCTATTGGGATTGCTAGCCGAGCATCCGCTGAT
>JBQTID010000051.1:0-6769 GCA_052389275.1 Gemmatimonadota bacterium | reverse complement strand
CATAAACTGCTGGGCAACCGGACCGCTCGAACCACAGGTTTATGCAGGATACGCTGTAAAACCCGCACGGTCTGCGTAGCGCCCTGCCTTCACCCAACCACCCGCCCGTTTTTCAGCAACCTGCTAGTGTGGCTCCGCGCTTGCGATAAAGGCGATGCTACCCGGATCGGGAGGAAAGCATATGGCGGAGATACATGTCGAGAGAAAACGCGGCATTGCCGCGTGGGCGTGGGTGCTGGTGCTCGTCGTGCTGATTGTGGCCGCCGCTTTGTACTTGTGGCAGGCGGGATACCTGGGAGCATGGGATCATGGGAGCATGGGAGCATGGGTGGGACGGCTGGCTTTAGTGGCGGGAGGCGCACATGGCGCGTGATCGTTATCGCAGCGACTCCGCCGGCGTCGGACCAGATCCGAGTCTGACCGGCAGTCTGACCCGCCTAAGCGACATGCGCGGCTACAAAGTGGTGGCTGGCGGGCCCGACATTCGGGGCTGGGATGTGCGCACGTTGTCAGGCAGTGAGGTTGGCGAAGTCGACGATTTGCTGATCGATCCGCATCGCGGCGAGGTCGTGCTGATCGATATCGACCTGAAAGGCTCTGACCAGCACGTCAACGTGCCGATACGCGGCGTGCAACTCGACCGCGCGCGCAACTGCGTGATTGTGGATAGCGGCGACATCCGCTCTGCGCGCGACTCGGTGCCTGTCTACGGAGAAGACCGTGCGGTCGAAGCGCGTCCGATCGTCGAAGAAGTCGTGGTGCGCAGGCGTGTGATCGATCCCGACGAAGCGATAGATCGCGATGAAGTCATCGTTCGCGACGAAGTCATCGATCGCGACGCGCTCGACGAAAAGGAATGAGCAATCAGGGGGCGGTTGGTCGTGCCGCTCCCGCTCGCTTTTCTTTGGTAGATCATTGTGACGATGCTGTTATCGGTGTTCTCGTAGCTCAGCGTCATGCGCCCATTACCGACCTGGCCGAACAGCACGAAATCACTGTTCTCCGGGATCAGCACAATCGCGGAGTCTTCCGTCTCCCACGATCCCGTGAACACGATCGTCGTGTCGGTTCTCGCCGGCTTACCAGTCGAGTCGTTCAGCAGCTCATGCAGGAAATTCCGTTCTACATACGTGTTGTTCGCATTCAACACGATCGTGCCGGAATCATGCACCAGCTGATACACGCCCGCGAACTCGACAATTGTAACCGGCAGCGAGACACCGTTCACGGTCAACAGCGTGTAAGTGCCGGTAACGGGCACCTGATCATTGGGTGCCGCCGGATCGGCGCCTGAACAGGCGCTCGCAAATAATGCAAGCGCGCCCAGTCCGCAGAAGTTACGCAAGCTGCTTTTCAACGATCTCCTTTACCAGCTCCGGATTCGCGCGTCCGCCGGTGCGCGACATGACTTGTCCGACGAAGAACCCGAGCAGCCCGGTGCGGCCGCCGCGATACGCCTGCGCCTTGTCGGGATTGGCCGCGACGATCTCCTGGACCAGAGGTGCGATTGCGCCTGCATCACTGATTTGCGCGAGGCCTTGCTGCTCGATGATCTGATTGGGATCACCGCCGCTTTCGAACAGCTGGGCGAGCACTTGCCTGGCGACGGTGGCCGAGACTATACCGCGCTCAATGAGTAGAACGAGCGACGATAGCTGTTTGGGACTGAATAGAACGTCGGACCAGATGCGCTGCCCGGCGTTGACCATCAGCTTCGCAATTGCTCGAGCATCCCCGCCGTCAGCCGCCGCGCCGAAGAACTCGGCTGTCGCCGCGTCGCGCGTCAGCAAATCCGCATCGACTGCATCGAGGCCGTATCGGTTCACGTACTCGGCCTCACGTTTCTTCAGTTCAGCCGGTTTTGTAATATCCGGTTTGGCCTTGGCTGTCGCGCTCTCGCGTTCCCTCGGTCTCGGCTTCTCGCGACGGGGCCGACCTTCGTCTTCCGTTTTTTGCCCGGAAATCTTAGCCCACGAATCGCGCAGGGTGACCGTGCGGTTGTAGACCAGCGACTCCGGCCGCGACTCCAGCATATCGCTACAGAAATAGCCGACGCGCTCGAACTGATAGCGCGTGCCGGGCGGGTCCTCTTTGATGCTCGGCTCGACGAACGCGCTCTTTACGACGACGAGCGAATCAGGGTTCAGGAACGCCTTGAAATCTTCGCCTTGATCGGGATCGGGCACGCTGAACAGCCGGTCGTACAATCTGATCTCACAGTCGAGCGCGTGCGCGGCCGACAGCCATTGGATCGTACCTTTCACGGAGCGATTACCGGCGTCGCCACCGTGCGTTGCAGGATCATAGGTACAGCGCAGCTCGACGATTTCACCGGTTTCGTCGCGCACGACGTCGTCACAACGGATGATGTATGCATAGCGCAGCCGCACTTCCGCGCCGGGCGTCAGACGGTGCCAACCTTTCGGCGGCGTTTCCGCGAAGTCGTCGCGATCTATGTAGAGCGTGCGCGCGAAGGGCAGCTCGCGCGTACCTTCGAGCGCCACATCGCGCGGGTAATACGGCGCATCTATCAGCTCGACTTTGTCTTCCGGGTAATTCGTGATCACGACGCGCACCGGGTGCAGCACGGCCAGCACGCGCGGCGTCTTCTGGTTGAGATCGTCGCGGATCGCGTATTCGAGCTTCGCGATGTCGACGCGGCTCTCCGATTTCGCGACGCCGATCAGGTCGCAGAAATTACGGATCGCATCAGGCGTCACGCCGCGCCGCCGCAGTCCCGCGATGGTCGGCATGCGCGGATCATCCCAGCCGGTCACATGTTGCTCGTTCACCAGCTGGAGCAGCTTGCGCTTGCTCATGACGGTGTAATCGAGGGCCAGGCGTGCGAACTCATACTGCCGCGGCGTGCACGCCACTGAGATGTTACCGACGAGCCAATCGTAGATCTCGCGGTTGTTATCGAATTCGAGCGTGCAGAGCGAATGCGTGACGCATTCGAGCGCGTCCTCGATCGGATGCGCGTAATCATAGAGTGGATAGATGCACCACTCATCGCCGGTCCGGTAATGTGATGCGTGGCGGATGCGATAAAACACGGGATCGCGCATCAGCATATTGGCGGACGACATGTCGCCCTTGGCCCGCAAGACGTGCGCGCCGTCGGGAAATTCGCCAGCGCGCATGCGCCGAAACAGGTCCAGATTTTCTTCGATGGTGCGGTTGCGAAAGCTACTGGGCTTGCCGGCCTCAGTGACGGTGCCGCGCAGCTCGCGAATCTCTTCCTCGCTCGAGCTGTCGACGTACGCCAGGTTCTTGCGGATCAGCTCCTCGGCGAAATCATACATTCGCTCGAAGTAATCGGATGCGAAGTACAAGTGCTCGTCCCAATCGAAGCCCAGCCATTTCACATCGTTCATGATCGAGTTGACGTACTCGATGTCCTCGGTTTCCGGATTAGTGTCGTCGAAGCGCAGATGACAGCTGCCTTTTGCGCCGTTCTCGAGCGCGATGCCGAAATTCAGGCAGATGGATTTGGCGTGGCCTATGTGCAAATAGCCGTTCGGCTCGGGCGGAAAGCGCGTGACGACTTTGCCGCCATACGTGCCGGCGCGGTTGTGTTCGGCAATGATCTCCCGGATGAAATCCATCCGATGATTATACAAGAAAAACCCCGTGCGGGTCAGGACCGCACGGGGCTTTGGAGAGGAATGTATGTGCTTCCGCGGCAGCCGGTACTGCCCCGTACCTTTACCTACCGTAGTTCATTAGAACTACGTCCGCCCGACCGTCTCTATTGCGGTCGAGGATCTGGGCGACCTGAAGGCCGCCCGCGAACAGGTTCAAAACCGAACCGTTCGATGTGTCGAGCCAACGGCCCGTGAGTCCCGAGCTCGCACCCAGACGCAGCCGCTGCTGGTCGAAGCGACCGAGCACCTTGCTGCCAAGCACGTCGAGCAAAATGTTGCGGCCGAGGTCACTCTGCGCGCCGTAGCGCGGACGGCGAAGAATCACATCGCCCCAGCCCGTGTTCCTGAGAGAAGCGCCCTCCCAGCCTTTCTGACGGCACCACGCCATGCCGTGAACGGGGTGACCTTGGCCGTTGCGGCAAAACGGCGGACCGGAGCGCGAACCGAAGCGCCGATCGTCGTCGTCATCGCAATCATCCCAGCGGTCGTCATCGTCGCGATCGCGATCCCTGAAGTCACGGCGCGCGCGATCGAAGCGGTCTCGTTCATTGCGCCACTCGCGCTCGAGACGGCTGTGCTCATCGCGACTGCGCCGGTCGCGCTGGCCTTCGAGCCTGCGGAGGCGGTCACGATAACGCGCATCCAGACGCTCACGATCGCGACGGTACTGTTCCTCCAGTTTGCGACGACGCTCGTCGTATCGGTCATCGTCGTAACAGCGCTCATCGCGTCGGCCGTCGATGCGGATATCGCGTCGATCGCCCTGACGGATAACCACGTCGCCGCGGCGGGCTGCCTCCGCGCGTTCGCGGCCGTTCAGTTGAGCGGCGGCTTCCTGGGGTGCCAGCGCGCCGGCCGACAGACTCGCCCCAAGAGCCAGCATTGCGACCCTAAGCATTTTTCCTCCTTGAGCTCGGGCTTCTCGAGGTAGTCCTATCTTCACGAAGGATGCCAATGGTCTGGTCCGTAAAAGCGCTGTGGCAGAACGATTTATTTATGCAGCCAGGACTGGGCACGTCCAGAAAAAGATACAGATGCAGGTCATTGGAGAGGACGCTAATCCGCTTCCAGCTCTTCCAGCGTGCGATTCTCGCGCGTGAGCGCGGCAGTAAACTCGTCCAGTGAAATCTCGAGCGGCTCCACGCCGCCGCGGTGTTGGGCGACGACGTTCTCTTCACCAGTCGGAAAATCGAAAGCGGCATGGCCGAGCTTGTGTGGAATCGAAGCGCCGTGCGGCTTCCACTGAAAGCGACCGGCGATCATCAGATGAATGATGAGGTGCAGGTCGTCGTTCAAATCGAAAACGATGCGCTTGCCCTGGCGCCGAAGCGCGCGCACGGTCTTGCCGTGAACGGCGGATACAGGCGGATCGAATGTTTTGAGCAGCGATAGTGACGCGATGCGCACGCGTTCGAGTGGCGGCCGAGGACACGGCTCTCGAGCGCGTGCAGGTAGAGCAGGATTTCGGGTAGCTCAGGCATTGGGCGATAAGTGCGATTAGTGCGATAAGTGCGATGAGTGAGATAAGTGCGATGAGTGCGCTCGACCAGTGCTATCGCACTCATCGTACCTATCGCACTAATCGCACCTATCGCACTAATCGCTTAATCGCCGTTCACAGTCTTATCCACATCCAGGATATAACCAAATCCTCGTGCCGTCTCGATCTGCGGCGCGCCGGCAATTTTGCGCAGCTTGATGCGCAGGCGGGCCACGTGTGCGTCCACGATGTTCGACTGTGGATCGAACTGCATCTCCCAGACCTTATCGAGCAGCTCCGTGCGTGAGACCACCTGTTGCGGGCGCAGCAGAAAGTACTCGAGCAGCTTGTACTCCTTGGGCGTCAGCTTGATCGGCTTGCTTTCGCGAAAGACCTGGTGAGTCAGGCGGTTCAGGACGAGGGAGCCGACCCGGATCTCCTCGGTGCGGGTCGCGCCGCCGCGCCGCATCAGCGCGCGTACGCGGGCGCGCAGCTCCTCGATCGCGACCGGCTTGGTCACGTAGTCATCCGCGCCGGCATTGAGCCCCTGAACGATGTACTCGGTCCGGGTGGACGCGGTCAGAATGATGATCGGGGTGGAGCGCCCCTCCTGGCGCAGGGTTTCGGTAATCGCGAAGCCGCTGGTATCGGGCAGGTTCAGGTCGAGAACGAGGGCGTCATAGGCATTCATGCGGGCGCACATGAGACCCTCGCGCCCGGTCAGGACGTGATCAACCTCGTGTCCGTCCTCCTGAAGGCCGTTCTTCACGAATTCGGCCGTCAGTTTGTCATCTTCGACCAGGAGAAGCTTCATGCGCGCTCACAGTATACGTTGTGGCGCAACAACTTACAATACATGACAAAGTTGTAACCCAATGTTGAAATTCCTGTAATGTGGCGCCTTGTATCCTTGTCTCCAGCAATCGGGCCGGCGTGGCCCACCGGACAGAGCAACCGGCACAAAGCTCAACATTCTGGGGAGACCGATACAATGTTCACCAAGAACGCAGCAGTCCTGGCCGTACTCGCAGTGGTGGTCACCGCCATCCCGGCCAGCGCGCAGAACTGTAGCGCAGTCAACTCGTGCTCCGTCAACTCGACCGCTTCCGTGACCGTTCCGGCGCTGGTTGATCTTACGGTTGCAGGCGCGGGTAGCATTACCCTCACCTCGCCGACGGCTGCCGATCTGACCACCGGTTACGTGGAAGATGCCGGCCCGGCGATCACGGTAAAGGCGAACCGCACATGGACGCTCGCAGTTCACACCACGGCAGCAGCCAACTGGACGTACGCAGGCACACAGGGCGGCGTGAAGCCGATCTCGGACCTGACGTGGTCAAACACGGCCGCCGGCACGTATGCGGCGATCACCGGCACGGCAGCTTCGGTTGTGACCAACCAGGCGCGTACCAACGCCGGTTCACCGACAATCTTCTTCCGCACCCTGTATTCGGCCGATTTCTCGAACGACGGGAACGCAGTGGGTTCGTACAGCATTCCGCTGGTCTTCACTCTCTCGGCTCCGTGATGACGCGGCGGCCACGAACGACGAAGTTCGGTGCAGTGAAGATGGGGCGAGCACTCATGGTGCTCGCCTCCTCGCTGTTGTTGGGAGCTGGAAGTCTACACGCTCAGCTGTCGG
>JBQTID010000050.1:0-3806 GCA_052389275.1 Gemmatimonadota bacterium | reverse complement strand
CAAGGCATTGGGCAGCGATCGCGGTATCCTCCACACCGAATTCATTCGCGGCGCCGATGACGGCGCGTTCTACTTCCTCGAGACCGCGGCGCGCGTGGGTGGCGCCTACATCAACGAGATGGTCGAGGCAGCGGCCGGTATGAACCTGTGGCGCGAATGGGCGAAGCTCGAGCTGGCCGCGGCGAACGACGTCGAATACAAGGTCGAGCGTGAGCGTGAAGAGTACGGTGCGGTGATTCTGTCACTTGCACGGCAGCAGTGGCCCGACACCTCGGACTATACCGATCCGGAGATTGCGTTGCGTATTCACAAGGAGCATCATGCGGGTTTCGTGCTGCGCTCGCCGGATCACAATCGTATTACCGGGCTGCTCGATTCGTATGGCGAGCGGTTCATGCATGACTTCGCGGCCAGCATGCCGGCGAAAGAAAGCCTTCGATAACAAACGTTCACGTTTACGTGGACGGGGTGCTTTTGATTGATAAAGTGGGAAGATTACGTAGCACATGAGCATGCTGATGCGGTACCGCATGGCTCGCTGAAGGTTCTGAGACAGCTCGCAAGTCCGCAGCTCGGGAATCAGCGCGACATCTTTGTCTATCTGCCACCCTCGTACGCTGCCAGCGCTGACAGCCGCTATCCAGTCATCTACATGCATGACGGCCAGAACCTGTTCGATCCGCGCACCAGCTTCGCGGGCGAATGGAACGTGGACGGCATCATCGATCACGCGAGCGGCGAAGGCATGGAAGCGATCGTCGTCGGCATCCCCAACATGGGCGCGGAACGTTGCAACGAGTACAGTCCGTTCGACGATCCGAAGCACGGGTCCGGCAAGGGCGATGCCTACATCGATTTCATTGTCGACACCGTCAAGCCTATCATCGACGCCGATTTCAGAACCCAGCCGGACCGCGACAGCACCGGCATCGCCGGCTCCTCGATGGGTGGACTGATTAGTCTGTACGCGTTCTTCAAGCGCACCGATGTGTTCGGATTTGCGGGCGTGATGAGCCCTGCGCTGTGGTACGGCGCGCGGCAGGTTTACGACTTCCTCGCTAGCGCGCAGAAAGTGGACGGCCGTATTTACGTCGATGTCGGCACCAAAGAAGGCAGCGCGGAGCTGCGCGACGTCATACGTCTGCGCGATCGGCTGGTCGAGCTGGGCTATCGAGAAGGTTACGACATGCTGTTCATGATCGATTTCGGCGCGGGGCACGACGAACACGCGTGGGCAGGACGCGTCGAGAAGCAGCTCAGGTTCTTCCTCGCGTGCGAGACGCGACCAACCCAGTGGCATGCAAATCATGACTAGACGGATAAGGACTGCGCTGTCGATCCCGACAGTGGCCCTAGCCGCGTGCGTCTCAGCGGAAACCCTCCGGCAGGTTGGCGGTCGTGATCTCGCGCTGGAAAGTCTGAAACGCATCCACGCGGAGCTGAAGCGGTCATACTACGATCCGAAGCTCGGAGGTCACGACATGGAATCCCACTACAAGGCCGCGGAGGCGGAGATCCTGCGTGCGACCAGTGACCAGCAGCGATTCCGGGCTCTGAGCAATTTCCTGCTGCCTCTCGACGACTCGCACACCTATTTCGCGGGCGGTACTCCCATTACGCTCGGAGATTTCGGCTTCAGCTACCGGTTTTATGGAGAAGCCGCATTCGTTTCCGCAGTGAACGACTGGAGCGCGGCGGACAGCATGGGATTACGGCGCGGCGATGAGATTCTGAAATTCGCCGGCCAAAGTCTGACGCGCGAAAATCAATATCGCGTGCTCGTCGATTTCCTGGGACAGCATCCGATTGCGACGCTCGATCTCGATGTCCGCGCGCCGGATCGCAGTATCAGCCGGATTGCGATAACGGCGGACACGGCCGCCTTGTTCAAGATGTCGGGGCGCGATTACCGCGAGCTACATGTAAGCGCGCGCGACAGCGTGAAGCTAGCGTCAGGGCATATGACGACGAGCCTTCAGAATCGAATATTCGTGTGGCGGCCGCCCGACATCGAGTGGGCGGACCTTCAGCTTGGAAAAGTCGCGAGACTCGCCGGCAAGCATGAAGTTCTGGTTCTGGATCTGCGCGGCAATCCGGGCGGCCCTGTCAGCAAGCTGAAGGAGGCTCTCGCTTACTTTATCGACCGGCCAGTCGATATCGGTACGTTGCGGATGCGCTGGGATGAAGAGAAGTACAAGGCAAAGCCCAGTGCTGACCGCTATCAGGGAAAACTCTACGTGCTCGTGGACTCGGAGACAGCATCGGCCTCGGAGGTTTTGGCGCGGCTGATCCAGCTGGAGAAAACCGGAATCATCGTCGGCGACCGCACCAGCGGTGCAGTCATGGCTAGCATGACATTTGGCGAGGCTTCGATCACGGTGTCGGATTTCGTTCTCCATAACGGAGAGCGGCTGGAGAAGATCGGCGTAATGCCCGATATCAAAGTAATTGCGAACGCCAAGCAGATTGCCGATGGGGATGATCCGGTGCTCGCGCACGTCCTCTCACTGGAAGGTATCAGGGCGACACCAGCGCAGGCGGCCAAAATCAACCAGACAAAGCGCTGATGCGATCACTCATTGTCGCAGTGGCGCTGATGCTTGTAGCGGCGCCAGCTCACGCGCAATACGGGCCGCCATTTTTTGCTGGCGCTGGGTTTGGCGTTGGCTCCTTTCCACATCTTTTCGCACCCAGCTGTGAGCATCAGGAGGGCGAGACCGGCATTGGTCCCGACATTTGGGCTGGTTTCCGACTCGGAAACCTCAGACTCGCAGGCCGCGCCGCCTTGATTTCGGATCCGCGCCGAGAGGATAACTGTGCGCGGCAGACACCGAGCGAGGGGACCTTTGTCGTGCGCACTTACGATCACATCTCCGATGATGCAACGCTGCTCGACCTGCGCGCGCTCTATGGCATTTCAATCAACAAGCTCAATGCATCCGCCGGAGTTCACGCCGGACGCGTCAGCGAGCGACATTCGATGTACTTTGGCGCAACCGCCATGCTGCGCTATTCCGTGTTCGGTGTCGCCACGGACTTCACCCGTCACAATGTTAAGTATCAGGATGTCGAGTGGAGCTACGAGATCGGTCGGCCCAGAGCCCGCGAGATCAACCGCGGTGAAGAGACGGTGACGGGCGTTTTCTTCAAGGCATTCGTCGAAATGACGCGCTAGTTCGAGGGCCTACCACTAGAACTGCGCCGCGGCATCCCTATCCTCGATGGGACCGCTGTTTTTGGTGCCGCGTTATTGTGACGACGTTAATGGTGATGCTGTTATGGGTGACGAATTTGTTGTGCCGATGTTAAAAGCGGTTTTAACTTCGTTACCCTTAACTTCGTCACTGTTAACATCATCACGCCTAACATCGTCACCAATAATTTCGTCACCGTTTAACTTCGTTCCTTTACTACGATAGCAGGCTGTGACTTTCTGCGGCTGCATCCCGGAACGCTTCAAAGAGCCGCCGCGTCCCGGCATCCGTGTCGATCAGCATCTCGGGGTGCCACTGCACGCCCAGGAGAAACGCTTCAGCCGTCCCCTCGATGCCTTCGATCAGATTGTCCGGGGCGTGAATCGTCGGCTCGAGGCCGCTGCCCAGCCTGCGAATGCCCTGGTGATGCATGCTGTTTACGTGAATTGTCTCGGCGCCGAAGATACGTGCCAGGCGTGAGCCCGGCTGCACGCGCGCTTCGTGCGCAATGTAATCCCGCTCGAACCCCTGGGTCGGAAAGTAATCGTGCTTGATCGCGCGCTCGTGAGCGTGCTCGACGTCCTGCACCAGCGAGCCGCCGCAAGCGACGTT
>JBQTID010000049.1:0-32558 GCA_052389275.1 Gemmatimonadota bacterium | reverse complement strand
GGAGCGAGGCGCTAAAGACATTTATGCCGCCGCCACGCATCCACTACTGTCGGGACCGGCGGTCGAGCGGCTGCAAAGCTCGCCGGTAAAACACGTCGTGGTGGCGAATACGCTCCACGTGCCAGAGGAAAAGAGGTTCCCGAAGCTGCGGATCCTCTCGATTGCCGAGCTGCTGGCTCGCGCGATCCGTTATACCCATTCGAACGAGAGCGTGAGCAGTCTGTTCGACTAAGGAGCAATACACATGGCAAGTGCAAATCTGAGTGCGAAACCAAGAAGCGGGAGCGGTAAGAGCCACACGCACAAGTTGCGTGCCTCGGGCCAGATCCCGGCGGTCGTTTACGGTCACGGCGAGCAGACGCGCAGCGTCGCGGTCGATGCACACGAGCTCGAGCTGCTGTTCTCGAAGGTTCACGTCGAGAACACGGTCATCAATCTGAACATTGACGGCGAAAAGGGCGCGGTTAAGGCGCTGGTGCGCGAGGTTCAGAAGCATCCTGCCCGTGGCAATGTCGTGCATGTCGATTTCTATCAGATCCACGCGGGCGAGCTGGTGCAAGTGCAGGTGCCGATTCACTTCGTCGGCACTCCGGTTGGCGTGCGCACCGGCGGTATGCTTCAGCACACGATGGACGAGCTGGACATTCGCGTATCCGCGGACAACATTCCCGAGCGCATCGATGTCGACGTGGCGGAGCTGACCATCGGTGACTCGATTCACGTCGGCGATCTGACGGTTCCGGCAGGCGTCGAAGTGCTCGATCCGGCCGACCGCAGCGTGTGCAGCGTAATTCCGCCGCAGGCTGGTATTGCGGAAGCTGCACCGGAAGCGGCCGAGGTGGCGGCCGCGCCGGCGGAGCCGGAGGTCATTCGTCGCAAGAAGGAAGAGGACGAGGAATAGAACTGCCTCGGACTGTCAAAGTCATCTGCGGGCTGGGCAATCCCGGCTCCGAATACCATGCCACCCGTCACAACGTCGGCTGGTGGCTGCTCGATCTGATTCACAAAGAATGGCACTTCGAACGCTTCCGTCGCGTGGGCAATGCTCACGCGGCGGAAGGTCGTTTAGAGGACCAACCTCTTCGTCTCATCAGACCGCTCACCTACATGAATCGCAGCGGCGCGGCGCTTGGCGCGCTGCGGCAGGATCCCGCTTTCGACTTTGCAAGAGACCTGCTCGTCATTGTCGATGATGCCGCGCTGCCGGTCGGCCGCGCCCGCATCCGCCCGAGCGGCAGCGCAGGTGGTCACAATGGCCTGAAATCGATCGAGGCCGTCCTGCAAACTGAGGATTACGCGCGTCTGCGCATTGGCGTTGGTGGGGCTCCCGAGGGCGAAGACCTCGCCGATTGGGTGCTCTCGGATTTCGAGCCGGACGATGAGAAGCGGGTGGTCGAGCTGCTGCCGAAGCTCGTGGCAACAACGCGCGCGTGGGCGCTCGACGGTATCGATGCCGCGCAAAAGGTCCTCGCCACCTAATGGATAGGAGGCGTATCCGCACCTCGTGCGTGCCGTGCAGGCGCAGCTAACGCACGCGGATCGGTAACGCTCCAATCGGTGCGCGTGGGTTGTCGGCCACCTGCACCTGAAGCCGATAGTCTCCGGGTTCGGAGAAGCGCACTTCGAAGTCGTGCGTCTCACCGATGGACACGCGCACGACGCTGGGCTGCAGCGTCGCAAATGCGGCCGGCAGCTCCGCGCCGTCCTTTGCGAGCGGGCGCCACACGAGCGTCGTCGAATCCTGCATCAGCGTTACGCTCATTCCGCGCCCCGGACCCAGCATCATGTTGACCACCCGAATGCGCTGCCTCCGACCGGCCTGCAGCTCGAGCCACCGTGGTTGCGGTGAGCCGTTGATGACGAAACTGCCGCGCTCGCCGCGGCGCGGCGACGTCAGCAAAACGGGGTGATCGGTGCTCGGATCGAACGTCTGATTGGGCTCGAGCACGACAATCACACCCGACAGTCCGGCAGGTTCCTGCCGCCGCTCATCGACATGCGTGTGATAGATGAAGGTGCCCGCGCGCGGTGGCGTAAAGCGCACCAGGAACGAATCGCCCGGCATGATGACCGGAGTAATGCGTTTTCCCGTCCCGCCAAAACCGGCTACGCCGTCGAAATAGCTGTCCAGCTCGATGCCGTGCCAGTGCACCGCGGTTGGCTCGCTCAACGTATTCACGACATTGATGGCGACCGGCTCACCTCGCTTCAACACCAGCACCGGGTTGAGCGCGAGACCGATGCCGGCGCGCGCGCGCTGGTCGGCTGCATCCAGCCGGAATCGATAAGCGGGCAGATCCGCCCGGTTGCCCGTGTCGGCTTCGGCAACCAGTCGCAACGTTCTAGGCGACGTCGCAATCATCGGCGCCGCGCGCACCGCCGATTTCACGTGGATGCCGAGCACCAGGCCGCCCATCCCCTGAAGCGTGTGATTGGTATGATGTCCGCTCGCCTTGATGGGCGCTGAGCCGTCGAGCGGGCGATGCGGCTCAACGTGCAGCGGCACGTGACAATGGAAGAGCCAGTTGCCTTCGCGCTCGGGCACCCACGCCATGGTCATGGTGCTGCCGGCCGGAACGCGCTCGGTTACCGCCATGCGTGCCGTTGCATCCGTGTAAACCGTATCACGATGAAAGCTGCCACGACTGTCGATGCGGAAATAGAAACCGTGCAAGTGCATCGGGTGAGCAGCAATGGAAGCGTTGACCCAGCGCCAGCGCACTGTGTCGCGCACCGAGTGATTGAAGCGCTCGGTGTGTGGCCACGCTTTGCCATTGATGGCGGCGACCATTAGCGAGCTTTCCGCGATCGCGCCCGCCGCATCCAGTGAATCTCCCCATTGCGTGATTACGAACACGCGATCGCGCACTTTGGTGTTCGGCTGATCTACCACGATCGCACCGGCGAGCTGCGTGTCGCTTTTGATGCGGCGGCCGAATGCGGAATCGGACGTCGTCGCCCAGTACAAATAGGTGCCGGGCTCGGTCAGCTGGAAGTGCACGACGCCGGTCGAGTCCGGCGCAACGACCAGCGGCACACCCTCCGTACTGGCGGGACGCGCAAACAGGCCGTGGACGGCAAGCGTCTTGTCACGCAGGCGATTCGTGACGCTCACCTCGACGCGCGTGCCGGCCGCTACACGGATCAATGGTGCGGGGATCTGCGGCGCCTTGCCGCTTTCGGCGAATGCCTCGACGAGCATTCCGGGATCGTGCGCCGCATCGGGATGCCAGATCGCGTTGCGTACCTCGAGCCGCACGCGCTGCACACCGCCCGCGAGCTTGCCGGCCGGTATGCGGTTGTCATTCGCAACGACCCGTTCGACAACCTGCGTCAGCGGCCGAGGGGCAATTAAGGCAATACACACGATCAGCAAGGAAACAACGCGCATGGTGTCCTTTGGAGAAAGCCGAAGGAGGGCTGTTCAATATAGGTGATATTGAAACAATGAGGGGTAGGAGCGTGTCTGAATAGTCCGCGCGCGGCCTGTGGCCGCAAGCGCCTTTCACTGTCTGAGCGACTTTAGCCAAATGCCGAATCTGAAACTTGGAATCGTCGGCCTGCCCAATGTAGGCAAGTCGACGTTGTTCAATGCCCTCACCGGCGCCGCCGCGGCCGCCGAGAATTATCCGTTCTGCACGGTCGATCCCAACGTCGGCGTGGTCGACGTGCCTGACCGCCGTATGGATCTGCTGTCGCAGGTCGTGAAGCCGATTCGCACGGTGCCGGCGGTGGTCACGTTCGTCGACATCGCGGGGCTCGTGAAAGGCGCATCCGAGGGCGAGGGGCTCGGCAACCTGTTCCTTACCAACATCCGCGAGGTGGATGCGATCGTGAACGTGGTTCGCTGCTTCGAGGATGACGACGTCACGCACGTCATGGGCAGGGTCGATCCGGTCCGTGATCGCGAGATCATCAATCTCGAGCTCGTGCTGTCCGACCTTCAGCTCGTCGAGAAGCGTCTCGAGCGCATGCAGCGCACGGCCAGGGCCGGCGAGAAGGAAGCAGTGGCGGAGCTCGCGCTGCTCGAGCAGATCCAGTCACTGCTCTCCGCCGGCCAGCCCGCGCGCAAAGTAGAGATCGCCAACGAGGACGCAGCGCGCCTGCTGCGCAGCTACAACCTGCTGACCGCGAAGCAGGAGTTGTATGCCGCGAACGTCGCCGAGAGTGACCTCGCCAAAGGCGGCAATGAGCTGGTCGAGCGGCTGCGCCAAGCGATCGAGGCCGACGGCGAGCCAGCCGAAGTGGTTCCGCTCTCGGCGCGCATTGAAGCCGAGCTGATCCAGCTGCCGAAAGAGGAACGCGCTGAATTTCTCGAACACCTCGGCATCGAAGAGCCCGGGCTCGATCGGCTCATTCATGCCGGCTATCACCTGCTCGATCTGATCAGCTATTTCACGGCGGGGGAAAAGGAAGTGCGCGCCTGGACGATTCGCCGCGGCACGCGCGCGCCCCAGGCGGCCGCGGAGATCCATACGGACTTCGAGCGCGGCTTCATTAGGGCCGAAACGCTCGGTTGGCAGGACTTTGTCGACGCCCGATCGCAAAAAGCTGCGAAAGAGAAGGGGCTCGTGCGGTCGGAAGGGAAGGAGTACGTGGTGCACGACGGCGATATTCTGCTGTTTCGGTTCAATGTTTGACCGGGTCTAGAGTGCCGGGTATAGGTGACGGTTTTATGGTGCCGGGTTATGCAACGGTGTTACGGTGCCGCTTTACCCCAACCAGCTCGATCGATCTGGAACAATCGGCACCATAGACATCGGAATAAGTGCATCGTCACTGCAAACCCGGCACCATGACCCCGGCACACAACAACGGCATTGCAACTAGACAGACCCGGGCAAATAGGCTAAAGTTCAAGGCTCGACATAAACTCCTGCCCGTTCATTGGGGATGGGCCACGTGACCATAGGAGGATTCCGCACGTGAAGAATTACGAAGTCGTATACATCTTCGACACGACCCTCGCCGAAGATCGTATCCAGGAAAAGCTGTCCCGCTTCCACGAGTTGCTGACCAGCTCCGGTGAGGGTGCCATCACCGCCACCGACGTGTGGGGCCGCCGCCAGCTGGCATTCCCGATCAAAAAGAAGAACGCGGGCACGTACGTGATCGTGCAGTTCAGCGCGCCCCAGGATGCGCTGCCTGAGTTCGAGCGTCTGCTCAAGCTCGACGACGAGCTGTTGCGCTATCTGGTAGTCTCGCATGAAGGCGAGCCGACCGCGCCGATGTCGATTGCGACGCGCGAGCCGCGCCGCGAGGACGAAGATGGCGAAGAAGGAGACGACGAATAATGGCTATGCGGCGACAGGCGAAGAACTGCCCGCTCTGCGAGAACGGCATTCGCTTCATCAACTACAAGGACGAGAAGACGCTTTCGCGTCTGGTTACCGATCAAGGCAAGATTCTGCCGCGCCGCATGACCGGCATGTGTGCGCGTCACCAGCGGCAGATCACGACGGCGGTCAAGCGGGCCCGCTATTTGGCGCTGCTGCCCTTCGTCAAGGGCTACGCGGATTAGCTTGGAGCGCCCGGTCGCAAACTGGCCGGCCGTCGTAACGCTCGCGCTGATTACAGCTGCATTGAGCGTGTTCAGTCCAATGCTGCTCATTTTCGTGCCCCTCGCGTTCATGCTGGTGGCGCTCGAGCCGCGCAAGCGCTGGCTGATTGTCGTGGCGATCGCGTTGCTGGTATCGACGTTCGCCGGCAGAAGTGGTGGCACGCTCTGGTGGTACGGCCGTGGCTGGGCGCTGATCTTGAGCGCGTGGTTCATTGTAGCGATAGCGTTGCTGCCGAGAGCGACACTGATTTCACGCGCGCTCGCGGCGGTGGCCGGTGCAACTGCATCGACGGCGCTGATGTTCGTGGCCAATCGAAGTGGCTGGCTGCAATTGGATTGGGCAATCGGCCGGCAGTTGCGCAACAGCGCCGCGGATGTCGCGAGCTTCTGGACGGCGCGGCTGAAGGAACAACCGTGGGCGACTGATCTGACGAGCGCGGTCTATCGCTTCGCGGATTTTCAGCTGACCGCGTTTCCGGCAATGCTCGCGATTGCATCAGTGACCGGCCTGGCGCTCGCGTGGTTTCTGTGGCGACGTCTTTCACTGCAGGAACGAAGTCCGCTCGGACGCCTGCGTGACTTCCGGTTCCGTGACGAGCTGGTATGGATAGTGGTCATTGGTGCGGTACTCGTGGTGCTGCCATTGGGCGTCGCGGCGACCCGCACCGGAACGAATCTGTTGCTGTTCATGGCCGCGCTGTACGCGGTGCGCGGGTTCGCGGTCATTATCGCGCTGTTCGGATCGCCGAGTCTCGTGGGCGCGCTCTTCGGTGCGCTGCTATTTGTTATGTTGTACCCGATCATGATGGCGACAACGCTCATGGTCGGTTTGACCGATACCTGGCTGGATTTGAGAAGCCGACGTTTGACGAGACAGGACAATGAAAAACATTAAAGTGATTCTGCGGCAGAACGTTGCCGAGCTGGGCAATAGTGGCGACGTCGTAACGGTGAAGCCCGGTTACGCGCGCAACTTTCTGCTGCCAAATGGTCTCGCCTACGAGGCCACCGATTCCAACATCAAGCGGATCGAGGAAGACAAGCGCCGCGTTGAAGCGAAGTCTAAGCGCGACCTGCTCGAGGCGCGCCGGCGCGCCGCTCAGCTGGAGAACGTATCGCTGACATTCCAGGCGAACGCCGGCGAGGAAGGCAAGCTGTTCGGTTCGATCACGTCAGGCGACATTGCGGATCGCCTGAAGGAGCAAAATCTCGATTTCACCATCGAGAAGCGTGACATCGAGCTGGACGAGCCTATCAAGGCGCTTGGCGTTTATACGGTGCCCATCCGGCTGCATACGGAAGTGAAGCCCGAGATCAAGCTCTGGATTATTAAACAAGACTAAGCGCGGGCGCGGTCGCGGTCGCGGGCGCGGGTTTGATGCGGGTCGTGGGTTGCGGTCGCGGTTTGCGGTCGCGGTTTGCGGTCGCGACCCCGCCCTCGACCCGCGCCCGCAGCCCGCACCCCGCGCCCGCGTCGTTTCCCGCGCCCGCGACCGCGACCGCGACCGCGACCGCATCTGTCACAAACCCCATTCCACCGTCGTTAAGCCACTATCGGCGCGTCATTCCTGCACGCAATATGCGGTGTTGCACCAAACCGACGGTCAACCGCGAACAGCAGGCAAATGGCGACACCCGAACGAAAAATTGAAAAAAACACGGCAAACCAGGGTTTGCCGGCGGATCTTCAGCGCGCGATCGAGCTGGCGATCGATCGCAAGGGCGTCGACCTCATGCTGCTCGATCTGCGCGGCGTATCGAATGCGACGGATTACTTTCTGCTCGTCAACGGCACGTCCGATACGCATGTCCGGTCGATCGCCGATCATATTATCGACGAGATGCGGAAAGAAAGCATGCGCGCCGATCACATCGAAGGGCTGCGCTCCGGGCGCTGGGTACTGATCGACTACATTGATTTCGTCATTCACGTGTTTCATCCGGCGGCGCGCGATTTCTATCAGCTGGAGCGCCTTTGGGGGGACGCGCCGGTGATTCCTATCCAGGCATAAGGAGCTATGTCAGGAGCGAGTTTGCGAGGGTGCGAATATGGGAGTGTGAGAATGCTGCTTATTCTCACATTCGCACTCTCTCACACTCTCACACTCGCTACGCGCGACGCGCACGCGCAGTACTTCGGCCGCAACAAGGTTCAGTATCGCTCCTTCGACTTCCAGATCATCCGGACCGAGCATTTCGACATCTACTACTACGAGCAGGAGCGCGAGGCGGTAATGGATGCCGCGCGCATGACCGAACGCTCGTACGCGCGCCTCTCCAAGATCCTCCAGCACGAGTTCAAGCAGCGCAAGCCGGTCATCCTGTACGCATCGCACACGGACTTTCAGCAGACCAATGCACTTGCCGGCTTCATCGACGAGAGCACGGGCGGCGTAACCGAAGCCTACAAGAATCGCATCATAATGCCGTTCACCGGCTCGTATGCCGAGTTCGACCACGTGCTCAACCATGAGATGGTCCATGCGTTCCAGTACGATGTGATCTTCAGCCGTGGTGTGCTCAACGAAAGCTCGCCATTCAGCGCCGGACGCCTGCCGCTCTGGTTCATGGAGGGCATGGCGGAGTATCTCTCGATCGGTCGCATCGATCCGCATACGGTGAGCTGGCTCCGCGATGCGGCACTGACCGGCTATTTGCGGTCGGTGCCGGAGATGAGCCGCCGCGATGATTATCTGTCGTATCGCTTCGGTCAGTCTTTATGGGCGTTCATCGGCCAGAAGTGGGGCGATGAAGTCGTCGGCATTCTGCTCCAGAAAGCGCCGCGCATGGGTGTCGAGCGCGCGATCGCAACCACACTCGGCCTTTCAGTCGAAGATCTGAGCCGCGAATGGACGGCGCAGGTTCGCAAGACCTATCTGCCGCAGGTCGCTCAGTTTCAGACGCCCGAGTCGTTCTCGAAAAAACTCACCGATCACGAAGATCTCGGAGACGAGTGGTACCTCGCGCCTGCGATTTCCGCCGACGGCCAGCACATGGCGCTGCTCAGTCAGCACGGTGGCTACTCCTTCGATCTGTGGCTCGCGGATGCGAACACGGGCAAGCTGCGCAAGCGGCTGATCTCGTCGTCGAAAGATGCGGATTTCGAATCGCTGCGTTTCATGAACTCGAGCGCGGCGTTTGCGCCGGATGGCAAGCTGTTGGCGTTCGTCGCGCAAACGTCCGGACAGGACGCGCTCTACATCTACGACATTGCGAAGCGCAAGGTGACGCGCAAGCTGAAGTTCGCGTTGAACGGTCTCGCAAGTCCCAGCTTCTCGCCGGATGGCAAGAGCATCGCGTTCTCGGGCAATGACGGCGGCCTCAGCGACTTGTTCATAACCACGCTGGCTGGAAAGGTGACTCGCCTCACGCGCGACAAGTACGCAGACCTGGTGCCGTCCTGGTCGCCGGATGGGACGCGCATCGCGTTTACGACGGATCGCGGCCCCGACACGGATTTGCAAGCGCTGCGCTACGGCAATTTCCGGGTTGCGTTGATCGATGTCGCAACCAACGAGATCTCCCTGCTGCCGGGACAGGATCGTGGCAAGAACCACAATCCGGTCTGGTCGCCCGACAGCAAGCAGCTGATTTGGGTGAACGACGTGACCGGCACTAACAATCTCTACATCTACGATCTCGCGAAGCTCGAGCTGGCGCGCATTAGCGATGTGTTGAGTGGCGTAATCGCCGTGGTGCCGACCAGCCCGGTGCTTGCATGGTCGGCGACTGGACGGTTGTTGTACACGTACTTCGAAAAAGCCGGCTACAACATCTACTCGATCGACGACCCGCGCACGCTGCCTCGCTATAAAGTCGACAGTGCGACCGCGCCGCTGATTGCAGCAACGCCAAGTGCATCTCCGTCTCCGTCTCCGGATGACGGCATCACGCGTTCGTTCTACCGTAGCGCGGCCGGTTTCAGAGCGAGCAGTGAACGAGTGCGGACAGCTGACGTCACGCCACCAGTTTCCGTGCTGGCAATGATTGACAACGCAACGACCGCGCTGCCCGACACTGCCGGTTTCGAGCTGAAGGATTACAAAGTAAAGTTTACGCCAGACATGATCGGACGTCCGACGGTTGGTGCGCAGGTCGGCGGCTATTACGGGAACGGACTTTATGGCGGCAGTTACATCGCGCTCTCGGACATGCTCGGCAATCACCAGCTCTTCTTTGCCGGCAACATCAACGGCTCGTTCAGCGACGCGAGTATCTACACCGGCTACGCGTTTCTGAAAACCCGCGCGAATCTGTCGGTAGCGGTGCAGCAGATTCCGCTCTATCGCTATCTGGGCGGTGGCATTATCGGCTCGCCGGAGAAGGATCGCGGTGAGGAGCCAGTGCTGGCGAACGTCTTTTTGCGCGATGTGATACGCACGGCGCAGGCACAGCTGAGTTACCCGTTCAGTCGGTTCCGCCGTGTCGAGCTGGGCGTCAATGCCGCGAACTATCAGAGCGACCTGATATTTCGCGGCACTTATCCAGGAACGGGCGAGTCGCTCAATCACAACGAGTCGCTGGGCGGCATTAGCTATTGGGAGCCGAACGCCGCAATGGTCTTCGACAATTCGCTGTTCGGCTGGACGGGCCCGGTGTCGGGACGCCGCTATCGCCTACAGTTCTCCAATGCGATGGGTGACCTGCAGTTCACGGAAGGGCTGCTCGATTTCCGCAATTACATCAGCTACAAACAGTCGCTGATCTTTGCGACGCGGCTCACGACGCTCACGCGCACCGGTCGTGATGCCGACCGTTTCCTTCTGTACTGGGGCGGCCCGTACTTCATCCGCGGCTACGACGCCGGCTCATTCGAGCTGGGCGAAGCCGAATGCGAAAACAGCCGTCATGCGGCGACGTCGTCCGCGTCGAGCTGCCCGGTACGCGATCAGTTGATAGGCTCGAGCGCGGCGTTCATGAATGCCGAGCTGCGCGTTCCGATCATCAAGCAGCTGCAAGTCGGGTTCCTCGGCAATTTTCCACCGGTCGATCTCGTGGCCTTCTTCGACGGCGGTCTGGCCTGGAACAATCGGGTCAACGCCTGCACGCAATTTTCCATTCTGGATCCGCGCGTCTGCGAGCAGGGCGCCACGCACAATGTGAAATTGGTGTGGGATCGAAAGGCGGGTGAAGACCCGTTGTTGGTGCGCGAGCCACTGTTCAGCTATGGGATCGGACTACGTCTGAATGTCTTCTACACGATTCTGCGCTTCGACTACGCAGTACCTTTGAGTCGCCCGGCGCGCTCAGGTATGGGCGATGGCATTTTCTCGATTTCGTTCGGGCCAAGCTTTTAGTTCGCCGCGAGCTGCGGCGGGCGGGCGAAAAAAGGTGTGCGCCTTTTGCTCGCCGCCCTCCGGCCTCCCGTCCCAAACTCGCCTTTTGCGCACACCTTTCTTCGCCCGCCCACCGCAGCTCGCCGTACCGTCTCGCCTTTCTCATAGAAAACGAGCGTGCAAATACGCTGGATGTGCACGATCCCATCCCGCGCTCGAACGGTACCTGTCAAGGCTTTTGAGTCCACGAAAACGCCAGTAGATTCCAGCGTATAATGCACACGGATTCGGTGCCGTTCGATCCTCTGGCGGGCACTGCGTCACCGGCCATGGCGGCACTTCTCGCCAGTCGCGCCTCGCAGGAACCGGTTCTGCTGCTGGCGGTCGGCGCGGGCGCGCAACGGACAGGTTGGGCGGCGCGTGCCGCGGTTGCAATCGCGGCTGCGTTCGCGCAACGCGGCGAGCGCTTGATCCTCGCGGATTTGTCGCTGCACAAGCCCGAGCTGCACGTTCTGCTCGGCACCGAGAACGAAGAAGGTTTGAGCGACGTTTTCCTGTTCGGCGCATCGTTGCAGCACATCATGCACACGATTCCGGGCCAGCAGTTTCGACTGGTGCCAGCTTCGCCATTTACACCCGATCCGGTCGAAGTCCTGACGCACGCGCGCTGGGGCGCGTTGTTCGAGGAGCTGGCGTCTAGCCGTAGCAAACTATTCGTTTACACGCCGATCGATGTGGATGGCGTTGCAGCGTTATCCGATCGTGTTGGCCACGCGATCGTGCTGGCGGAAGCTGACGAGCTGAATGAGGTACGCGCTCGTCTGAGCGAGCATGTCGACGTCATTGCGACGCTCGCGCCGCCTGCACCAACACCATCAGCGCCAAGGCGTGATGATGCCGATTTCGAGAAAATCCGAATTCCGAAGGACGGCGCGCGCGAAGCGCTGATCGCCGATTTGCGATCGCGTCAGCGGGCAGCTCTGATGGCGCCGCCGCCGACCGTAACGCCGCCATCGCACGAAGAAGAGGCCGCGAGCGGGCGCCTGAGCGAGCGAGGGACGGGGCACGGACAGGTGTTCAGACTGCCCGCGCCGCACCCGGCACTGCCGCCCAAGCGTCGCTGGACGGGTTGGATAATAACAGTGGTATTGCTGGCAGCCGCGGGCGGCACCGCCTGGTACCTGTACGACACGCGTTTCCCCGCGCCCGCGCCCGCGCCCGCGACCGCGACCGCGCCCGCGACCGCGCCCGGAACCGTTCCCGCGACCGCGACCGCGACCGCGCCCGGAACCGTTCCCGCGACCGCGACCGCGACCGCGACCGCGAAAATGCCATACTCGGTTGCGATCGCAAGCTATCAGGTCCTGAACCTCGCGCAGGAGCGCGTCGATCAGCTGACCGACGACGAACCCGGCCTGTCCTTTTACATTGGTCCGATCGTCCTGCAAGGAACGTTGTTCTATCGCGTAATGGCGGGGCCTGTGCCCGACAGCGGGACGGCCGCCGCCTTGCGCGATACATTGATTTCGAAGCGGATCAAGACGATCACTTCGGGGTGGGATGTACTATCGACGCCATACGCGTTCCTGTTGGGCGAGTATACGAGCCGTGGCAGCGCGCAGGCGCAGCAACGCAGTGCCGCGAGCAAAGGCGTCCCGAGTTATATCGTCGAAATAACGAGCCCGGATGGCTCGGCGCACCACCGACTTTATGCAGGTGCTTACACGGGTCCGGGTGACGCAGAGTTCATGCGTCCGATCCTGAAAGCAGCCGGCTTGCCCGAAAACCTGGTAGAAAGAATCGGCAGCATTCGCACATGAAGCTAAAGCGCCTCACACTTCAGGGCTTCAAGTCCTTCGCAGACAAAACCGATCTCTCGTTTCATGATGGCATCACTGCCATCGTCGGACCGAACGGTTGCGGCAAGTCGAACATCAGCGACGCGATTCGCTGGGTGCTCGGCGAGCAGCGGCCGACCGCGATTCGAGGCTCGAAGATGGAAGAAGCCATCTTCCAGGGCACGACGCAGCGCCGGCCGGTAAACCGCGCGGAAGTCTCGCTCGCATTCGACAACGAAGAACGCCGGCTGCCGGTGGCAGGCGACGAGGTCGAGATCCGCCGCGTCGTGTTTCGCGAAGGCGGCAGCGATTATCAGATGAATCGCGATTCGGTTCGACTGCGCGATATTCTGGACATGTGCCGCGACACCGGGCTCGGTGCGAACGCATACACGGTCATCGAGCAGGGCATGGTCGACGCGATTCTTTCCGATCGTCCGGAAGAGCGCCGCCACATGTTCGAGGAAGCAGCCGGCATCGGCCGCTACAAGGACCGGCGCAAAGTTGCGCAGCGACGGCTCGAAGCGGCGGAAACGGATCTGTCGCGCCTCAACGATCTGATTACGGAAGTCGATGCGAAAGTTCGCAGTCTCGGCCGCCAGCGGAAGCGCGCGCACAAGTACGGCGAGTATCGCGCGCGCAAGCTGGCGTTGGAGATTGCGGTTACCAACCACGAGCTGAACGATATTCGCGCGAAGCTTGCGCAGGCCGAAGCACGGCTGGAATCGATTGGCCGCAACGAGCCGGCCGCGCGCGCGGCGCTCTCGGAATCCGAAGCGCGGCTCGAGCGGGTGCGTCTCGAGAGCGGTGAAGCGCTGCGTGAGCGAGGCGTAGTCGCAGCGCGCCTCGAAGAAATCAGCCGCGCCATTGCAGAGCGCGAGCGGACGATCGCGGTCGGGGACGAGCGGCGCGCGCATGCAGTTCGTCGGCTCGAGCAGATCGCTGTCGAACGGGAGGAAATGCGAGCGCGGCTGGCTATGCTCGAGGCCGAGCTGAAGGAGCTTGACACAGAGCGCGGCGGCCAGCACAGCGTCGTCGAATCGCTTGCGGCGCGCGTCGCCGAAGTGCAGGAACGTCACGCCGCGCTGCGCCGCCAGGTTACCGACATTCGGCGGCTGGACGAGGAAGCGCGCGCGCAAGAGAACGACATCACACGCCAGCTCGCCAAACTCGAAGGCGATGCGGTCAACGCGGAGACCCGCGCGACCGAAGCCGAAGCGCGCCTCGCCCATCTCGGCGGCGAGCGTGCCGAGCTGGAAGCCGAGCTGTCGCGATTGGACGAACAGCGCGATTTGTTCGCCGAGCAGGCACGCGATCTTGCCGCCCGCCTGGAATCGCTGCGCGCGCAAGTCGGAGCCAAACAGCGGCAGCTCGATGCGGCCCGCGCGGCGGAGGTCGAGGCCCGCAAGGCATACGCATCGGCTGAAGATCGAGCCAGCCATCTCGCTTCGCGCGTGGCCGCACTCGAGGCGCTCGAGCGCGAGTATCACGGCTTCGCGCCCGCGGTAGCACACGCGCTTACGCACAAGCACAACTTCACGGGTTTGCTCGGTCCGGTCGCCGAGTTTCTGCGGCTGCCGGCCGATCGCGCTGCGGCCGTGGAGGGAACGCTTGGCTCGTTGTTGCAGGCAATCGTCGTCAACGACTTCCAGAACATCGAGCAACTGCAAGCCTCGCTTGGGCACGAGGATGGCGCGATCGCGCTGCTGCCGAAGGAATCGCTGCCGCATCTCGAGGAATTGATCGCGATGGTGCGATTCGTCGGCAGGCCGCCGGCCGATACGGTGCTGCTTGGCCGCCGCGAAAAACTCGGAAAGCTTCGGGATGAAGCGGCTGAAGCAGCGCATGATCGGGACATGCGTGCGGCGGAGCGCGACGTCGCAACGCGCCGCATCGCGGACAGCGAAGCCGATCTGCGGCAGCTACAGTCGCTCGGACAGCAAGTCGAGCTGGACCTGCGCCGGGCCGATGCGGACGAAGCGACGCGCATCGGGCAGCGCGGCCGCACCGAGCGCGCGCAGGAAGAGCTGGAGCGCCGCAAGGCGGAGCTGCTCTCTACGATTGAGCGGGCACATGCGGAGGCGGCCGCCGCGCGCACGCAGCGCCTCGATTCGGAGGCTGTGCTCTCGCAGCACCGCGCCGGCTGGCAGCAGAGCATCGAAGTTCTGGCCGAGCGCGAAGCGGCCTGGGAACAGGTTCGCGATGAAGAGGCCGAGCTGCGCGTCTCGCACGCACGCGCGGAGGGCGCGCTCACCGCACTCGACCGTCGCATTCAAGGTGGCCGCGAAGAATGCAACAATCTCGGCATCCGTCTCGGCGCAATCGATCGCGAAGAAGCGGATCATCGTCGTTCACTCGATGAGCTGGCGACGATGCGCAACGATGCGAGCGCAGCGCTTGAGACGCTGTTCCGCGATCGGGATACGAATGCAGTAGAAGTGCGCTCGATCGATGATCGCATCGCGATTGCGACCGAGAAAGCAGAAGCGCTCGAGAACAAGGTGCGCGGTCTGCGCCGCGAGGCGGAGGATCAGAGTGAGTCGAGGCACCGCCTCGAGCTGCAGAAGGCGGAAGCCGATGCGGCCGAGCAGCGCGTTCGCGAGCGGCTCGAAGCGGAATGGGGACGGCCGTTCGAGCAGCTTATCGCCTCGGCGCCCAGCCTCGAGGAAACCGAATTGCGTCGTAGGCGGGTCGCGCAAACCACAGAGGACACTGAGCAGGAAAGCGAGATCATCGAGGACGAATTTGAATTGCCTCCCGTCGATGATGCCTCAGTGGACTCGCAGTCGGACTCTGTGAGCACTGTGGTTCAAGGCGTGAGAGCCTGGAAGTCCGAGCTCAGCGAGCTGTCCGTCGAAATCGAGCGGCTCGGTCCGATCAACATGCTCGCCGTCGAGGAATACGCCGAGGAAAGCGAGCGGCTCAAGTTTCTCCAGACGCAACGCGACGATCTGACGCGTGCGCGCGACGATCTTCAGAGCGCGATCAGGGAAATCAACAAGACCGCGACCGATCTGTTCACCGAAACGTTCGACGCGGTGCGCAAGAACTTCCAGATCACCTTCCAGACGCTTTTCGAGGGCGGCGAGTGCGACATCAGGCTCGAGGAAGCAGCCGACCCGCTCGAGTCGCCGGTGGATATCAGCGCATCGCCGCGCGGCAAACGCACGCAGCGCATCCACTTGCTATCCGGTGGCGAGCGCGCGTTGACTGCGCTCGCGCTGCTGTTCGCGATTTACCTGGTCAAGCCGAGTCCGTTCTGCGTGCTCGATGAAGTCGACGCGCCGCTCGATGAGGCGAACATCGGCCGCTTCATCGGCATGCTGAAGGAGTTCAAGAGCAACACGCAATTCATCGTGATCACGCACAATCCGCGCACGATGGAAGCGGCGGACTGGCTGTACGGCGTGACCATGGAGGAGCCAGGCATCTCGAGCATCGTGGGCGTGAGGTTGGCCGATGTGCTCGACGGCCACTCCGCCATTGATGTAAGCATGGTCTGATGGTGGTACGAGCGGTCATTGCGGTCATTGCGGTCACGGCGATCCAGGCGATTTTTGCGCCCGGGCTCGTCGCGCAGCGGCCTGTATGGTTGTTTCTGAGCTCCGATCCGAAGCTAATAATCCACGACATCGAGCGGACTGGCGCGAAGGTGCGTTACACGAGTCGCTGGCTGAATGCAGTCAGTGTGGACGCGGGCGCAACGTCGCTTGCAAGACTGAAAAAGCATCGCGCCGTAATCAGTATCCAGCCCGTCGGTGTACTCCACAAAGCCAGCCTGGACCGCAATGATCGCTATGACCGCAATGACCGCAATGACCGCCCCCTAAACAGCGCCGACTTCGACTCAGCATTCTACGGCCCAAACTTCAGGGCGATCCGCCAGCTCGGCATTCCAGGCGCGCACGCACTCGGCTTCACCGGCAGAAACATTCGCATCGCGATTCTCGATACCGGCTTCGAGCCCGGCCACGAAGCACTGGGGACCGGACGCGTGCTGGCACAGCGTGATTTCATTGGCGGTGACGCGACCGTCTCGAATGAAGCGGGCGATGCCAACGTCGGAACGCCACTCGATCAGGAGATCCATGGCACCCGGGTCTGGTCGATCCTCGGTGGGCACATGCCCGGGCGGGTCGTCGGTCCGGCATTCGAGGCGGATTTTCTGCTTGCGAAAGTCGATCTCAACGAGGGAAGCGACCAAGATGTCGCCGCCGACGAGGATCGCTGGATTGCCGCGGTCGAATGGGCCGACTCGATGGGTGCGCGCATTATCAGCTCGTCGCTCGTGTATCGCGACTTCATCGATAAAGCGGACTATCCGCCGGGCGTGCTGTCGGGCGATTCGGCGCGCGTGACGCGCATGGCCGACGAAGCCGCGCGGCGCGGCATTCTGGTGATCAACGCGATGGGCAACTTCGGTCCTTCGCCGCTTTCGTTGTGGGCGCCCGCGGATGCGGATAGCATCATCGCGGTCGGCGCGGTCGGTGCACTCGGCGAGCCGTTATCGATCAGCGGCCGCGGCCCGACCGCGGACGGGCGTCTCAAACCGGAGCTGGTCGCGCTCGGCGAGGGGCTGACCGGCGCAAGCTCGCTCACCCCGAACGGGTACGACAACAACCTCGCCGGCACGAGCTACACGACGCCGCTGATCGCGGGCGGCGCCGCCATGTTCATGCAGGCGTGGCCGGGTCTCACGATCATGGCGGTGCGCACTGCGCTCATGCTGTCGGGCACGCGCTCGGAGAATCCCGACAACAACGTCGGCTTCGGCGTGCCGAACATCGCGTCGGCGATTCTTTTCCCAGAGGGCCTGCTGCCGGTTGGTATTACCGGCGTCAACCTGCAGAACGAGCTGACCACGATTCAGCCGACGTTCACGTGGAGCGCGCCACTCGTCAACCAGCGCCTGCTGCCGGTGACTTACAACCTGCAAATCGCCACCGATCCACAATTCACGAATATCATCTACAACGACACGACACAGAACTCGTCGCTTACGATCCGGCGGCCACTGCGCCCGGCGCCCGCGCTATTCTGGCGCGTGGTTGCGGAAGCGTTTCCGGACATTAGAAGGACAACGCGTCAGACCTTGCCGTTCAGCGTGCCGGACTGGGTGCGGCTGCTGAATCTGAACCGGCCGACCGGCAATTTCACCGACAGCCTGCGGCCTACGTTCCGGTGGGAATCCCTCGCCGCGCCCGCACCGAGTGGGCCGCTCCTGTACGACGTGCAGGTGCTGGTCGCGCAGACCGGCGTGCCGGTGTTCGACGCTACGAATCTGACGACGACATCCGTGCAGCCGCCGAATCCGCTGACGCCGAACATTGCATTCCGCTGGCGCGTGATTGCGCGCTCACCGCTCGGGCCGGCGGACACCGTGCTGAGCAACATCTTCGTGATTACGAGCGAAACCAATCCGCCCGCCACACTGCTGTATCAGAATTTTCCGAATCCGTTCCCGCGCACTGATCTCGGCGAGCCGAACACACGCATTTGGTTCGACGTAAACGCGAGATCAGCGGTGGAGCTGGCGATTTTCGATTTGCGTGGTCGCCTGATCCGCCAGTTGATTCCAGCCCAATCGAGCTGCGGCACCGTAACGCTCGAGCCCGGTGTCTACGGCCGCGCGGCCGACACGGACCCGTGCGTCAGCACGCAGTGGGATGGCCGCGATGCGAGGGGGGGGGCCGTGCCGCGGGGGGTTTACATTTTGCGGATGCGGGCGGATGGGACGGATCAGATCAAGAAGATCCTCTATCTGCCGTAGAACACCGGATTAGAAAACCGGATTAGAAAACCGGATTAGAAAATCGGATTAGAAAGTCGGATTAGAAAGTCGGATTAGAACACCGAAGTTCTAAACCGAAGTTCTAAACCGAAGTTCTAAACCGAAGTTCTAAACCGAGGTTCTAATCCGAAGTTCTAATCCGAAGGTGGTGGACAATGCGTTTGACGATCGTCGGTTGCGGCACGGCTGCGCCGGATGCGGAGCGCGCGGCATCGGGCTACCACGTTGAAATCGGCGGCCTGGCGCTGCTGATGGACTGCGGCCCAGGCGTCGTGCATCATCTCGCGCAATTCGAGCTCGACTGGCAGCATCTCTCGCATCTGCTGATCAGCCACTTTCACAACGATCACATTGGCGATGTGCCGGCGCTGTTCTTCGCCTGGAAATGGGGCATGCAGCCGGCGCGCTCGCAGCCGCTTCACCTGATCGCGCCGAAGGGCATGCGCAAGAAGCTCAAGCATATGGCGCACGCGATGGGCGAGCACGTGCTCGAGCCCGGCTTCGAAGTGAAGCTGCACGAGATGGGTGGCGAGGACGGGCGGCTGCTGAACGACGTCGTCCATCTGAAAACGTTGCGCACGCCGCATACGAAAGAGTCGATCGCGTTCAGGCTGGATGGGCCCGACGGCTCGATCGGCTATACCGGCGACACCGGTTACAGCGAGCAGGTGTCGGTGTTTCTTTCGCGTGTGGATCTGCTCGTCATGGAGTGTTCGCTGCCCGACGATCACGCGCTGGACCTGCATCTCACGCCGAGCAGCGCGGCGCGCATGGCGCAACAGGCTAATCCGGGCGCGCTCGTGCTGACGCATGTCTATCCGCAGCTCGATCGCAACACGCTCGCCGAACGCGTGCGCGATGCCGGCTGGACCGGCGATACCGTACTTGCCATCGACGGCTTGAGCATTGAAGGGAATTAGCGGATTGGTTTGGGGTGAGGGCGGTGCTAGGGGGGCGCGTAGGCGTGCGCTTCCGCGGACAATACGGGGTTTAACCGTGTCAGGTCTTGTGCGCCTCGACGAAAAGAGACTCTTCCGCTCGGTTGTCCACATGTCAAGATTCGGCACGATGCTGGTGGTCTGGGCCGCGGGCTCGCTCACGCCGTAGCTGATTGCGATGCCGCGATAGCTGAAAAGACCGAGTGGCGTGGAATCGCAACGCAGTTCCACGTGCTGGTCAACGTGTCGTCGAGCAGACCATCCCTTCGAAGCCGCAATAGCTCGTAATCTGCGCCAATGACTTCCAGCACATCATCCAGCGAAAAACATTCACGCGTGAGTTCGTGATATTCGAAAATGATCAGCGGCCGCGACGTCCGTATGAACGTCTGGCCGCCGCGCATGACATCGAGCTCGGCGCCTTCGACATCGATCAACAGCACGCAGTTATGGATGTCACCAAGCTCGTCGTCGAGCCGCACGGTTGGTGTCAGCTCGACACCCGTGGCGTTCGGCCGGATTCCCGAGTTTGGTGAAGCCGCGACATCGATGACGTAGGGCTGCGGCGTCCCGTCGCCGACGAGCACCGCCCGGACTACGCCGTTATCGAGCTTGTTAAAGCTAAGGTTCTGCCGCAGCACTTCGGCGCAGACCGGGTGAGGCTCGAAAGCAATCACGCGCGTGCAATTCGGATGCGCCGCCATCGGAATAACCATTTCCCCGATATTAGCACCCACGTCGACGAAAACGAATCCGCTATCGCAATGGCCAGCGAGATGATGTAGGAAATCGTGCGTCTCAGGTTCGAGGAAGGACTCGCTCACGAGACTTGCGTACGTGCCGGCAATTCGGTTGTCGAGAAACCACCGGAAGCCGAACGCCTCGAAGACCTTGATCGTGCGCAGGCGCCGCAGCAGAAAGCCCAGGCCTTTCAAACGCAATCCGGTGGTCCGCTGCACCGCGCCGCGGATGATCGCATACGCGCGAGCAGCATTCCAAAGCCACGTGTCTGCGCTACTCATGTCGGTTATTCCTGCAAGTTGCTCCGGCCCAGGCGGCGAGAGGCTCTATGAGCATGACGGATCCCTGAATACGGCGCAAGCACAACCAATGAAGCACGTTTATCTGGTATGCCAATGCGGTTGTGCGCGTGCTCCGCCGCGGTCACTTTTGCCCTAACACTAGACGCTTGACGCCTAAAGGAGCACCGTTACGTTAACGATTATTGTGCGTGTCCGCCCCCGGACATCACATCGACGCCGCTCAATAATTTACGCGCCCCACATTCAATCAGGGAGGACCCGATGCGAATTAGCAGCAAAGTATTTGCGACTCTGCTGTTCACCTGGTTTTTGGCGTGCGGTGATTTCGTATCGGATCCCGACCACGCACAGATTGTGACGCCAAGATTGTCATCGAGCTCGGATTGTCTGAGCGAACCGGCTGGCGTCTTCCGTCCTGAATGCCGGCCTAGCTGGAGCGGTTACGGTACGGATAACACGCAGGCAATTCATGATGCAATTTGGCTGGCCAAGCATCACGTTGACGTGACGAATTGTGACATTCGAAATACAAGTAACCGTTCGCCGTATAATACCGCCGAACCGTGGTGCGCCGGCGTGGTTTTTCGGGCAGGCCTAGTTTATCGACTCCCTCGGCCTACCTCAGATAGCGCGACGATTGTAACTACTATGGGTGATTGGAGCGTGCCCGCGCTGACAGACTACAGTGGCGATGGGTACGACCAGGTCTTTGGCATCACGCTCGAAGGAGACGATCCGAGTGGCGCCCGTCCTGCAATTGATATCGGTAGCGGCGGCCTGTTCGTCATTGGCTCGTATGACCGCTTGCGTCACATGCACATCAGAGGCCCCTTCTACAACACGCCTATTCCATGGTGCACCGGTAAAGAGGGGAATGCGGCATTGACAAGGACAGCGGCGTCCATGGAACGAGTGACGAAGTGCAAGGTTTCTCGACGGGATGGAAGGTCGACGATTGCTTGATCGAAGGCTTTTGGGGTTATGCCGTCATCGCGAATTGGAGCAGAGATGCCTCCGTTATAAACTCGGAGTTGCGGCGAAACGGCGCCGCAGGCATATACCTTGAGCGTGGGCAGCACTTCGACGTTCGGAATAACCGCATCTACGAAAACGGTGCCAATGGCGTGGATCTAGGCGTCTCCGACGGATATACCTCCGTCGCGTCGAATACCGTTTATGATAATGGCTGGAGGGAATGGGGTGGGGAGAACAACGGAATACTCGTCTTGGAAAGCTCGAATAATTCGATCGTCAGCAATACCGTCTATAACACGGCTACTGGGCGTCAGGACCGCGGCATCACCGTGTATCAAGGCTCCAACGGCGGTCGAACAACATCTGATAACGAAGTACGCGCCAACACGATTTCCGGCCATGGCCAACACGGAATTCTTGTGGGCATGTGCACCCCGGAGCAACAGCCGCCATGCTTGACAACCGCCAACACAACTGTTTCGAGTAATACATTGTACAATAATTATCTCGCAGGATACCAGATCGGCTTCATCGGCAGCGTCACCGGTGGTATCGTCTCCAACAATGTCGTTACGATGCCCGGACCGTGTTATCCCTCGTCCTATGACGGCGTCATATTTCAGGGAAACACCTGCATACAGAATGCTTTCGCTGGGATTGAGGGCGAGAGCTACGTCGAAGGCCAAGGCGTTTGCATCGAAAACGGTGCCCTCGCGTGCCTTGAGAGTGGTGATTGGGCCAGGTACGCTACGGTTGATTTCGGTACGACGGGAGCACTGTCGGTCACCTTCCGCATAGCTGTCGATGCTTGCTGCGCAGGAAGGCGTATCGAGATGAGGCTGGACAGCGTTTCAGGTACGCTGATCGGTACGCTCGTGCCGGAGTCCACAGGCGGCTGGAATTCGTTCAAGGATCAAACGACTTCGGTCATTTCTACAACGGGCAAATTCAAGGCGAAGGCTATGACGCGGAACAGGGTGTATGTGTTTCCGGCGGCGCCCTTGCGTGCCTCGAGTCAGGCGACTGGGCCAAATATACGGCCGTGGAATTCGGTACGACCGGTGCTCAATCCGTGACTTTCCGTATCGCAGTTGATAGCTGCTGTTCGGGAAGAGAAATTCAAATCAGGCTCGATGGGCTGTCAGGTCCGCTAATTGGCACGTTGCGTCCGACCTCCACAGGCGGCTGGACAATCTTCAACAACCAAGTCACTGCGGTTTCCCTGACTACGGGTTTGCATGACGTGTACCTCGTTTCGCAGGGTGGCGCTGGTGCCGGCAACATTGACTGGATTTCCTTCTCAACTTCTCCACCGCCTCCACGAGACCCCTATGCGGGAATCGAAGGCGAGAGCTATGACGCAGGCCAAGGCGTCTGTGTTGATGCTGGCGCGCTCGCGTGCCTTGAACCTGGTGATTGGGCCAAATACGCGTCCGTCGACTTTGGAGCCGTGGCTGCTCAATCGGTTACTTTCCGTATAGCCGTCGACAATTGCTGCGCGGGGAGCCAAATCGAGATCCGGCTGGATTCGGCATCGGGGACACTGATCGGCACTTTGGTACCAACAGCTACCGGCGGGTGGTATACGTTCAACGATCAGTCGACGTCCATTTCACCAACCACTGGTCTGCATGATGTGTATCTTGTATCGCAAGGATCACCCGGGGCGGGCAACGTGGACAGGATGACGTTTGCACGGTAGCTGTCTCATCGAGTGATCCCTGCCTCCTGCAACAAAGGCGGCGCACAGTTCGTGCTGTGCGCCGCCTTTGCGGGACACCTGACAGCACCGCCGTGTGCTGGGGCTGGACGTGAACGGGCAGCTCTGCATCAATGCGCCGCTTGGCGGAGTCGTAAGACGGCACCCAACGTTCTTCGGATTCGTTCAGCAGCGTTGCTGCCGGCGTGCGACACACCTGCGGCGACGGACGGTGTGGTGCTGGATTGCGGGCTCCCTCACGCCGCAGCATTATGGAAACTCGACACGCTGGCTCTGCGAGTCGTCCGCTGACGGTGCGGCATGGTCGCCGCCGAGCTCATCGCAGCAAAACGCTCCGTGAAGCGCACGCCTAAGCACCCCCCAAGCAGCGCACTGCACTCACCGCGCCCCCAACAGCTGCCTTCACCGCGGACAACGCAGCCTTGCTAACCCATATGCAAACACGCTACGCTGACGCCAATGAGTGAAACCGTTATGGTTACCGGAGGCGCCGGGTTCATCGGATCCGCACTGGTTCGCCGGTTGATCCGCAGCACAGAATATCGCGTAGTCAATGTCGACAAGCTGACGTATGCCGGGGACCTGGATTCATTGCGCGAGGTTGTTGACGATCCGCGCCACGTATTCGAGCAGATCGATATTGTGGACGCGATCGGCGTGCGGCGGGTGTTCGAGCGGTATCGTCCGTCCTGGGTCATCCATCTCGCGGCCGAATCGCACGTCGACCGCTCCATTGACGGACCCGCGCCATTCATTGAAAC
This sequence comes from Gemmatimonadota bacterium, assembly GCA_052389275.1. Taxonomy (GTDB): domain Bacteria; phylum Gemmatimonadota; class Gemmatimonadetes; order Longimicrobiales; family RSA9; genus CBJLQC01. The sequence goes on along the minus strand of JBQTID010000049.1, from coordinate 8,656 downwards.
GAACATCGTCGGCACGTTCACGCTGCTGTCCGAGGCCGCGCGTCATAACACTCGCTTCATTCACGTTTCGACCGACGAAGTCTTCGGCTCGCTTGGTGCGGAGGGTCGCTTCCGGGCGGACACGCCGTACGATCCGAGTTCGCCGTATGCAGCCAGCAAGGCCGCGTCCGATCACCTCGCGCGCGCCTGGCAGCGCACCTATGGACTGCCGGTCATTGTCACGAATTGCTCCAACAATTATGGGCCTTATCAGTTTCCCGAGAAGCTGATAGCGCTGACGATCATCAAGGCCCTCGCAGGCGAGCCGCTGCCGGTTTACGGCAAGGGCGAGAACGTGCGAGACTGGCTGTACGTCGATGACCACGCCGAGGCATTGCAGCTCGTAATGGAAAAAGGCGAGGCGGGCGAGACATATCTGATTGGTGGCAACAGCGAGCGGCGGAATATCGACATCGTCGAAGCCATTTGCCGGATCCTCGACGAGCTGCGGCCGCTCGCAACGAAGCACGAGGATCTCATAACATTCGTGCCGGACCGACCCGGCCACGATCTGCGCTATGCGATCTATGCAGCCAAAATCAAGAACGAACTAAGCTGGAAACCGCGCGAGACGTTTGAGAGCGGCCTAAAAAAGACGGTGCAGTGGTACCTCGACAATGAAGCATGGTGGCAGCGAGTCATGACCGGCGCCTACAAGGGCGAACGGCTCGGAATGAGAGCGCTCCCATGATCCCATGCTCCCATGCTCCCGAAATGAAGGGTATCATTCTCGCCGGTGGCAGCGGCACACGTCTGTATCCGATGACGCAAGTCGTCAGCAAGCAGCTGCTGCCCATCTTCGACAAGCCGTTGATCTATTATCCGCTCAGCACGCTCATGCTGGCCGGGATTCGCGACATCCTCGTGATTTCGACACCGCAGCACCTGCCGCTATTCGAGCAGCTGCTAGCAGACGGATCGCAGTGGGGCATGTCCTTCGCCTACGCGGCGCAGTCGAAGCCGAGCGGGCTACCCGAAGCGTTCGTGATCGGCCGTGACTTCGTTGCAGGTGGCCCGTCCGCGCTGATCCTGGGCGACAACATCTTTTACGGGCAGGGCATGACGCCGGCGCTGGAACACGCGACGTCGCACCCGGATGGCGCAACCATCTTCGGCTATCACGTGCGCGAGCCGCAGCGTTACGGCGTTGTCGAATTCAACGGATCAGGCGATGTAGTCGGCATGGAAGAGAAGCCGCAAAACCCAAAGTCCAATTACGCGATCACCGGCCTCTACTTTGTGGATGGCGATGCATCGGAGATCGCGAGCCGCGTGAAACCATCCAGGCGCGCCGACACCGAGATCGTCGACGTGCTCGATGTGTATCGTGAGCGCGGCAATCTGCGCGTCGAATTGCTCGGGCGTGGCATCGCCTGGCTCGACACCGGCACGCCCGAGTCGATGCAGGAAGCGTCCAGCTACATCGAAACGCTGGAGAAGCGTCAGGGCCTGAAGGTCGCATGCCCTGAAGAAGTCGCGTATCGCCAGGGATTCATCAAAAGCGCGGAGCTCGAGCAGCTCGCGCAGCGCAGCGGCAGCAGCGCTTACGGCGACTACCTGCGGCTGTTGCTGAACGAGGAATTGCGTGCGTAGAACTCTTTTGCTTGTGATCGCAGTGGGTATCGCGTCGTGCGATTCAGCGATCGAACCGCTCGACCGCTCGGTAGAAGTCGTGCGCGGCGCGAATCAAACCGCCGGCGCCGGCGCCTCGCTGACGGAGCCCGTGGTCGTGCGCGTGCTCGAAGCAGGCCGGCCGGCGCAGAGTGTCGAAGTGCGTTGGCGCGCGATCGAGGGGGGCGGCACCGTAAGCGAGTCGGTTACACTTACGGATGCGGAGGGCAACGCCTCCGTGGTTTGGACACTTGGTGCGGAAACCGGCCAGCAACTGCTGTTGGCGACGTCGGGCAATGCAAGTGTCACCATCCTCGCCACCAGCATCTTCCAGGTGCGTTTCGTGTCGGTAGGTTTCTCGCACGCGTGTGCGCTCTCCAGCACGGGCGAAGCATTCTGCTGGGGCAACAACGCGCAGTTCAGACTGGGCAACGGCACCGAGATCTCGAGTGTGACACCCGTGCGCGTGAGCACAGGCGTTCGCTTCGCGATGATCAGCGCCGGCTGGTCACACACGTGTGCGGTGTCGCTAGCAGGCGCAGCATTCTGCTGGGGCGACAACAGCGCTGGCCAGCTCGGTCTGCCGGCAACCGTGACGCGCGCGGGCGTCCCGGTCGCGGTGCCGGTCAGTGACGCCTTCCACGATGTGGCCGCCGGCTTCGTGCACACGTGCGGCGCAACTACCGCCGGCGCATCGCTCTGCTGGGGTCAAAACGCACAAGGACAATTGGCTGTGCCGCCGGCGACCAATCTGCAACAGATTTCGGCGGGTGAGTTTCACAGCTGTGCTCGGCGCAACGACGGCACGCTGGTTTGCTGGGGGTGGAACGTGAACGGGCAGCTGGGCACGAATGCACCACTTGGTGCCATCGTCGCAACCCCAACCCAAACGTTCTTCGATCACCGCTACTCGAGTGTCGCGGCTGGCGTCCGCCACAGCTGCGCGGTCGGCACCGATACGCGCGCCTATTGTTGGGGTCGCAATGCGACGGGCGAGAATGGACAGGATCCAGGCATCCAGCTGGCGGTGCCGGTCGCGGTCGGCGGACAGCAGGGTTTCACGGCAGTTACGGCGGGCCACATTCACTCATGCGGGCTGGTCGGCGGCCGCGCGTACTGCTGGGGCGCCGGCCATGGCAAGACACCTGTGCTCGTCAGTCAGACTTTGCAGTTCACGATGATTTCAGCGGGCTTCGATCGCACCTGCGGCGTGGCGGCCGGAGAAATCTGGTGCTGGAGCGAAGGGTCGCTCAATCCCGAGCGAATCACTGTGCAATAGAAATGCGTGTTTCGATCATCGCTCCCGTCTACAACGCCGAGAAATACATCGAGCGTTGTATTCGCAGCGTGTTGTCACAGACGAATGAAGATTGGGAGCTGCTGATCGTCGACGACGGCTCGACCGACAGAACGCCGGAGATCATCCGGCAGTTCAACGACGAGCGCATCCGTTACACCGCGCTGCCGCATCGCGGTATCGCGAAGCTCGCAGAGACTTACAACACGGCGCTTCGCGAAGCGCGTGGTGACCTGGTCGCTATCCTTGAGGGTGACGATGAATGGCCGCCCGACAAGCTGGCGCTTCAGGTGCCGGCATTCGATGAAGACGACGTCGTGCTGAGCTGGGGACGCGGCATGAAGATCGACGAGAACAATCGGCCCTCGCGCTACTGGCCGGTGCCACGCGCCTACCGTCGCGACTTGCCAATGGATGAGCTGTTCCGTGTGCTCGCGCGCTGGAACGTGCTGAGTCCCGCGGTAACGGTCATGCTGCGCAAGAGCGCGCTGACCACGATCGGCGGCTTCCAGATGACGGGCAGCAGTCTGTTCGTCGATTTGCCGACCTGGCTGATGGTCGCGGCGACGTCGCCAGGCCGCACGCGCTACCTCGATGAAAATCTCGGACTCTACCGCACCCATTCGACGAATACCGGACTGCTGCACAATTCGAAGATGCGCCTCGAGCACAACGCGGTTTTCACGGCAATCCAAACGCGGCTTGGACCGGAAAAAATGGCTGCGCTCGGCTGGACCAGCGCCGACACGCGGCGCACCGCTGCGAGTGCGAGCCTCTCGCACGGTGTGGCAGCGCTCCAGGATGGTGACCGCCGGGCGGCACGCGCAGCGTTTCGTGCAGCGCTGCGCGGAACGCGCTCGGCGTCGGAATTCGTGAACGCAATCGCAGGCTATGTATCCGCTCTGATCGGCGTGGATTTGATAGGTATGGCGATTCGGCTGCGATACGGTCATGGGCCGCGTTGGCGGTGAACGAGAAGGGAGCACTCGCTGGCGAGAGTCTCCTGCGCGGTGGAACGAGGAGGGAGCACTCGCTGGCGGTGCGCTTCGAAAGCGGATCGATTGAGCACGAGTTCTTCTGCAGCGCTTGCTACACCGCCAGCGGGTGCTCCCTCCCCGTTCCACTTTATGCACATCGCCTGCGGGTGCTCCTTCCTCGTTCCACCACTCGGTTAGTTGGCGAGGCGGACTTCGAGGCCTGCTAATCGGTCATTGACGCCGCGGAAACGTTGGCGCATACCGTCACCGAGCTGGTCGAGGCGATCATTCAGCGTGAAGAGTTTTTTATCGATTTCGTCCAGGCGCTTCGGGACCGGCGCAATCACCAGCTCGAAGCGATCGATTCTTGCTTCCATGCTTTTGAAGCGCAGATCGAGGGTATTAAACCGGTCGTGAACCGACAGGAAGCGTTCAGCAATTTCTTCGTGGAGCCGATCGAGCCGCCGCTCGATCTTGTCCAAACGGCCCTCGACTTCACCGAAACGCCCGTCGATCTGATCCAAACGCTGGTCGATCTGCGCAAAACGCTGGTCGATCTGCGCAAAACGCTCGTCGTGCGCGTCCAGTCTAGCGTGAATCCGCTCGAATTCGCGTACGATACGCTCAGTCAGCTCGTCAAGATATGCGCGGACTTCGGGATCCATTTGGAATTCATTCGCGATGTGAAAGTTACGCCCAACATAACGCTACAACTGCGACCTTTCCATAGCGAAATCGGCCACGCCAGGACGGTTTCGAGTCGGTTAATTGGAATCTTCCAATTCGTGCCGGTGCGAGTGCAGGTGCGAGTATTTAGAACCCAAGCGTGATGACCGCGGTCGGGTTCGCGTGCGTGTGAGCCGTGCGTGTGCGCAAGCGTGATCACGCATGAACACTCTCACCGGTCACTCGCACTCGACCCCGACCGCCGTCAACACGCTTAGGCGTTGTCACCCGCACCCGGACCCGCCCTTGGCGCTACCGCGTTCTTCCAGTTCCTGTACGTGCTTTGTCACACATGTTCCCATGCTCCCATGCTCCCATGCTCCCATGCTCCCATGCATCACTCCATCTTGATCGCCTCGACGTAAAGTGACTCGTCGGGTCTGTTGTCCAGCTTATCCAAATCCGGCACCATCCCCTCGCGGTAGCCGTAGCGCCTCACATCCGCAAAACCCTGAGACGTCAGCAGCTTCTCCATCAATTCGAAATCGTACATATAGCGGTGTTGGTCATGCGAGCCGGGACGGCCATCGGTGAAGAAATATTGGAGCGCCAGTTCCCTGGCGCCCTGCTGATAGAGCGCAAATGCCTTTGCGAGATCCGGCACTACGACGCGAAGGCGCCCGCCCGGCTTCAGCACGCGGTGCAGCTCGCGAGTCAGCGCCTGCGCGCCTGCGCGCGAGAAATGCTCGAGCACATGTGAGCAGAAGATGTAATCGACCATTCCGGTTTCGAACGGCAACCCGTCAGTGAGGTCATGAAACACGAAGCGATGCCGCTTCAGCCGATCGATATACTCAGGCTCGCTCATCAACCGCCGCACAGTGCCCGTGCGCCGATAGATCTGCGAGAGCAGCAACGGTGGCAGGCGAGACGCGAGCGCATGAATGCTGCCATCGACGTTGATCCAGCCGTCCGCCACCTCGAGCCCGGCCCCAACATTGACCTTTACGGGCGAACCAGACACACGAACACGTTGGTCGCGGCGAAAACGCGCGACGAACCGCGCCCATGCTCCCATGCTCCCATGGTCCCATGCTCCCATGTGCTCCCATGCTCCCATTATGCTTTGCATATAACCGAATAAGCCGTAATCTAGCAACATGCGCGTTGCTCTGCTGACCAACTTCATACCGCCGTATCGCGTCCGCTTGTACGAAGCGTTGGCGAAAGAGGCCGGCGAGCTGCGCGTCTTCGTTTCCACGCGCATGGAATCGAATCGGCAGTGGCAGCCGGACTTTGGCTCACTCGACGTCGTAGAGCAGCGCACGCTTACAATGCGCGGCACCTGGCAGACGCAGACCTTCAGCGAGCCGTACGAGCTGCACGTGCCGTATGACACGGTGACGCAGCTGCGCAAGTGGCGGCCGGACGTCATTCTGAGCGGCGAATTCGGCGCACGCTCGTTGCTGGCCATGGCCTATGCGCGCGCGACGCGCACGCCGATCGCGTTGTGGGCGATGCTGTCGGAACACACCGAGAACGGCCGCGGCAGTGTGCGCAACCTCGCGCGACGCTGGCTGGTCCGTAACGCCGGCACGATCATCGTGAATGGCGCGAGCGGCGCACGGTATTTCCAGCGCTTCGGTGTGAACGATGACCGGTTACTGCGCGTGCACCAGTCACTGGACATGAACGCGTTCCTCGCGCTTCCGCTCGAGCGCCCAGCGCATGATGAGTTTTATCTGCTGCACGTAGGCTCGCTGTCGGAACGCAAAGGCGTCCGCCTCCTGCTCGAAGCCCTCACACAATGGACGGCAGCAAACCCAACCCGAAGAGTTCGTCTGACACTGGTCGGTGATGGCCCACTTGCCGAAGAACTGAAAGAATCGCCTGGACCGCCTGGACCGCACTTCGTCGGCAGCGTTCCATACGGCGAATTGCCGCAATGGTATGGCCGCGCAGATGCCTTGATGTTTCCATCACTCGGCGATGAATGGGGCCTGGTTGTCAATGAAGCGCTCGCCGCCGGCGTGCCCGTCATGGGCAGCGCATTCGCCCAGGCCGTCGACGAGCTGATCGAGGACGGCGTAAACGGCTGGGTCTTCCGCCCCGATGACGTAGCCGCCGTCACGAAGGCACTCGACCGCGTATTAAAAACCCATCGCAACGAATTGACACGAATGCAACGAGCTGCCAGGGAATCCGTGATACACCTCACGCCGGAAGCCGCCGCAAAGCGCATGGCAGACCGGTTGCGCACGCTAGTGAATCCCATGCTCCCATGCTCCCATGCTCCCATGCTCCCATAATGAAGCGTCTTGTCAAAAACACGGGCTACAATCTAGGCAGTCAGGTCATCACAACGCTGGCCGCGTTCGTGTGCATACCGATCGCTTTTCGTGAGCTGGGCACCGAGCGCTTCGGATTGCTCACCCTCGTCTGGAGCTTGCTGGCCTACGCGCTCGTCTTTGACCTCGGCACCGGCCCCGCGGTTGCGCGCGCGACGGCCGCGTCGCTCGTGACCGACGGCGGTAAGCGCATTGGCGCGATCGTCAGGGCGGGCATCACCATCCAGGTTCTGCTGGGTGTTACGGCAGCAGTGCTCGTCGCGGGATTCGCGCCCAGGCTGCTCGACTTGCTGAGAGTGCCCGTAACGTTTCAACCCGACGCGACGCTCGCGTTGTACGCTCTCGCGGCCGCGCTGCCGGTCGTGCTGATCGCGCAGTCGCACCAGGCTGTGCTCGAGGGGCTCGAGCGCTTCGACATAATCGCGTACGTGCGCACTCCGGTCGCGGTCGCAACCTATGCGATTCCCGCGTTCGGCGCGCTGGCCGGCTGGTCATTCGCGCGCATAATGTTCTTCGTGTTCATCACACGAGTGGTCGCCGCGCTTGTCATGCACTCGCTGTACGTGACCAAGCTTCCGCCCGCACAGAATGGTGTTGTCCGCACCGAGCTGCGCGCGCTCTTCCGCTATTCACGCTGGCTGGCGATCTCGGGCGCCCTCGCGCAGGTTCTGATTTATCTGGACCGGTTTGTGCTCAGTGCGGCGCACGGTCTGACGGCGGTTGCGCAATACGGCGCACCGTACGACGCGGCGGCCAAGCTGCTCGCTTTGCCCGGCAGCGTCGGAGTCGCCATGTTTCCAGGGCTGTCGAAGGATGCCGCGCGAGGAGAGGGCGCGGCGGCGGTTGCGCGCTCGCGCGCGGCTGCGCGCGTGACCATTGGGCTGCTTGCGCCGATTTGCGTGGTGCTGATCGTGTTTGCCGGTCCGCTGTTGCGCCTGTGGCTCGGTCCACAGATTGGCACGGAAGGTGTCGCCGCATTCAGGATCCTGTTGCTTGCAACCGTATTGCATGCGGCGGCGTTTGCGCCGGTGATTCTGATCGAAGCGTTTGGACGGTCGGACGCCGTCGCACGCTACAATTTGCTCGAGTTGGTCGTGTATGTACCGTTGCTGATTGTTGCGATCTCCCGCTTCGGCGTTGTGGGTGCGGCGTGGGCGTGGACCGCGCGTGCCGGGGGAGTAATGATCTGGTCCATGTGGTATTCGAGGCGTTATCGAGATGAGTAATCGCATTTGCTACGGCGCGGTGGCCGCCTGCATTGCGCTGAGCGCGTGCAGCGATCCGTTCGTTGCCGAAGGCGTGCGCACCTACCAGTCGGTCGCGACCGGTGGCGAGCACACCTGCGCGGTCGCGACCAATGGCGATGCGTACTGCTGGGGTCGCGGCCTGGATGGCGAGCTGGGTATTGGCGTGAAGGAGAATCGCGCTACGCCCGCGAAGGTGGTGGGCGGCGTCGCATTCGAGCAGATTACCGCCGGAGACGTCCATTCCTGCGGATTGGCGCAGGATGGAGCTGCCTACTGTTGGGGGTGGAATGCATTCTTTCAGCGCGGTAATTCGCTGGATCCGCGCGATGCCGAGCCGATTCCCGTCGTCGGTGGTCTTCGTTTCACGAGCATCACGGCCGGCGCGCACCACAGCTGCGCCCTTGCTGTCGATTCACTGGCGTACTGCTGGGGCTACAACCGCTATGGCCAGCTCGGCAACGAAAGTACGGC
>JBQTID010000048.1:0-9144 GCA_052389275.1 Gemmatimonadota bacterium | reverse complement strand
GCTGAGAGTCTGGAGACGGTCGCTTGCGTATTGTGCTCATGGGCCGGCGCAAACGCCTGATTGCCGCCGAGTCGGGCGTTCACGCAGCATTGAAGCGCCTGGGTCACACCGCAATCGTGATCGACGATCGCAAGCTCCGTCAGCGCGTCGGCCGACGCAACGCGAATCGCTGGATTCGCTGGCGCGTTCGCGGCTTTCGACCAGACTTCGTGATGTTTTTCAAGAATCATGACGTGGACGTCGAAGTGATGCGCGAGATCGCAAGCCGTACCGCGACCCGCATGTGGTACCGCGATCTGACCGTGCCGCCGGACCCGGCTATGGTCGAGCGGGCGCGTGAAGTCGACGTCGCATTTCTCACAGCGGGTGGACAAGCCGATTGGTGGCAGCAGCAAGGTGTGAAGCGTGCGCTCTGGCTGCCGAATGCGGCGGATCGGGATACGGACCGGCCGGTGGCTGCGGACCCGCGCTTTGCCTGCGACGTCGCGTTCATGGGGCGCGGCATCTCGCCCGGAACGGATTATTCGCGCTCGGAATTTCTGGTGCGTTTGTCGAAGCGGTTTCATGTGCGAGTGTGGGGGCAGGAGTGGGACCGCTGGGCGGAACCGCTGAACTGGGATGGTAGCGCTGCCTACGGTGATGATTTCGCACGGGTGTGCGCGAGCGCGAAGATCGTGATCGACATCCAGCCCGCTTTGTGGGTCCGCTCGAACTACGATGAGCTGTATTCATCGAATCGCATGGTCAAGACCATGGCGTGTGGCGGCTTCGCGCTGAGCCAGGGCGCGCCGCCACTGCAACAGCTGTTCAAGGACGGCGAGCATTGCGCATGGTATCAGACCGAGCAAGAAGCGGAAGCGCAGATCGAGAAGTATCTGGCGGATGACCCGGCGAGGAACTGGGTGCGGGAGCATGGCCAGGCTTTTGTGCACAGGTATCACATGCTGGACAATCGGGTGCATAATTTGTTGACTGGGGAGGCGTTTGTGAATCCTGGGGGGCCTGCTTTCACTGTTCGCCAGCTACCGAAATAGACATGCGCCCCGTGCTCGCACCGCGACCAGCGAGTCCGTATTGGCGAAACACGATGCAAGATGCGATGGACCATACAGAAAACGGAATGGCAGTTTGCGCCGACATCATTTCTAAAGCGGTATTTAGAAAATGGTGAAAGCAGGCCCCCCTGTCTCCGTGCTGCACGTCTCCAGCAACCGCGCCTGGGGCGGCGGCGAGAACCAGGTCCGTCTGTTAATGCGTGAGCTGTCGAAAGCGAATGTTCGCCAGCTTTGCCTTTGTCCCGACGACAGTCCCCTCGCCGAGCGGCTCCGATATTTGAATTTTCCGATCAGAGGCGTGAGCTGGCGCAGCGGCTCAGACCTGCGTGCTTTCTTCGCGATCGCGCGTGCACTTCGCGATTTTGCCATCGTGCATTGCCACGATGCGCACGCGCTTCAGCTCGCGATGATTCCTGCGAAGCTGCGAGGCGTCAAGATCGCAGCGTCGAGGCGCGTGCGCTTCAAGACCAGCGCGCTGAAATGGAACCGCGCCGACATCGTGATAGCCGTATCGCAGACCGTGCGTGCCGAACTTCTCATAGCCGGTGTCAATGCGGACAAGATCCGGGTGATTCATTCCGGCACCGATCTCGAAGAAACCCGCGCCGTCAAACCACTCGAGCCTTCGCTGCGGCAGCGAATCGGCCTCTCTGCCGACACATTCGTGGCCGGCTGCGCGGCGGCGTTCCATCCGCCGAAGAACCTGACGATCATTCCGGAAGCCGCCGCGCTGCTGCCTGACGTCCATTGGCTGATCGCCGGCGACGGAGCCGAGCGTGCGAACATCGAAGCCGCGATAGCGGGGCACAATGTGCGCGAGCGCGTGCATCTACTCGGCTGGCTGGATGATGCGCGGCCAATGCTGAAAGAGCTCGACGCGTATGTCTCAACATCGCTCGACGACGGCCTTGGCAATTCGATCACCGAATCGCTCGCGTTGCGCATTCCGGTCATTGCCGCCGATGCGGGTGGGCCCGCGGAAATCATGCGGCCGATCCACGAGCAGACGAACGCGGTGCTGTTCGAGCCGCGCAACGCAGCTGCACTGGTCACCACGCTAAAACGACTTCGCGACGCCGAGACACGCAAAAAAGTAATCGATGGGCAGGACGAACGCTTCAAGGCGTTCGAAATTCAGCGCACGGCTTCGGCAACACTCCAGCTGTACCATGAGCTGCTGTCGACATGACCGAACCGCGCCGGCCGACATTATTGCAGCGCGTCGAGCATGCGTTGTTCTCGAGCGCGGTGTCACTGTCAGCGCTTCTGGGTGACCGTGGCTCGTCGCTGCTCGGCGGCGCGCTCGGCAGGCTCGGCTATTTTCCGATCCGATTCCGGCGCAAACATGTCGAACGGCATTTGCGCATCGCGTTTCCGCACAAGGACGACGCCTGGATCGAAACAACGATGCGGAAGGCATACGCGCATCTAGGCCGCGAAGCGCTGGCGACCATTCGCCTCGCGCGACTCTCACGCGAGCAGGTGCTCGAGCGCACGCAGATCATTGGGCTGGACGAGTTCATGCGTGCATTGAATGAAGGCAAAGGCATCGTGCTCGCCTCCGGTCATGTCGGCAATCACGAGCTGGGTGCGGCCGCACTATCGGCGCGCGGCATTCCACTCGATCTGGTTGTGCAACAGCAGGGCAATCCATTGTTCGACGCCGCCCTCAACAACGCGCGCCGCCGCCTCGGTCTCGGTATCATCGATCGCTTCCAGGCGCAGCGACTCGCCATGAAGGCGCTGCGTGGCGGGCGCGTGGTCGCGTTCGCGGCGGACCAGAATGCCGGCAAGGCTGGCGTTTTCGTACCGTTCTTCGGCAAACTCGCATCCACACACCGGGGCGCCGCGCTCTTTGCGGTGAAAATCGGGGCGCCGCTTTTCCTCGGCACATCGCTGCGCAAGGATGACCGCTATCAAGTGACGCTGGCGCGAGTGGCTGTGGACCGTAATGGTCCGTTGGACGACGTCGTTTATCAACTCACCGCGGCATTCACCGCCCACCTGGAGGAGGTCGTCCGGTCCGCGCCCGACCAGTATCTTTGGCTGCACCGGCGCTGGAAAACGCGCCCGCCGGGGGAACGGAAACCGGACAAACAGGTATAGGAACCAGTGATTTACTTTTGTATTCCGGCGCACAACGAAGAGCGCACGGTTGGAGTCGTCTTGTGGAAGCTGCGTCAGGTGATGGCGGAGCTGAACCGCGACTATCAGATCATTGTAATCGACGACGCCTCGACGGATTCCACTCCGGCCGTTCTCAGTCCCTACATTCGCGTGCTGCCGCTGACGGTCATTCGCAACGCGCAACGTCGCGGTTATGCGGATTCGCTCGAGCTCGCGATTCGTGAAGCGGTGCGGCGCGCGCCATATCCGAAACGCGATGCGCTGATTGTATTGCAAGCGGACTTCACGGAAGATCCGGATGCAGCGTCGTTGCTGGTGAAGCGCATCGAAGCGGGCGCCGACATAGTCGCCACCGAGACCGTGCTGGAAGCGGCTGCACCACGCAAGTTCCGCTGGGGGCACCGCGCGCTGCGGTGGCTGGTGCGCGGCAAAGAGTGGGCAATCGGCGATCCGCTCTCGGGCCTGCGCGCGTATCGTATCATCACGATGAAGCGTGCGCTGGATGCGCGGGGCGGTAACCGCTTGTTGAGCTGGAACGGCTGGGGCGCAAATGTCGAGCTGATCAGCCAGACCGCTCCGCAGTCACGCCGCTCGGACGTGGTCGCAGTCACGTTGAAGCAGCATCGGCACCAACGTGCGAGCCGCTTCGCGTTCATGGAAACGCTGCGCGAAGTTCGCGGCGCGGCGACCGCCAAGCCGAACGCACGCGCGCGCGCGCTGCCGAGCGATGGAGTAATCGCTGCGCCGCTGCCGATTGTGATCGAGCAGCCCGCGGCGCGGGAAGAAATCAAGCGCGGTCGCGGTCGCGGTCGCGGTCGCGGGGAACAGTCGGGTCGCGGGCGCGGAGAGCAACGCGGTCGCGGTCGCGAGCCCGCACGGCCCGCAGAGCGCGGCCGTGAGCGCCCCGCAAAGCCGTCCCGCGGTCCCCGCCCCGCGCGCGCCCCGCAACCCGCGCCCGCGACCGCGACCGCGACCGCGACCGCGACCGAGGTCGTTCCCGCGACCGCGCCCGCGACCGCGCCCGCGAAACGTCGCCGCCGACCGCGCAAGCGCAAGCACAAGCGTACGCAACAGACGGCTGCGCCGGCGGTACAACAAACGGTAGAACAAACGGACGCGTCGCCCGATGCTGCTGTCGACGCCGGCGCGCCGAAAAAGAAATCGCGCGGTGGCCGGCGCGGCGGCCGTGGCAGACGCCGCGGCCACCGTCCGAATGGCAAGACCGATTCCGATACCCAAGGCGGCAATGGCGCTGCGCCGCCGCCGCTCGCATCCGAAGGCGACTGACATTTGATGATTCGCGTAGCAGTCCTCGCAACGACATTGGTCCTGGCGCTGAGCAACGGCTCGGGCGCACAAAGCAACGCGTCCAGCTCGGCGAATACGTACGCGTCAGTTCCGTTCGGCGTCGGCGAACGCACGACCTACAAAGTCGTGCTCGGCATTGTCGGTGATGTCGGCGAGGGCTCGCTCGAGGTCGTCGACCTGGACACCGTGCAGGGGCGTCCTGCATACGAGCTGCGTTTTCGCCTCAAGGGCGGCGTGCCCTTTGCGCGCGTCGACAACGATTACCATTCGTGGCTGGACGCCTACTCGCTGGTAGCGCGCCGCTTCAAGCAGGATCAGAAAGAAGTGCGCTACGAGCGTCACCGCTTCTTCGAGTTCTTCCCGGAAGAAAAGCGCTGGCGTCGGCTCGACGCGGACGAATCGGGCACCATGTCGACCGACGAGCCGCTCGACGATCTTTCGTTTCTGTATTTCATTCGCACGCTGCCGCTCGAAGTCGGCAGGACGTATACGCTCAACCGCTACTTCAAGGACGACGGCAACCCGGTAACCGTAAAGGTGTTGCGCAAGCAAACCATCACGGTGCCGGCCGGCAGGTTCAATACGATCGTCGTGCAGCCCATCATCAAGACGAAGGGGCTGTTCAGCGAAGGTGGCAAAGCGGAAGTCTATTTCACGGATGACGACAGGCGCATTCTCGTCGCTCTCAAATCGCGCGTGAAAATCCTGAAATCACTCGATATGCTTCTTGAACGCTACGAGCCGGGCGAACGCCTGGCTGCCGCGGCCCAGTGAGCGAAAACAGGAAGCGTAGTAAACCGGCGGAGGCGGATCTATCGAAAGTTAGCACGGTAGGCATTAAGCGCCGCGCGAACAAAGTCGGTTCACAGGATCTTGCGCAGCCGCCGGGCAGTGATCGTTCTTTCCGCGCCTTTCTCGATTCCCTTCCGAACCTGCTCGAAGCGCAAAACTTCAAGGCTATTGTCGACGCTCTCGCCGACGCCGCACGCGCTCGGCGCGCCGTGGTGGCCATGCTGGGAGGTCACGTCGTGAAGACCGGCCTCGCTCCGGTGTTGATCGACATGATGCAGCGCGGCGTGATCACGCATCTGGCGTCGAACGGCTCGGCGGTCATCCACGATTACGAGCTGGCGCGCTGGGGCGGTACGAGTGAAGACGTCGAAGCAGGTTTGACCGACGGTACCTTCGGCATGGCGGAAGAGACCGGCCGCGACATGAATTTGGCCATCGCCAGGGGCGCGCAGTCGAACTGGGGCCTCGGAGAGTCACTAGCGAGCGATCTCGAAGACCGCGAAGACCTCGTGGCTCCACAGCTCAGCGTACTTGTCCAGAGTCGCAAGCTCGGCGTGCAGTGGACCGTACACGCAGCGCTCGGCGCGGAAATCATCCATCAGCATCCCGCAGCGGATGGCGCCGCGATCGGCGCGACGAGTCACACCGACTTCAAGCGGCTGGCCGCGCACCTGGTGAATCTCGAGGGCGGCGTCGTATTGAATCTTGGCAGTGCGGTCATCATGCCTGAGGTATTCCTCAAGGCGCTGACGGTCTGCCGGAATCTGCATCAGGGCATGCCGCGCGAATTTGTTGCAGCTGATTTCGACATGGTGCGCCATTACAGGCCGCGCGTGAATGTGGTGGAGAGGCCAACTCGAACCGGCGGTGGTCGTGGCTACCAGCTAACCGGCCATCACGAGATCATGGTGCCGTTGCTGGCATGGGCCGTTGCTGAGCGATTGCAGGGATAGGCGCGACGCCAGCGCCGTCGCGCGGAATTCTCAGCAGCTCGCGATTACGCAAGTCGATCGCGTACAGAAAATGTTCGTCCACGGCGACGCCGTAGAATTGCGCGCCCTTCCGCTGTAGCACCACCTCGCGTCCGCCATCGCTGCGGATGTGGATGATGCGACCGTGATCGCCGCGCTCGGTTACGTACAGATCGCCTGCCGGCGTCGCGGCAATTGCGACCAGCTTGCCCTTCTCGAAACCGGTCGTCACGACCGAGCTGCTGCCGTCCGGCGCCATTCGAATGACGGTTCCCTCGAAAGTCGCGGCGTACAGATTACCGCTCGCATCAGTCGCGATCTGATACAGGTGCGCGTTCAGCTTGCCGTACGAGGAAACCACTCCTTCGGGCGAGACACGGTGCAATTTGCCGGACCATTCGGCGACGATCAGTGCGCCATCCGGCATCAGAGCGGCGCCATACGCCGGCCCATCGCCGACGTGGCCGGCCACGACCGCTGCGTTGCCGCTCGCATCAATGCGATAGACGTAGTTCGCGCTGCGCGCACGTGCGACGACGTAAGCACTCTTGTCATCGATGATGACGGGCGCGTACAGTGCATCCGCCGGAATGCGCGCGAGCGTCGCGGGATGATTCACACCATCCCACAGCTGGAGCACGCGTGGCCGAGGCCGCAAGCCCAGTGCATCCCAGCCGTAGCTCGCCTGCAGCAGCATACCTGAGCGCGCGGCGAGTCCCCAGCTCCACGGCAGCTCGGTCGCGATGACCTCGGGCACGCCCGGCAATGCGACGCGCAATTCCACTCGCACCTTCGTGCTCGATTCGCCGCGCGTCGCCGCGAGGAGAATCGTGTCGACGTATACGCCCGGCGGCATTCCAATCGGGTTCGCCGAGATGCGCATCGAATCAGTCGATGTCTCGACCGCCAGCCACGCAGCGGTCGAGCGCGCGCTCCAATCCGTTGCACCGGCTTCACGGCGTATGGCGACGGCGTGCTGCGCAGGCGACTGGCCAACCAGCGCCGTCATGTTGATGCTCGGGCGCTCCGGCACAACTGTCGGGCCACTGTAGCCGACCAGCGGCATCGCCTGAATGCTGCCGTTGCGCTCGCGGATCCAGGTGAGACGCAAGGTCTGAACATCGGGCACGCGCAGCAGGCGATGGCCGAGTGCACCTGGGAAGGGATCGCTACCATCTGCGCGACCACCGGTCGCAAGATCGTTGCGGCCGTCGGCTTCGATCAGCGAGACGGCAGCACGCCGCTCATCGCTGTTCCACGCGCCCAACTCGGCACGCTCGGGGTCAATGCGCCACGCGAGCAGGCCGTGACCCGGCAGATAACGATCCGAGCCTATGCGCTGGCGATTCTCCAGCAGCACGTACTCACTGGTGCCGGGCACATCGTAGCGGAAGACGATAGGCTCGTGCTGGATCGGCGGCGCCGTGATCGGCTGGCTGCCCTGCAGCCAGTTCACGCGCACCCAGCCCAGCTGTTCTTTTTCCCACGCGGAAAGATGCGCGGGTGAAAAGCGTGTGCTGTGGCTGCCGGTGCCCATCAACCCCCACGAGCCAATGCCCTGTGAAGATCCATCGTAGTCGTAGAGATCGGGCAGCCCGAGCGCATGACCGGTTTCATGTGCAAGCACACCGATATGCATTGGTCCGCACGATTGCGGATCGACTGCGGGCAGAATGACGTAGTCCGCGATGCGGATCTTGCCGCCATTCGCGGATTCGTCGTTCGTCTCGAACGGCGCCATGGCAGCACGATGCGGCCAGATTGCGCCGGCGCGGCCGTTACCCGGGCACGGCAGCGCGTAAACAATGGCGACGAAATCCACGTAGCCGTCGTCGTCACCGGAATCAGGTTTGCCGTCCGGTCCGTCGTTGTCGAAGTATGAGAAATCGATCTGCTGGTCCGCGTTCTTCAACGCTTCAGCGCGCAGCTCGGACGTGCGGCCGAATTGCGCCCAGCCGAATTGCGCTTCGGGCAGGTAGTAGCGCGCATCACGCTCGAGCGTTACCCACGGTGTGACTTCGCCCTCGACACGGAGCAGGCCGGAGGAGACCTCATCCCAGTAATCGCCATACGTGATCGTGTCGCCGGCGGACTCGCCGAACAGACGACGCTGAAGATCGCTCGCCGCAAACGGCTCCGCGACGTCGACATAACGGACGGGAATAACGGGAACGCGGAGCACGCCATTGAGCGCGGCGCCCCGACGGGCGGCATTCCAGGGAGACAGACCATCGAGCTGATTTTCCGCGAGCAGCTGGGCGCGCTTTTGCCGAACGCCTTCGACCTTGGCGAGCCACGCGCGGCTGAACTCCAGCGGCGCGACCGGACGCGCGTCGATCAGCCCCGCGATCGCAGCCGGCGGCGAGACTTCGCCCGCGGCGGCTGGGAACGGCAACGCTTTCTGCGCGTGAACGGCGCGCGGTGCGACAAGCAAGACCACCAGATGCGTGAAAAAGACTACGCGACTCCAGCGGCCTGCGCGGGTGATCAGCGGTCGACGGATGGCTCGCTCCTTCGCGGCCAGGAGCCTTAACGGCCCCAGATCAGTTTTTTGGGAGGTCAAGCGGCAGTGAATCGCCTACCTTCATATATATGCACTTGGCGGCCGGGTGTTTCAAGGGTTCAGATCGACGCAGGGAGGCGGTTCGAGAAGGCGGTTCGGGAAAGCGGTTCAGAGATGCGGTTCAGGCGTGATTCGACGGTTGAACCGGCGGCCGATTCGGCTATATTTAAATGCTGCCCGACAGCGGTTTAGTCGGGCATTTTTGTACGTTTGGCAAGCGAAGGTCGCATAGCTCAGCTGGTTAGAGCGCACGGTTCACATCCGTGAGGTCGTAGGTTCGAGTCCTACTGCGACCATAGCGCCGCCGTCATTCTCATGACGCGCGGCG
>JBQTID010000047.1:0-3683 GCA_052389275.1 Gemmatimonadota bacterium | reverse complement strand
GACGTAATGTCGATGCGTCCATTCTGCGGTCACAATGTCCGGTCGATTACCCAGCGCCGCCTTGAATACCCTCGCCGCGCTGTTACCCGGATTCAGAACGAACTCGACATCGTCCTCGATGCCGTTCACACGCACGCGGAAGCTGAGATCGCTCTCGTAGAACGCCTGCTCCTTCGCAAGGTTAGCAGCGGTAAAAGCCTTGTCGTATCGCTCCGTCACGATCGCCGGCTGGTCGTGCTCGTCAGTTTGCCAAAAGACCACCTTGACCTTGTGATACGCGAAATCCTGCGGGCGGAACAGCTTCACGTGCTCATCGCAGAATCCGTTTGCCCACGCGTCGCGGTACCGCGCGAGGATCCATGCGCGATGCGCATCGGTCATGCGGTTGCGCTTGTTGCCGAATGATTTGGGTTCCTTCTCGTACTGCTGCCGCGCGTCGATCAGCAGCACGCGGCCGCGATGCTCGGCCGGCTTTTCGTTGCGCAGCAGCCAAATGTACGTGTAAATGCCCGTATTGTAGAACAGCTGGTCGGGCAGCATGACAATGGCATCGAGCCAGTCGTTTTCCAGAATCCACCGGCGGATCTCGCTTTCCCCCGATCCCGCATCACCATTGGACAGCGGCGAGCCATTGAAGATGATCGCGATGCGGCTGCCGCCGTGCTCGACCGGCTTCATCTTGGCAAGCATCGTCTGGAGGAAGAGCAGCGCTCCATCGTTCACTCGCGGCATGCCCGCCTGATAGCGGGTTGTCTTCAGCTTTTGGGCTTCCCTCTCGTAGCCATCCTTACCGCCCCAGGTCACGCCGAACGGAGGATTGCTCAGCATGAAGTCGAAGCGATGCCTGCCTTCCGGCAATTGATCGCCCGGCTCGCGGCTGTGCGCTTCGTGCGGGATCAGCGAGTTGCCGAGGTAGACGCTTGCGTGCTTGTCGTTCTTGATCAGCAGGTCGGCTTTACAGATCGCGTAATTCGTGGGCGAGAGCTCATGCCCGTCCGTAGTAACGAAGTTCTCGACCTTCGATTTCTCCTCAGGCGTGGCGGCTCGTTCGAGCAGGTGTTCCTTAGCAACCGACAACATGCCGCCCGTGCCGCATGCCGGGTCGTAAATGGAAATGTGTTTATCGGGTAGCGGAATCTCCAGCAGCTCGACCATCAGACGGATGACCTCGCGCGGAGTGAAATGTTCTCCGGCTTCTTCACCGCTTTGCTCCGAGAAGCGGCGCAGCAGCTCCTCATACACATAGCCCATCTCGAGGCCCGATAATCTATCCGGCCCAAGATCCAGCTCCCTGTACTGATTCAGGATCGGCGCCAGCCGGTTGTTCTTTACCATCGTGCCGATGGTCGCGCGATAGTTGAAGTGCTCGATAACATCTTGGACGTTACTGGAGAATCCGTTGATATAATCGCGGAAGTTGTCCGCAAGCAGCGTATGGTCCTCCTCGTATACCTTCCGGAGGGTCCACTCGGTTTTGTTGGAGAATGGCGATTGCTGTGGGTTCAGTTCGAGATCTTTCACCAGCTTAGCTATCTGTTTCTCGCTGAGAGTGGACCATTTAGCCACGACTTCGGCGCGCTTTGCCTCGCGCCAGGCGAGCAGCACGCATTCGAGCCGCCGTATGACGATGATCGGCAGAATGACGTTTTGATATTCGTATGCCTTGAACTTGCCTCGCAGACGCTCGGCAGATTTCCAGATGTCGCTTGCCAGATTGTCGAGCTTGGGCTTGTTAAGGGAGAGCGCCACGAATTAATCCTGATTGGTTGTTCAGGCGGCGTTCTGGGCCGCTTGGTGTTGCTAGCCGCTGTGTTCGAAATTGGCCGGGTTGGAAACAACTCCACAAAATGCTACTTAAATGAATCCTTAGCTGCCGAGATCTATCGGCGTAGGTAGCATAGCGAAAAAGTGCCGGTTCCTCAACTATTCTACAGCATCTGAGTCATTGGCTACTGCGATGTATCAAAGCGATTCGGTTGCCAGTTTCGAACCAAGTCTTGCGGCGCAAGGCGATCTGTTTATGGGGCAATCGTTCCGAAACGCGAGAAAGTTCCGCAAATCAGGCTTTGCCGACGTTCACGTCGGTCAGGTTTCGGGATCCGCAGTAGCCGGCATCCACTGACGCCATCCTGCACACGCGAAAGCAGGCGAGCGGCTGATCGCCCGCTCGCCCGCTCGCCTGCTCCGCCCGCTCGCCCTACGGCCTCTTCAGCCAGAACTCATACGAGCCACTTCCCGAATACGACTCGACTTCCCACAGGTAATAGCCCGCCGTGCCGCTGTACGAGATGTTCTCGACTGATGTCGAGCTGAGGGACGACGCCACTCTAACCCAGGAGGACCCATTCCATTTTTACAGGGACAGATCGAAATCGGTGCCGCTCGGCCCGTTCAGACAACCTTTGTGCGTGCCCGAGACACCGCTGTAGTAGTACGTGCCGTTCGGGTGATAATCGTAGTCGCCCGAGCCACTCAGCGTGCCCGTGTATTTCGTGCCTTCGGTGCATGTCGATGGCGGTGGTGGCGGTGGCGCTGCGCCGAACAGCGAATAGAGCAGACGATTCGGTGAGCCGGTCCCCGCCGACGTAACTACACCGGTCGTCGCGGCATTGATGATCGCGCTGTTCACGGTCGCTGCGGACGCGCTCGGGTTGGTTTGCAGATACAACGCAGCGACGCCGGCCACGTGCGGCGAGGCCATCGACGTGCCGCTGATCGTGTTGGTGGCCGTGGTGCTCGTGTGCCAGGCTGACGTGATGCTGCTGCCCGGCGCGAAAATGTCGAGGCAGCTGCCGTAGTTCGAGAACGACGAGCGTGCGTCGGTCGACGTCGTCGAGCCTACCGTAAGCGCATTTGCCACGCGAGCCGGCGATGAGTTGCACGCATTCGTGTTGCTGTTGCCCGCGTTTGAGCAAATCGAGAGCGTGCTTAGAGATCTTCAGCAGCGGGCGGCAATCATACTTCGAGCAGCTACGACAGCGCAGCTGATGGACGCGCGCACCGACGGCATTTCTGGAGCGAGAGCTTCGACCGCGAGCTGAAGGACATGTTCGCGGTCGAGATTGCGGGGATGGACAAAACTCTACGTAACGTAGCATCTTGTCCAAGGTGATTGCCGTACTATCCAAATCGAAGCCTTATTAGGGACATGACTCCAGCCTTTAATGAAACACACTCGACACCTGCTGCCGGGCCGTTCAGGCGCTTACAGGAGGCGTTGCGTTCTCGTGCGATTCAAGCAGGAAAGGCGATACGCCGCCGCACAAACGCGCCTGAGCAATCGGGCTTGTCCTGGGACGAGATGGCCAGTCTCGGCAGTAGCCTGAGCCGTAATCCGCGATTCCGCCGTCCGCGATAAACGCTGGCGCGCCGTCGCATTCGGCTATTGCGCCAGCTTATATTAGAAAGTCTTATCCTTTAACCACGAGACAGAATGCACGAGGGTCACCCCCCGGTTCTGGCCGTCCATCTGGCCAGGGCTCCGATCACGGAGGCGATCTTCGACATTAGGGTAAAGGCCAGGAAGGAGCTGAGCCCGGATTCCTTCCGAGATCTCGTCGCAACCTACGCGCCAGAGTTCCCAATCGTGGAGGAGAGAAGGGGTTTTCAAGTCGTTTTTGAGATGGGCGGAGAAGGACCGAACCAGCGCAAAGAGGACCTGGGACTTCAGAGCATCTACCTGA
>JBQTID010000046.1:0-28218 GCA_052389275.1 Gemmatimonadota bacterium | reverse complement strand
GCGCGCGCTGGCTGCTGCCGGAAACCATCGATCGCACCCTTGCACGCTCCCCCGGCCTCAACATAGATCCACGCGCGCTCGCGGTCGGCAGCTTTCAGCGTGCTCAGGTCAAGCGCATCGGCGATCCGTTGTTCGGCGACCTCGCCCGGCTGGCTGCGGTGCTGAGCGCGCATGTCGCGCTGATTCCGGTCGCTGCGGAATTCCTCGGCGCGAGTGCGGATTCGGCCGTCCTCAACATCGCGACCGCGGTGATCGATCCAACCGATGGCGACGTCCTTTGGTTCGGTGTCATTGCGGGCACCGAGAAGGGCGCCGGCAAGGATGTGGCGATCGCCTCGGCGGCACAGGCTTTCGTGCGCGCATTCGCCGGCCGTCAACCAACGGGAGAAAACTGACAGCATGAGTCGGGTCGTTACCCTCATACCAGGCGACGGTATCGGTCCGTCGATCACGGACGCGACGCTCAGGGTGCTCGACGCAGCCGGCGTCGACATCGAATGGGACCGCAAACTCGCCGGCGTAGCGGCGGTCCAGGAGTTCCACACGCCGATTCCGGAGCAGACGCTGGAATCGATTCGCACACACAAGATCGCGTTGAAGGGCCCGCTCACGACTCCGATCGGCACCGGCTTTCGGTCGGTCAATGTTGCGTTACGCAAGGAATTCGACCTGTACGCGAACGTGCGTCCCGCCAGGACCATCCTGGAAGGCGGCCGTTACAGCGACATCGATCTGGTGCTCATTCGCGAGAACACGGAGGGGCTGTACGTCGGCGTCGAGCATTACATCGGCATGGCGCAGGACCCCAAGGCCGCGGCCGAATCGGTAATGATCATCACGCGCTTCGGCGCAGAGCGCGTGGTCCGTTATGCGTTCGAGTATGCGCTCAGAAATAAACGCAAGAAGGTGACGCTCGCCCACAAGGCGAATATCCTGAAGTTCACGCAAGGATTGTTTCTGGAAGAAGGGCAGAAGGTCGCGGCCGAGTATGAAGGCAAGGTGGAATTCGAGGACAAGATCGTCGACGCGACCGCGATGCTGCTGGTAATGAATCCGTATCAGTTCGATGTGCTGGTCATGGAGAACATGTTCGGCGACATTCTCAGCGACCAGATCGCGGGACTGGTCGGCGGCCTGGGGCTGGCGCCTGGCGGCAACATCGGCAGGGACGTCGCGTTATTCGAGCCGGTGCACGGATCTGCGCCCGATATCGCCGGCAAAGGCATCGCCAATCCGGCGGCCATGATCCTGGCTGCTTGCATGATGCTGGATCACATGGCCGAAAAACCGACGGCCGACCGAATCCGCGCCGCCCTCGACCAGGCCGTGCGGAAAAAAAACGGTACCACCCCCGATGTCGGCGGCAACGGCACTACCGACACATTTGCCGACGCGATCATTAACGAACTCCGCTAGCGCGGACCGGCAGGTCCGATTTCGAGTTCTCGCAGATTACGCAAATTTTTGCAGATTTCGCAGAGCGTGAAGAACGGATCAACCGCCGGGCCGCGGCGGAAGCGACGACAAAAGTGTTCAACAATTGTTCTTGACCTGAACGCGTCACGATTCGTTACGCTCTGCGAAATCTGCGTAAATCTGCGTAATCTGCGTGGAGATTTCGCCGATGCCGCACGCACTCCTGTGAAAAGAACCCGGCCAAGCCGGCTGGATGCCGATTGGATGTTCTAGTCCCCGGCCATTAGCATTCGCAGATGTTTGGGCGTCAGGTACCAGCGCAACAACGCGTTTCCTTCCTCAATCTCGTCTTCGAACTCGAGCAGCAGCGCGCTGCCCTTTTTCATATCGAGGAACGCGCGCGAGTCCTCCACTGTCAGCCATGACGCGAGGGCGCTGATGTGCGGGTTGTGTCCAACCGCGGCGACGCAGCCCAGCTTCTTACGTTGCAGCAGCCAATCCCGAAATTCCTGAAAAGGCTGGTCGGGCGCCATCGCCTCTACAGTCTCACGCGCGGCATTGGGAAACTCGCGCGCGACCGGGTCTGCGGTCTGTTGCGCGCGCGTGAGTGGACTTGCTCCAATCAGATCGATGTTGTCGACGACGCGCTTCAAGCCGCGTGCGATCTCGGCCATTTTTTCCTTGCCGTCGGCCGTCAGCGGGCGTGCTTCATCGGGCGCGCCGGTCCGTGCAAACGCTTCTTGATCTTCCGCGTCCCCATGACGAATCAAAATAAGCTTCATCAGCCACGCCTCGCAGTTTTGTGCCGGTGCCTTGTGCCGGTGTTTTGTGCCGGTGTATTGTGCCGTAGTGTTGCGCCGCCGTCAAACGCAAATCGACACGATAAGGCGGCACAACAAACCGGCACAAAACCCGGCACAAAAAAGACGGCACAAAACTACGGTATTCAAGGATATGGCAAAATTCCGCGGCATAGACTACTACGACATCGATTCGCTGCTTTCTGAAGAAGAGCGAATGGTACGCGATACGGTCAGAGAATGGGTCGATGACAATCTGCTGCCGGTCATCGAGCATGCGTACATCGAGCGCAGATTTCCCAAAGAGCTGATCCCGCAGATGGCCGAGCTCGGCATCTACGGCGCCAACCTGCCGGAAGAGTATGGCTGCGCGGGTCTGAACAACGTCGCATACGGACTCATCATGCAGGAGCTGGAGCGCGGTGATTCGGGCATCCGCTCCTTCGCATCCGTGCAGGGCGCGCTCTGCATGTACCCAATCTTCCAGTTCGGGAGCGAAGAGCAACGCCAGAAGTATCTGCCCGGCATGGCGCGCGGTGACATCATTGGCTGTTTCGGCTTGACCGAGCCGGACTTCGGATCGAATCCGGCAGGTATGATTACAACCGCCAGGCAGGATGGGGACGGCTGGGTCATCAACGGTGCGAAGATGTGGATCACGAACGGGTCGATGGCCGACCTCGCGATCATTTGGGCGAAGACCGGCGCGCTCGAAGACGTAGCGTCGATTCGTGGTTTTGTGGTGCCGACCGACATCCCAGGTTTTACGGCCAAGGATCAGAAGGGCAAGCTGTCGCTGCTCGCTTCCGATACCAGTGAGCTGGCGCTCCAGGATGTACGGGTAGGAGCGGATGCGTTGCTGCCTGAATCCGGTGGCCTAAAAAGCCCGCTCCTGTGTCTTACGCAAGCGCGCTATGGCATTGCGTGGGGCGCGGTCGGCGCGGCCATGGCGTGCTTCGACGAGGCGCTGCGCTACTCGAAGGAGCGCATCATGTTCGATCAGCCGATCGGCGCCAAGCAGATTCAGCAGGTACGGCTTGCCGACATGCTGACCAGGATTACGCAGGGTCAGCTGCTCAATCTCCGTCTCGGCCGGCTGAAGGACGAAAAGCGGGTTCGCCCGGAGCAGGTTTCCCTGGCCAAGCGCGCGAACTGCGACATGGCAACCGACATCGCACGCGAGGCGCGCCGCCTGCTCGGCGCAAACGGCATCCTGGTCGAATACTCCGCAATGCGGCACATGGCCAACCTGGAATCGGTCTATACGTACGAAGGCACGCACGACGTGCACGGCTTGATTCTCGGTCAGGATTTGACGGGGCTGTCGGCGTTCTAGCAACACCGGAATGCGGTTCGTGAATGCGGTTCGTGGCTGCGGTTCGGGACTGCGGATCAGAACCGATTCCCCGAACCGATTCCCCGAACCGATTCCCCGAACCGCCGTTCTGCGTCATGTGTAACGTTGTTTTACAAGTGCCCGGCTGCGTGCCGGCGCTTTTTTCGATTAAGTGTCTGTCAATCAACAACTTCGCTTTTGGCCCCACAATTGCCCGAAGGACCGGCAGCATTCAGACTTTTCCACACCAAAACCGAACTTTGCGAGGAAAATGAAAGTAACCCGGCGTAGCCTTTGCGCCCTGCTGCTGCTCGCGAGCGGCATTGCCGCATGCGAGCGAATCGATGACGTGCAGGATCTGGCGGGACCGACGCCGCAACGCCACAACGCGGCGGCGGTCGCCATCCTCAAGCGCAACGACAACGCATCTTCCAACACCTGTTCAGCCGCCATCGACAGCCGCGGCGGCGTGTTCTCCCATGATGCATACACGCTCACGATCCCGGCGAACGCGGTAAGCGTAGCCACGACCTTCTGCATCAAGGTGCACGAAGGCGACAAGATGAAGGTCGATCTGAACGCCTACGTCGACAACAAGCGCGTGACACAGTTCGACCAGCCGGTGATGCTGTCCATCAGCTACAAGAACACAGCGTATGCCGATGCAGCGCGGGTGTTCGTGGTTTACCACAACTACGGCGCAGGCACGCTGGATCCGCTTTCCAGCACGATGGACAGCGCGACGCAGGTAGTCAGCGCCTGGCTATGGCATTTTTCCGACTATTCACCGGCCACCGACTAATCGGTCGCCCAAAGTCATAATTGAGAGGATGCAATGATCAGGGCACACAAACGCTTCCTGTTCGCAACGATTCTCGGCATGTCCGCGCTAGTCGCGGCGTGTGAGCGCGCAGACGAGGTGGGCCTTACCGGTCCCGCCAGTGTGCAGCTCTCGCCGAACGCGAAGGAAGAAAATGGCAGACATTTCAAAGTCCTGCGCAATGCCACGCCACAATCAGCGCTGACCTTTTGGACCCACAGCCCGATCAACAAGCACGGCGGCAAGCTGGACATTGGTCCGCACCAGTTGATCGTGCCGAAGAACTCGGTGCGCACCCCAACGTTCTTCAGCGCGACGATCGTGGCCGGCGAGTTCATGCGCATCGATCTGCGGGCGGAGGAGCCGAACGGCAGGCCGGTCACCGACTTCCAGGTCCCGGTCAAGCTGATAATCGATTTCAGCGCCGTAGCCGATCAGATTCCTGACAAATCGCGTGTAGTAGTCGTCTATCACAATCCGAATGGTGCGCTCGAGCTGATACCGTGCTCGGTAGATCCAAAGACGAACCAGGTCACAGCTTATCTGACCCATTTCTCTGACTATTCACCGGCGACTGACTAATGAAATCGATGGCCGATCTCACTCGGCCCGCTCTTGCCAAGGAAGAGCCGCTCGACGCGCTGATCAGCGCCGGGCGCAGAGCCGAGCGTGAGGGAGAATGGACCGAAGCGGAAAATGCGTATCTGCGCGCTTGCGAGCTGATCGAAGCAGGCGAGCAGGCCGATCGTGGCCCGCAGGTGCTCCGCTGGCTTGGACGAGTGTACTTCGAGCGTGGCGATTACGACCGCGCGAACACCGTTCTCGAGACCAGCCTGGCCGCCGCGCACCGTCTCGGTCTGCGCAATGACGCAGCCAGCGCGCTGAACTCGATGGCCGTGGTCGCACAGTTCCGTGGCCAGCTCGATGTGGCGGAAGTGCTGTACGAGCGCGCCGCAACCATCGCCGCCGAGCTCGATGACCCGCGCCTGTCCGCGATGGTCGATCAGAATCTCGGTATGATCGCCAACATTCGCGGCGATCTGAGCACGGCTCTCATGCGTTACCAGGGCGCGCTCGAGCGCTTCCGGGTGTTGAAGGACGATCGCTCCTGCGGGTGGGTGCTCAGCAATATGGGCATGCTGCACGTGGATGTCGGTGAGTGGGCTGCCGCCGAGCTCTGCTTCAATGCGTCCTTCCAGTACGCGGAACGCACGGGCGATTTGCCCCAGCAGGGCAGGATCGAGAACAACCGCGCCGATCTGCACATGAAGCGCCAGCAGTACGAAGACGCTCGTGCGGCATGCGAGCGCGCCTTCCGGATCTTCAGCCGGCTCGAGTCGGATTCAGGTCTCGGCAGTGTGCATCGCTTCTACGGGATTCTGTATCGCGAGACCGGCAAGTCGCAGATGGCGCACATGCACTTCACGCTTTCTCTACAGCTTGCACGCGCGTGCGACAACCCGTTGCTCGAGGCCGAAATCGAGAGTGAGCGCGCCAGGTTGTTCGTCAACGAGCGCAATCACAGGCATGCACTGCGCAGCCTGAATCGCGCGCACCGCATCTTCCTCGAGCTCGATGCGCGCCGTGAGATCCTCGATCTGCGCCGTCGTCTGGACCGCATGCAGGATGTCTATCTCGAGGCGTTGCGGCTGTGGAACGAGGATGATCCAGGCGAGGCAGACGGCGCCGGCCGCAGGGGCCGCCGTGTAGCGGAATATGCAGTTCGTCTCGCGCAGGAGCTGGGCGTATCGGATGCACACTGGCTGCGGGTCGGCGCTTATCTGCACGACATCGGCAATTCGGATCTGCCGGAAGACGTGCTCGCCAAGAACGGGCCGCTCAGCCAGGAGGAGTGGGAGCTGGTACGCAAGCACCCGATCCTGGGTGCGCAGATCATAGCCGATCTCGAGTTCCCACCCGAAGTCGCTCCGATGGTGCGCAATCACCATGAGCACTGGGATGGCACCGGCTACCCTGACGCATTGCGCGAAAACGATATCCCCGTGACCGCGCGTATCATGTGCATTGCCGACGTTTTCGACGCGCTTACCTCCCCGCGCAGCTACCGACCGGCGTTCTCGGTGCGCGAAGCGCTCGACATAATGCATAAGGAAGCAGGCAGCATCATCGATCCAGACATGTTCATCACGTTCCGCGCTCTGATCGAGCGGGAGGCAAAGTGATACGGCGAACTTCAAAGTGGCTGATGCTGGTATGCGCGGTACTGTTGGCGACTTGCGATGCCGGCAACAGTGTGCTGGCACCGCCGGCGGTTAGCCCAATGCTCGATTCTGTCGAAGCCCAGAACAACAGCAAGACGGCCATACCCAATCCCGAGTCTGGCCGCAGCAGATACGCAATGGCTGCGAATTGATCCAATGATGACCGAAAAACTCGAACTCGGCGCCGTGCTGGAAGCCGCCCGGGCCGCTGAAACCAGCGGCCAGTGGGACGATGCGCTCTCTATTTACGAGCGAGCACTCGAGTATTTCCGGACGCAAGGCGGCGAAGCTGTCGCGCAGCTGCTGCGCAAGATCGGATTGGTGCATTATTTCCGTGGCAACTTCGAGCTCGCCCTGGCGTTGTTCGAGCGTAGCAAACACATTGCCGATGAGAGCGGATTGATTTGCGACGGCGCGGCCGCGAGTAACTGTCTTGGCATAGTGCACCAGGCGCTCGGCGAGCTGGAGCTTGCCGAAAGTCTATACGAGGCGGCACAGAAGCAGGCGCTCGAGGTTGGTGACGATCGGCTTGCCGTAATGATCGATCAGAATCTAGGCACGATCGCCAACATACGTGGCCAGAGCGAGCTCGCGTTGCAACGCTACAGCTCCGCACTGCGTCGTTATCAGGCGATCGGTGATGAGATCGGCGCGGCGCGCGCACTCAACAATATCGGCATGGCGCACTCCGACATGCAGCAGTGGCAGGCGGCGGAGCAGTCCTTCGACCAGGCGCTTGCCTATGCGGAGGCGACCCGCGATGCGGAAACGCTCGGGACCGTACAATTGAATCGGACGGAGCTGTATCTCCGACTCGAGCAATTCGACGCCGCGCGCGCCTGTTGCGATCAGGCGTTCGAAGTTTTCAGCCGCATCGGCTCCACTTCCGGGCTGGGCGAAACCTACAAGGCATACGGCGTTCTCTTCCGCCGGTCGGGCAAGCTCCACCTTGCAGAGGCGCACCTCGCGGTGGTAGCCGAGCTTGCGGGTGAAGTGGACAACGCGCTGCTCGAGGCCGAGGCCGAACGCGAACGCGCACTCGTGCACCTCGATCAGGGCCGCAAGAGCGAAGCGCTGCGCAGCCTCAACCGTGCGCATCGGCTGTTCACCAATCTCATGGCGACCCGCGAGCTGGTCGATGTCGACCGCGAGCTGGATCTGCTGGAGCACAGCTATCTCAAGGTCGTCCAGGTTTGGGGCGAATCAATCGAATCACGTGACCGCTACACCGCCGGCCACTGCGCGCGCGTCGCCGACTATGCGGTGCGGCTCGCCGCCGCGGTAGGCTTTGCCGGCCGCGAGCTGACCTGGATTCGGATGGGCGGCTTCCTGCACGATGTCGGCAAGACCCGCTTGTCCGCTGAGATGCTCAACAAGCCCGGCAAGCTCGATGATGCAGAATGGGAACAGATGCGCCAGCATACGATCATGGGCGACGAGATCGTAGGGGAACTCG
The DNA here is from genome assembly GCA_052389275.1 of Gemmatimonadota bacterium. GTDB lineage: Bacteria > Gemmatimonadota > Gemmatimonadetes > Longimicrobiales > RSA9 > CBJLQC01. The sequence goes on along the minus strand of JBQTID010000046.1, from coordinate 20,168 downwards.
ATTTCCCGTACGACCTGCGACCGATGGTCCGCAGCCACCATGAGCGCTGGGACGGTACCGGTTATCCCGACCGCCTGGCCGGCGACGACATTCCGCTGGTCGCGCGTATCCTCTGCCTTGTCGATGTGTACGATGCGATGACTACCGACCGTAGCTATCGCGCAGCATATCCGAAGGACGAAGCGCTCGTGTTGATGGAGCAACAGGCCGGACGTATGTTGGATCCCGAGCTCTTCGAGGTCTTCCGCGCAATCATGCTGGATGACCGGACTCCGCCCACGCCGCGCCGGCGCGAAGCGTATGGAGCATTCCTGAATCGGAAATAGATCATGAAGTTTTGGCGCTCTCCCTCGCCTGTTCGCCTGGTTCCCGCATTCTTGCTGTTGCTGACAGTCGCTCCGATCTCCGCACAACAGCGTAATCAACCGCGCACCGGCGGCACGGTCGTCATTGCTGGCGGCAGTGATCTGCAAAGCATGAACTCGCTGGTAAATGCCGATTGGTGGACGTCGGAGTTCATGCTCAATGCGCTGTTTCTGCCGTTGGTAAGGCACAACGTGGATCTGACATATGCGCCGGCGCTGGCCGAGTCATGGCGCATGGTCGGAGATACGGCTGTCATATTCAGGATCAGGCGGGACGTGCGCTGGCATGACGGCGCACGCACCAGCGCGCACGATGTGAAATTCACCTTTGACCGCGTAAAGGATGGGGCCACCGCGTTCCCGAACGAGGATTTCTTCGAGCGGTGGCAGAGCGCCGTAGTCGTCGACTCGTTTACGATTCGGTTCAGTCTTAGGCAGCATGTCGATCCGCTGATGGGCTGGACGCGGACTGCCATCATGCCGCGTCATCTGCTGGATTCGATTCCGCCCGCGCGCATGCGCCAGGCGGCATTCAACAGACAGCCGGTTGGCAATGGTCCGTTCCGCTTCGTGTCACACCGGCCCAATGACCGCGTGGTGTTCGAGGCTAATCCCAATTTTTCGCGCTCGCTCGGCGGCCGTCCCCGACTCGACCGTGTCATTTGGCGTGTAATCCCCGAGAATACCGCGCAGTTCACCGAGATTACCACTGGTGCCGTGGACATGGTGATAGGCGCGCGCGCGGAGCAGGTCAAGCAGCTCGACGCTCGCCCGGATATGCGCGCGATTCTGCGCCAATCGCAGCGCTACACGATGATTACGTGGAACGGCCAGCGGGAGCCGCTCGGCGATGCACGCGTTCGTCGTGCGCTGACCATGGGTCTCAACCGGCCGCAAATGATTGCCTTGTTGCGTGGTGGCTTTGCGCAGCCGGCCGCGAGTCCGATTCCGCCCAGGCATTGGGCCTTCGACAGGGCGGTAACGCCGTTGCCACACGATCCCGCGGGGGCGCGTCGGCTGCTCGCCAGTGCGGGCTATGTGGACAGAGATGCCGACGGCATCGTGGAGAGCCCAGCTGGCAAGCCATTGGAGCTCGAGCTGCAGATTGTCGCGAACAATGCATTCAACCGCGACATTGCCGAAATGGTGCGCTCAGCTTTGGCCGACATCGGTGTGAAGATCGTGCCGCGTGCTATCGACTTCGCGGTCATGATCGAAAACATCAGTAAGGTCCCCCGAAAATTCGATGGCGCATTCCTCACATTCACCACCGATCTGAAAATCGGCTTCACAGACGCGTTTCATTCGAAGGCGATCGACGGCCCGTTCCAGTCCGCGTCGTACCGGAACCCCGAGCTCGATCAGTTATTGGACCAGGCGGACGTTACCACAGACCGGGCGCGCGCGACCAGATTGTGGAGTCGCGTGCAGCGCATCCTGCGTGACGATCAGCCATGGACGTTCTTGTGGTGGTCGCCTGACATGGTGGTGATGCGCGAACGTGTGAAGGGAGTCGAAATGGATGTGCGCGGCGCGTTGATTACGCTGCCGCGCTGGTGGGTCGCGGGCAATTAGTCGGAGACTACCTCGCGCCGAGTGCGCAGTCCGTGCCTGGCCATCATGCGAGTGATGGTCGGTCGCGATACGCCGAGCATGCGCGCCGCCATTGACTGATTCGAGTTCGCCAAACGCAGGGTGGCTTCCAGCAGTTGCTTCTCGGCAGCATCCAGAGCGAGACCGGCCGCGGGGATCGTGATGACCGCAGCCGACGGAACGCCCGCACGTGCAGCTGTACCGGTGCCAGGCGAAGCTGGAGCGGCGGCAACCGCCGGTGAAGCGCCGCGCCGATTGAGCGGCACATGCTCCGGCAGGATCAACTCACCATCACAGACAATCAGCGCACCCTCCATCGCATTCTTCAGCTCACGCACGTTGCCTGGCCAGCGATAGCCGCGCAGCATTTCCAATGTGGCCCGGGCGAACCGCTTCGGCCCGATGCCATGCTCTCTCGAGATCGTTTCCACGAAGTAACGAGACAGTAGCTCGATATCGCCCTGGCGCTCGCGCAAAGGCGGCAACTGAAGCCGGAATCCGCTCAGCCGGTAATACAGATCCGCGCGGAAATAACCTTCCGAGACAACCGTGGACAGATCACGATTCGTGGCGGCGATCACGCGGCACTGGATTTCGATCTCCTTCAGCCCGCCAATGCGGCGCACGCGCCGCTCTTCGAGCGCGCGTAGCAATTTCGGCTGAAGACTGGCTGGCAGCTCGCCGATCTCATCGAGAAACACCGTGCCCCTGCCGGCGAACTCGAACAAACCGCGCTTCTGACCATCGGCTCCGGTAAACGCGCCTTTCTCGTGGCCGAACAGCTCCGACTCGAGCAGATGCTCCGGAATCGCGGAACAGTTGATTGCGACGAAGGGCTCGCTCGCGCTGCGGCTCGAATAATGGATGCCGCGCGCGAACAACTCCTTGCCGGTACCGGTTTCTGCTTCGATTAGAACCGTCGTGCCGGGATGCGATGCGACACGGCAGCCGAGATGAACTGCGTTGCGTATGACCGCGCTGCTGCCGACCACGTTTTGGAACGCGACCGCAGGGATGCGCGTAGCCGCAGCCGATGGTTCGGCCGACGTGAGTCCCGTCTTCGGGATGATTGCCGTTTCGTACATGGATAAAAGCCCTGGCACTCGAACGGTGGTCCGAGCGCAAACCTTCAGGGTTGAAGGGTCCGACTTCTGCCAGGGAGAAGTGTCAGAAGCCCGCGATGCGAATTTGAAGCTTTGAGGCCTGGAAGATACCACAGCACTTAGCCAAAGGGCAATCATCTTGTTGAACTCCGGTTGTCCCAACGAGTTGGGTTTCGCACGCCCGACAGGGACGGCAGGGCATGACCATTGCACCCCCGGCCATGGAGCGTGAAACCACAGGAGGAGCAGGGATGAAGAAGGCTCGTGACATAATGACCGCCAACCCCCGGGTGGTGACCCCGGACGACTCGATATCGCGAGCGGCGGAGATCATGCGGGATTCAGACGTTGGGGTAGTTCCAGTCGTCGAGGATCAGGGCAGCATGCGCCTGGCCGGGGTGGTCACCGACCGTGACATCGCCGTGCGTGTGGTCGCCGATGGGCGCGGCTCGGATTGTCGGACTCGCGAGGTCATGAGCAGTGGCCTTGCGACGGTCCGCCCGGATGACGACGTCGACCAGGTATTGGACCTGATGAAGCGCGAGCAGGTCCGCCGGATCCCGGTGGTAGACGGCGAGCGGCTGGTCGGCATTATCGCACAGGCCGATGTGGCCACCGATCTCGGCGATGACCGCAAGACCGGAGACGTCGTCGAAAAGATCTCGGAGCCCGAGCGAAAGTAGCGAAAAGGTGTACGAGATCGGCGATTTTTAACGAATTCGGGCGCAAGCGCGGGCGCGGGCGAGGGCGCGGAAACGACGCGGTTCGAGGTTCGCGGTTCGCGGGTCGGGGACCCGGATCCGGGTTTCCCATCCCGCGGCCCGTCAGCCGCCGCCCGCCGCCCGCCGCCCGCGAGTTGTTCTGCATTTCCCCGCGCCCGCGCCCGCGCCAGCGCCCCCGCCCGAGTCTGTCATTAAGCCCGGATTTCTGCTATATTTAAAGGCTCTAAAGCGCCTGTAGCTCAATTGGATAGAGCACTTGACTACGGATCAAGAGGTTTGAGGTTCGAGTCCTCACAGGCGCGCTGCTGTTTGAAAAACGACAGGAAGCGAGTGTGGATCGCGAGTGGCGGCTATGCCGGTCCACTCGAGGAAAGTCCGAGCTCCAAAGGGCAGAGTGCCGGCTAACGGCCGGGCGTGGCAACGCGACGGAAAGTGCCACAGAGAAGAGACCGCCGATGGCCCTCATCAAGGTGAGGGCACAGGCAAGGGTGAAACGGGGGTGTAAGAGACCACCGCGTCAGCTGGTGACAGCGACGGCACGGCAAACCCCACTCGGAGCAAGGCCAAGTAAGGGACGAGGCGCGGCCCGCGCCAATGACGCACTTGCGTCGCGAGTCCCGGGTAGGCTGCTGGAGACCTCTAGCAATGGAGGTCGTAGAGAAATGATCCGCCTTTCGGTCTTCGCTTCGGAGAATGGCTGAAAGACAGAACTCGGCTTATTCGCCTCCTGTCGGAGATAAGGGGATAACAGGCTGCGATGTGGGGATCTAACGCGAGTGCGCACGATCTCCTTATCGCAGTTCAAATCTCCATATTCCCAAGCGCCCGTAGCTCAGCTGGATAGAGCGCATCCCTCCGGAGGATGAGGCCAGTGGTTCGAATCCACTCGGGCGCATACAAACCAGTCGGTGTGTGAACATCGGCTGGTTTTTTGCTGCCTGGGCACTTTACAGGCCGATTCACTGCCGTCATCCTCAGGGCCCAACCCCAAACCCGTCAGCTTTCGAGGTGCCGTGTTAAGCAGGTTTCTGCCGCGCGATGAACAATTCTTCGAGATGTTTGCCGATCTGGCGCGTCGAGCGACTGCTAGCGCGCGTCTGCTCGACAGGCTGCTTGCCGAGCCGCACAATCTCCAGCAGCACGCCAATTCGATCAAGGACCTCGAGCACGAGGCGGATGTCATTACGCACAATGCGATCGAGAAGCTGCAAAAAGCGTTTCTGACGCCGATCGATCGTGAGGACATTCACTTGCTGGTGCAGGAACTGGATGATGTCATCGATCTGATCGATGGCTGCGCCCGACGCGTGCAGATGTTCCAGATTCGGGAGGTGCGCGAGCCCGGCCGCCGCATCGCGGAGGTCATCGTGCGGGCGACCGAAGCCATCGAGTGGGCTGTGACCAGCATGAAACAGGCGAAGATCGTGGAAGCGCGCAGCCGCGAGATCAAGCGCCTGGAGGAGGAGGGCGACGCGCTCTACAATGCGGCGGTGGTCGAGCTGTTTTCGGGTGAGCTGGAGGCGCTCGAGGTCATCAAATGGAAAGAGCTGTACGACACGATGGAGCGCACGCTCGACCAGTGCGAAGATGTGGCCAACGTACTCGAGAGCATTACGATCAAGCATGCCTGACGCAACCATCATTTACGTCCTGATCATCGTCTTCATCGCATTTGTCTTCGATTTCATCAACGGCTTCCACGATTCCGCCAACTCGATCGCGACGGTGGTCGGTACGCGCGTGCTGCCCCCGGCGCTGGCGGTCATGTGGGCCGCCTTTTTCAACTTCATTGCGCTGTGGGCGGTCGGCACGGCGGTCGCCAAGACCATCGGCAAAGGCATGATCGACATCAACATCGTCACGCCGGATGTGATTTTGGCGGGGCTGATGGGTGCGATCATCTGGAACCTGATCACCTGGTACTACGGCCTGCCCTCCAGCTCTTCACACGCGCTCATCGGCGGGTATGCTGGGGCCGCGCTTGCCGCCGCCGGCTTCACGGCGATCATCCCGTCCGGCTGGACGAAGACCATCATCTTCATTTTCCTGTCGCCGCTGATCGGTTTCCTGCTCGGCTATTTGCTGATGGTGGCGACTTTCTGGGTGTTCCGGCGCGCAACGCCGAGCCGCGTCAACGGTCTGTTCCGCGGACTCCAGCTGGCGAGCTCGGCGCTGTTTTCGCTGTCGCACGGCGCGAATGACGCGCAGAAGACGATGGGTATCGTGGTGAGTCTGCTGGTCTCGGCAAATGCATTGTTCGCAACCCAAACCGGATGGCTGAGTCACTTCTATCTGCCGAATGCCGATCACATACCGTTCTGGGTGGCGCTGACCGCACACATCGCGATCGCCCTCGGCACGCTGCTAGGCGGGTGGCGCATCGTACGCACGATGGGCACGCGCATCACCAAGCTGAAGCCGGTCGGCGGCTTTTGCGCGGAAACTGGTGGCGCGATCAGCATCTTGTTCGCGACCAGACTTGGCATTCCCGTGAGCACGACGCACACGATTACCGGCGCGATCGTAGGGGTTGGCGCAACCCAGCGGTTGTCCGCGGTTCGTTGGCGAATTGCCGGCAGGATCGTGTGGGCGTGGATTCTGACCATCCCCGCGGCCGCAGGGATGGCTGCATTGACTTACTTGTTGATCAGGTCCGCTCGCTGAACTCCGGACTCAGTTGAGCTTCGCCTGCCGCTTATGCGAATACATCTCGCGATCCGCGAACGCCATCAGCTCCTCGACGCTCGTATCATGGTCCGGATCATAGGAAACGATGCCGACACTGACTGAGATTTCGTAAGGTCGCGCATTGCCGCGGTTCGCGAAATCCAGTGCGGCCTGAAGCCGCGCCTTGATCGCCTCCACACTTTCAGTATCAGCCTCGATCGCGAGAATCGCGAATTCATCGCCGCCGACGCGCGCTACTACATCCGAATCGCGAAATGTGCGGTTGAAGACTTCCGCCGCCGCGATCAGCGCTTTGTCACCATCGGCATGACCGTGCGTGTCGTTAATGCCTTTCAAGCCGTTCAGGTCTGCGAAGACGAGTAGCGCCTGACGTTTTGCGCGCTTGGCTTGTTTCAGGTGTTGATTTGCCAGCGCCATGAAGCCGCGCCGGTTGTAGAGGCCGGTCAATTCGTCCAGGATCGCCATATCCTTGAGCCGTTCCTCCTGGAGCTTGCGTTCCGTGATGTCACGCGAAACCACGATCAGCTCGCGTGGCGTGTCGCGGCCGGAGCGTGGTACTTCGCGAATCGTGCTCTCGAACCAGATATAGCGATTGTCCTTGCGCTTGACCCGGTAAGCGATCATTGCCGCGCCAATCTTTTCGAGTACCAGCAAATGGACGCGGCGAACGGCGGTGCGATCGGTCTCGTGCACCATGTCGTAGAACGTCGTGCCGATCAGCTCGGCCGGCTCATAGCCGAGCAGCGCGGCAGAAGCCGGCGAAACGTAGAGGTAGCGCCCCTCCCACGATGCGACGCTGATCATGTCGGACGAGTACTCGGTCAGGAAGCGGTGGCGTTCCTCACTCGCGCGCAGATTCTCGTTTTCGCGTCGTTGTTGCGTAATATCGATCACGGCTTCATGCGCGAGCATGCGCTGGCGGTTCGGATAATTCGCGATGCGCGCTTCGTGCAAGGCCCAGAAGATATCGCCGCGGTCCGAGAAAACCCGATACTCCGCTCTGAACGGATCGCCGGTATCGAGACATTGCTCGACCTGCCCGAGTACGCGTTCAATGTCATCAGGGTGAATGCGACGCAGCCATGGAATCTGCTTGTCGGTTTCAGCGTCGGGGCCCGGAATCACATTATGCAGCGAAGGGCTGGTGTAAGGGGCGCTCAGACGATGAACGCGTTCAGTCTCCAGGACCCCTTCAGCGCCGGGCTGCGGCCGAATCACTTCATCGATGGCTTGCCCGAGATCGTGAAGGCTGTATGGCTTGCGGCAGAAGGAGATGCCGTTTACGACGCCTTCCAGCGCGCGATGCGCAGCTTCCTCTGTCGTCGTGACGATGATTGGCATCGTCGGCATGCGCGTGCGGATCTCCTCGATCAGCCAGAGTCCCGAACGACCGGGCATGTTGACGTCGGTGATGACGAGATCGATTGCGGCCTCGGTCAAGCGGCCGAGCGCGTAGTACGCATTTTCGGCCTCGAACACCGTCGCGCCGCGCGAGGAAAGGTATTTCTTGACGAGTTGGCGTGCGGGTGCATCGTCGTCAACGACGAGGATGCGCGCATTCATCTGCGTATAAACAGTTGTCGACATGGTGCCGCACTAAGAGAACTGGCGCTGGCAGGGAGAGGAGCCAAGCTATACTCACCCGCCCGGCGGAACAAGAGGGACATGTCTGAACGCGCGTAAGGTGAAGCAACATCGATGGTTAGTCAGGTGTCCGGTCAGTTGCAGGGAAGCAGGATTGCACGTTCTTCGAATGCTACCGCTGCGCTCGCTTTGGTAACGCGGGTGGCGACGACCGGCGCGGTGACGACGTCTGCGCCGCTACAGCCTGGATTCGGCAGCGTGGAGGTGACCGTAACCTGCAAGCTGCCATTCGCTTCGCGCACACCGGTAATGGCGATGCCGTAACCGGCGGTCCGCCGCTCACCCATGGCGGCAACCACCACATCCTCGCTTGTGAAGTCCACTCTCGGCGCGCTGGTGGCCGGCCCGCTCGAGCCGACCAGCTGGGGCCACACTTCGCTCCAGCTCTGCTCGTCGCGGATCAGCATTCGACGCGGCTCGCGGACATCACTGTAGAGCGTACCGAACAATGGCTGTACAATGGTCGCAGCCGGTGTTTCGATTGCAGTCACATCGGGCGCGCGGCCGCAAGCTGCCAGCGACAGCGCCACTACGGTAATGCCTGGCAGCGTACGCCTGATCACGCGGCCCGCCGCGTGAAGTGCAAGAGCTCCTCGACCTTGGCGCGGATTTCGGGGAGCGAGGCAGGCTTCGCCATGTACGCGTCACAGCAGCCGCATGCCAGAATCGCTTCGGCTTCACCAGCACCGGCCAAAGCGGTGAGCGCGAGAATCGCCACGCTTTCGGGCGCCATGTCGCGCTTGATCCATTTTCCAGTTTCGATACCATCGATGCCCGGCAACTGAAGGTCCAGCAGGATCACGTTCGGACGAAACGTCCTTGCAAGCGTAATCGCGTCTTCGCCGCGGCGCGCTGTCTCGACCTTATAATCCTGCGATAACAGCTCGTGCAGAATCGCAAGCAGATCGGGATTATCTTCCACAATCAGTATGCGTGCTTCCATGTCAATCTCCGGCCGTTGCGGCAACGAGCGAGTCGAGCGCAATCGTCAGGCGCGTAGCGATGCGTCTCTTCGCCAAACTGCTTAGCCGCTGCTCGAGTTTTTCCGAAATGGCGATGCCTTCTTTCTCCAGAGTGGCGAGCAGCTCCTTGCGCAGATCACTCCCGGCCGTACGGTACACGTCCGGATGGATGATCAGCTTGTTATCCACGACCTCTACCAGATTGTATGCAACCTGGAACGGGATCGGCTTGAAGCGGAAACTGCGGGTCATGGTTCGGTGCGCGTGCAGCGTGGCAAGCAGCTCCGGCTCGACGCGTGGTGTGCGGTACTTGTGAATGAGATGCACCAGCTCGACCAGGTCGCGATCGCCAATGCGAATACAGCCGTGCGAGGCCGGCGCGCCCAACTCGTCTTCGTAAGGGGTGCCGTGAATGTAGAGTAGACTTGCGAAGTTTACTTTGATGCGGCCCATCGGATTGCGCGGTCCGGGCGCGGTCGGTTTCTCATGACGCGCCCATGCCGACTTGGGCGGGTGCCACCACGGATTCCAGATGACTTGTGCGATCCGGTAATGACCGGCCGGCGTCGCGAACTGCCGCCGCCCGGCGGATACGGGGTAGCTGCGGGTGCGCACACCGTGCTCGTACACATCGAGTCGACTGGCGGGAATGTTGAGCACCAGTCGCAGATCGGCGGCACTCGGATCAACTAAAATATTGAAGCCGGCAATCGCGAAAATGATCAACGCGAAGCCGATTGTGAGACGCCGCTTAATGCTCATCATACAAGAGCTTAGCGGAGCAAGGTATGTGCCCTTTCGAGATATTCGCCGAAGCGGGCCAGAGCCGCCTGCAGTACGGCCGACTGGTTGCCGTAGCCGATGCGCAAATAACCGTCCATCCTGAAATGATCGCCGGGAACGATCAGTACGCCGTAATCGGCGCGCAGTTGTTCGGCGAGCTCGGATGAATTCACCGGCAGGCTGTAACGCGTGTAGCAGATGGCTCCCGCCCGTGGCAGTGCGTACGTGAACACGCCAGTCGCTTGCAACCACGCGTCCAAAATCGCGAGACCATCTTGCAGGTAGCGACGCGTGCGCTGCAGCACGCGCGGCCGAATCCCGGGATCGAGCGCGCTGGCGGCCATCCGATCCGTCAGCTCGCCCGGCGAAATCGTCATGTAGTCTTTGCGTGCCCAGAGTCGATCAGCCATTGCTGGCGGCGCGATTGCCCACCCGATGCGCAGGCCCGGCAGGCCGTATGCTTTCGACAGCGATCCGGTCGCGATCACGCGTTCGTAATGCCCAAAAAACGATGGCGTCTCCGAGCCATCGATCTCCGCTCCGCGATATACCTCATCAGCGATAATCCACGCACCGACGCGGCCGGCTGCGTCGATCAAGGCCGCGCGCGCCTCTTCATTCAGAATCGCGCCGGTCGGATTGTTCGGATTGGTCACCACAACGACGCGTGTACGAGCGCCGATCGCGGCGCGCAGCTCACCGGGATCGGGTTGCCAGCCGTTCTCTGCGCGCAGCCAGACTTCGCGCACGGCTATGCCAAAATTCTCGGCCAGACCGTATGTCTGCATGTAGGTAGGAACCAGAACCGCGATTTCATCGCCAGGCTGAACCAGCTCCCAGAGGGCAATGAAGTTGGCTTCGGCACTGCCATTCGTTGCGACGACCGACGCATCCGGGCAATCCTGATACAAACGCGCAATGTTCGAGCGAAGCTCAGCGCTGCCGTTTGACTGCCCGTAGCCGAGCAGCGTGTCGCCCAGATCGCGCGCGCCACTCAGCTCGACGAGCTCGTGTAACGTCAGCGGATGCACGCCACTTTCCGACAGGTTGTAGGCAACCCGGTTCTCGTGGACCGACTGCCACCGTTCCATCGCAAACGGTCGAAAACTCGACATGGCGGCTCCAGGTTGTGGCTGTTACGTCATGTTCGCTACTATGCCGCCCGGATGCAAAGAGGAGACACGATGTCGGTAATGATTCCCGACGACCTGGTCGAAACGAGCGGTGGCAGCATCGTGCTCGTCGTCATGGATGGGCTCGGCGGTTTACCCGATCCGAAAACCGGGCGGACTGAGCTCGAAACTGCGGTCACGCCGAATCTCGACCGGTTGGCAGCCACGTCCGCGCTCGGTCTGCATCAGCCGGTTGCACCCGGTGTTACGCCCGGCAGTGGTCCCGGCCATCTCGCGCTCTTCGGATACGATCCCCTCGAATGGAATATTGGGCGCGGCGTGCTGAGTGCGCTCGGCGTAGGTTTTCCGCTCAAGCAAGGCGACATCGCGACCCGCTTGAATTTCGCAACCGTCGACGAGCAAGGCCGGATTATCGATCGGCGCGCGGGCAGGCCCAGCGATGATGAGAATAAGCGGCTGGTCGAGAAACTGCGTGAGCGTGTGCCGGCGCCTGCCGGCGTGGAGATATACTTCGAGGGTGAGAAGGAGCACCGCGTGGTGCTGGTCTTTCGCGGCAAGGATTTGTCCGCCGAGCTCGCCGACACCGACCCGCAAGAGACCGGCGTGCCGCCGCTGCCGGTAGCCGCAACCAACCAGCGAGCCGAGCAGACGGCCGGGATCGTGCAGCAGGTTCTCGATGGGGGGCGGACTGCGCTGCGAGCTGAACCGAAAGCCAACGCTCTGCTCGCGCGCGGCTTCGCGGCATATGGCCGTTATCCGACGATGCAGGAACGTTTCAAGCTGCGCTGTCTCGCGATTGCGCGTTATCCGATGTATCGCGGCGTTGCCACTTTGGTCGGCATGGAAGCGCTGCCTGCGGCGGATACCGACGGCGCCAGCATCGATTTGCTCGCGCAGCGATTCGAAGAGTTTGATTTTCATTTCATCCATTTCAAGCCGATCGATTCACGCGGTGAGGATGGAGACTTCGCGGCGAAAGTGAAGGCCATCGAGGCAGTGGATCCGTTGATTGCCCGCATCGAAGCGCTCAATCCCGCAGTGCTGATAGTGACGGGTGATCACTCGACTCCAGCGCAATTGAAGGCGCACTCGTGGCACCCGGTGCCGATTCTGATGAAGACGCAATGGGCGCGGGGCAGCGAAGCGACGGAATTCGGCGAACGAGCCTGTGCGCGCGGTGAGCTGGGTATCTTTCGGACCGTCGATTTGATGTCGCTGGCGCTGGCCAACGCCGGACGACTGGCGAAATTCGGAGCGTGATGTGAACGGCGTCGAACAAACCCTGGGACAGGCGCTCGCATTAGGCGAGGACGGTCGCTGGCCGGAAATGGCACAGCTGCTCGGTGCCGCGCTGCGTGATGCGCCGGACGATCCATTTGTGCTCTGCTGGCTCGGTGTCGCGGAGCGTGAGATGGGACGTGATGGAGTTGCCTACGAATACTTCAAGCAGACCTGGCAGCAGGATCCGCTCGATCCGCACATTCTCGCGATCTGCGGCGCCGGGCTCGCTGCCTTCGATGATCCGGATGCTGAAGCCGCTTTGCGTGCGGCGGCACTGACCGGTCCTGACGTGCCGATTGCGCGCCTGCACTATGGCGCATTCCTCGCGCGTGCAGGCGTGTACGATCAGGCGCTCGATCATCTGAATGCTGCCGCGGAGCTGGACCCGGATGATCCCGCGATTCAGGGCGAGCTCGGCATCGTGCACGCGCTGAAAGGCGATTACAGGCGCGCCGCGACCGCAATGGAAGCCGCGCTCGAGCGTGCACCGGACGATTCGTGGACCCGGCTCCTGCTCGGCCTGGTTTATTTGCAGCAAGGCGCAATCGAGGATGCGGCGGAGCAATTGCTACAGGCCGCAGACGAACGTAGCGATGATGCGGAAGCGCAGATACTAGCTGCACTGGCCGCGGCCGCGGCGGGCTGGCAGGACGCGGCACAGAACACGATTGCGCGGGCGGAATTCGCCATCGAAGGCGCAGACAGCGAGCTGATCGAAGAAGCGCGCGAGCAGATCGAAGACGGCGCCGAAGCGGCGCGGGAATTTCTCGAGGATGCGGTCGCACCGGGCGCGTTCCGCGATCGTATGACGCAACCGCTTTGATCGACGTCAATGCGCGGTAACCTGATAGCCATTGCCGCCTGGCTCGTGGTCGGCGCGTTCATCGTCTGGGCGGGCACCGTAGGCCTCATCCTGGCGGCGGGCGAGCGTTCAGTGATTCGGACAGCAGACGCGATTCTGGTGCTTGGCGCCGCCCAATACAACGGAAGACCATCGCCCGTGCTACAGGCTCGGCTCGATCATGGTATACAGTTATACAAGCGACGGCTCGCAACGAAGCTGGTGCTTACAGGCGGCGTCGGCGTCGGCGATACCTTGAGCGAGGGCGAGGTTTCGCGCCGGTACGCAATCGCACGAGGCGTTCCGGATGATGCGATCATAGTCGAAAGAAAGGGCGTGACGTCCGCCGAATCGGTGACCGCAGCCGCGAATCTCATGCGCGCAAGCGGGCTGCGCAGCGCGCTCGTAGTCAGCGACTCCTATCACATGCTGCGTCTGGAGCTACTCGCGCGCCGCGCGGGCATTAGGCCGTACCGCGCACCAGCGCCGACGCCCATCGATCAGTCGCGCCGGCGTTGGCGTTACATTCTGCGCGAGAGCGCATTGTTTCCTGCCACTGCCCTGCTCGGCGGAAAGTAAATGCAGCTTCGCATCCCGCATGTCACACACACGCTGGCGAACGGGCTAACGCTGTTCGTGCACGAGGATCACCGCACGCCGATCGTCTGCCTGAATCTGTGGTATTTCGTCGGCTCGAAGGATGAGCGCCCCGGCCGCACCGGCTTCGCCCACCTGTTCGAGCATCTCATGTTCGAAGGCTCGCAGCATGTACCCAAAGGACGGTTCGACGAGCTGCTGGAAAATGCCGGCGGCACCAACAACGGATCCACGTCTCCCGACCGTACGAACTACTGGGAAACCGTGCCGACTGGTGCCCTCGAGCTGGCATTGCACCTCGAGTCGGATCGCATGGGCTGGTTGCTCGAGACTATCACGCAGGAGAAGCTGGATGGTCAGCGTGACGTAGTGAAGAACGAACGACGGCAAAGCTACGACAATCGTCCGTACGGCCTTGCCTACGAAACCCTGATGAAGACGCTTTATCCGAACGAGCATCCGTATTCCTGGCCGGTCATTGGCTGGCTGGAAGATCTGGACGCAGCATCGCTCGAAGATGCGCGCGCGTTCTTTCAGAGCTATTACCGGCCAGCAAATGCTTCGATTGCAATTGCGGGCGATGTGCAGGCCGATGAAGTGATCGAGCTGGTCGAGCAATACTTCGGCGAAATTCCCGGCTCGCCGCCGCCGACTCAACGCGCACCGCCCCCGGTCGTCATGGCCAGTGAGCAACGTGTCGTGCTCGCAGACGATGTACAGCTTCCGAGACTCTATATGGCGTGGCACACGCCTTCGCTGTTCGCGCCCGGCGACGCGGAGCTGGACGTGGTGGCGGAGGTGCTCGGCACCGGCAAAGCCGCGCGTCTTCATAGCCGGCTCGTGCACGACCTCGAGATCGCGCAGGACGTGGAAGCGATCCAGAATAGCGGGCAGTTTGGTTCCAGCCTCATGCTCGCGGTAACCGCGCGTGAAGGGATCGCCCTCGAACCGATCGAGGAGGAAGTGCGCGCCATCGTCGGGTCGCTGGCGCAGGATCTAACGCAGCGTGAGCTGGAACGCGCACGCAACCACATCGAGACCGCCACCGTGGCTGCGCTACAGGGCGTCGGCGGCTTTGACGGCAAGGCAGACCGTTTGAACCACTATTTCTTCTATACCGGCACGGCTGATTCTCTTGCACACGATCTCGGGCGCTATACGCTGCTCACGGTCGATCACGTGCGCGCTGCGCTGCAAAAAACACTTACCGCGCAGTGCGCGCTTGTGAGTGTCGTGCCGGGTGAAGCGGCATGAGCCGGCCGCTGCCACCGATCGGGCCCGCGCGCGTGCTGCCGCCGATTCCGGTGCACGCCGAGGTACTCGCCAACGGCTTGGCGGTGACGGTGGTGGAGCGGCGCGATCTGCCAATGGTAGACCTCGAGGTCATTGTACGCGGCGGCGGGGCGCTCGACACGGCTGCTACGGCGGGGCATGCGAGTATGCTGGCCGAGCTGCTGGATGAGGGTACGCCGTCACGCGCGGCGCTCGAGATCGCCGAGCAGCTCGAGCATCTGGGCGCCTACTTCGACGTGCACGCCGGCTGGGACAGCACCACCGTATCGCTGCAGCTGTTGTCGGTGCGGCTGGGACCGGCGCTCGATATTCTGGCTGATGTAGTCTTGAACGCGGCTTTTCCCGCGGACGAGTTTCGACGCAAACAACGAGAACGCCTGACGGCTTTGCGGCAAGAGCGCGCTGAGCCAGCCATACTGGCTGCCAAGGCGCTGGCGGCCGGCGTCTTCGGTGACGCGCATCCGTTCGGCGTGCCGCCCGCCGGCACATATCAGAGCATAGAGCGCTTGACGAACGAGCAAGTGGCGGCGCTGTACCGGTCGCGCTTCAACGCAGCGCACACGCAAGTGCTGGTAGTCGGCGATGTCGATGCGGATGCGATGAGCGCGGCCGTGGCTGGACACTTCGGTGCCTGGCACGCTGATGCGAGCAATGGTGCCGTCACGCTTGCACCGCCACGCACGAACGGCACGCGCGTGCTGCTGGTGGACAAGCCGGGAGCCGCGCAAGCCGAGCTGCGCGTCGGGCATCACGGACCCGCGCGTAACACCGATGATTTCTTCGCGCTCGTAGTGCTGAATACTTTGCTGGGTGGATCGTTCACGTCGCGGCTGAACACGATTCTGCGTGAACGCATGGGGGTGACATACGGTGCAAACTCGCGCTTTCGGCTGCGCCGGCACGGAGGCGTTTTCACTGCCGGTGCTGCGATCCTGACCGACGCGGCGCCGCGCGGCGCGCAAGTCGTACTGGAAGAAATGGAACGGTTGCAGGCGGAGCCAGTCGGTCCCGAAGAGCTGCGCCGCGCGCAGAGCTACATTGCGCTCGGTCTGCCGCGCTCGTTCGAGACGACGGAAGAGATTGCGGCGCATATTCGCGAACAACTCGTGTATGGCCTGGAAGCCGACTATTGGCAGACGTACGTGGATAGAGTATTCGACGTCACGCCCGATGATATCGCGCATGCCGCGGCCCGGCATCTGCATCCGGACGCGAGCACGATCGTAGTCGTCGCGGACAAACGGGATGTGCAAGGCGGGCTCGAACGAAGCGGGCTCGGTGAAGTTGTACTGACGAAAGTTGCAACGTGATAGAGATTCCTTTCGAGTATTACCAGCTTGCCAACGGACTGCGTGTCATTCTCGCGCGTGATCAACGCGCGCCTGTCGTCGCGGTGAATCTCTGGTACCATGTCGGGTCCAGAAACGAGCGTGAAGGTCGCACCGGCTTCGCGCATTTGTTCGAGCACATGATGTTTCAGGGATCGAGCCATGTGCCGGAGACCGCGCATTTCGCGTACATCGAAAAGGCCGGTGGCTCCTTGAACGGTTCGACCTGGCTCGACCGCACCAACTACTTCGAGACGGTGCCATCGCATCAGCTGGAGCTGGCGCTATGGCTGGAATCCGACCGGCTCGGCTGGCTGCTGCCGGCGCTGACGCAAGCCAAGCTCGACAATCAGCGCGCGGTCGTGAAGAACGAGCGGCGCTGGCGCGTCGACAACCAACCGTACGGTGATTGGGACGAGCGACTGCAGGCGCTCATGTATCCGCGCGAGCATCCTTATCATCATTCGGTGATCGGCTCGATGGAAGACCTGGACGCCGCGAGTCTCGAAGATGTCGAAGAATTCTTCCGTACATACTACGCCCCCAACAACGCGGTGCTCAGCGTAGTCGGCGACTTCGACGACACGCATGCGCGCCGCTCAATCGAGCGCTACTTCGGTGACATCCAGGCGGGGCCGCAAGTGCCGCCGCTGCCTGGTCAGAGTGCAGTAGCGCCGCTCCTGGGCGGCGAGCAGCGCGTGCGCGTGCAGCAGGAAATAACGTTGCCGCGCGTGTACGTCGCGTATCGGATTCCGCCGTTCGGTGATGCACGCTTTTACGCAGCGAGTGTCGCAGCGCAGATCCTCGGTTGGGGCAAGGCTTCATTGCTCAACCGCAACCTCGTTATCAAACAGCGGGTCGCCCAGGACACAGCAGCGTATGCGTTCCCGATCGTGCTCGGCGCATCGATGCTCGTCACATGGGCAACCGCCGCGCAAGCGGTCGACGCCGACCGCCTGGAAGCAGAGCTGCTGTCTGCCATCGACCAGGCGCGCACGATTTCGAACGACGACGTGAAACGCGCGATCAGTCTGATCGAGGCGCGTCAGCTAACCGAGCTTCAACGCGTCGATGAGCGCGCCGACGCATTCTCGATGATGGCCACGTTATTTGATGACCCGGGTCGAGTGAATACCGAGCTCGATCGGTATCGCGCCGTTACCACCGAGCAGGTTCGCGAGTTCGCCGCCCGCTACCTCGTGCCCGACAACCGCAGCATCCTGACATATGTGAAGAAGACCGCCGCATGAGTTCGCTCGATCGCACCCAGGCGCCCGCGCCGGCAGGCGTTCGCGAGTTTCGTTTTCCGCAGGTGGAGCGAATTTCACTTGCCAACGAGCTCACCGTCTTGAGCGCGCGCCACTCGGACTTGCCGGTCGTTACGCTCATGCTCGTTGCGCATGCGGGCGCCGAGCATGATGAACGCGCGACCTCCGGCATTGCACAGCTTACCGCGAGGTCGCTCGAAGCGGGCACGCAATCGCGTTCCGCCGACCGTGTGGCATGGCAGTTCGAGCTGCTGGGCGCGGAGCTGGCCGTAACCGTGGTCTGGGATTGCGCCCTACTGGCCGTGACCGTGCCGAGCGCCAACGCCGAGCCTGCCCTCGCGTTGCTTGCGGAGATCGTCACAGCCCCCGCATTCCTCGAATCAGAGATAGACCGGCTGAAAGGCGAACAGCTTTCGGAGCTGGAGCAGCGCAAGGCCGAGCCGCGCTCGCTCGCCAACGACATGGCATCCCGCTTTATCTTCGCGCCGGATGTGCCTTACTCCCGGCCGATTGTCGGCATGCCGGCGACCGTTAAGCGTCTCGACGTCGATCGAGTGCGAGCCTTCTATCAGCAGCATTGGGGCGCCGCCAACGCGGCGCTGATCGTCGTGGGCAACCTGGAACCCGATGCAGTAGCGCAACTCGCCACGCGTCATCTGACGGATTGGGCAAATCGGGCCGGTACGAATGCCGAATTCGACGTAGCATCGCCGGTCGAGCGCACGCAGATCTTTGTGGTCGATCGGCAGGACTCGGTGCAATCCGAGCTGCGCGTCGGTCACGTCGGATTGCCGCGCAGCGCGCCCGACTACTTCGCCGCTACGGTTGCGAGTGGCGTGCTCGGTGGCGTATTCACGAGCCGCCTCAACATGAGCCTGCGCGAAAAGCACGGCTTTACGTACGGCGTGCGCAGCGCATTCGGCTTTCGCAAACGAGCGGGTCCTTTCTCGATTCAGACCGCAGTCGAAAGCGACGTCACAGCGAAAGCCCTGAGCGAGCTGTTGACGGAAACCCGGACATTCGTGCAGGACGGCGCCACGGAAAACGAGGTCGTCGCAGCTCGCGAATACCTGGCCGGTGTCATGCCGCTCGAGATGCAAACCACGCATCAGATGGCCGACCGGCTCGCCGATATTTTCGTTTACAACCTCGCCAATGACTACATGCCCCAACATCGCGCGGCTTTGCTCAGCGTTTCGCGCGAGGAAGCCAGTGGCGCGGCACGTGATCACATCAAACCCGATCAGTTTGCCATCAGCATCATCGGTGACGCAAAGAGCAGCGAGAACGAGCTGGCGCGTCTGGATCTGGGCCCGATTGAAGTACATTCGCCCAATGAATGAAACCAATGAGAAACCGGGACTGATAGAGCGCAAACCCGTGCATAAGGGGCGCATTGTCGACCTGTCGATCGATAAAGTGCGCTTCCCGAATGGTCAGGTTGGCGAGCTGGAGCTGATCCGACATTCAGGCGCGGCAGCAGTGCTGCCTGTGCTTAGTGACCCGGCCGGCGAGGATCCGCAGGTTTTGCTCGTGCGTCAGTATCGTTATGCGGCGGGTGGCTACATGCTCGAAGTGCCTGCTGGACGCCCCGACCAGCCGGGCGAGGATTGGGCAGTCTGCGCGCGGCGCGAGCTGGAAGAAGAAACCGGTCTGATCGCCGGTACGCTGACCAAACTCACCACCATCTATACGACACCCGGTTTTACGGACGAGAAAATCCACCTTTTCATGGCCGCTGATCTAACAGCCGGAACCGGCAAGCTCGATGACGATGAGTTTCTCGATACTGAAGTTTTTCAGCTTTCGAAGGTGCTCGAGATGATTCAGGACGGTGAGATCTCGGACGGCAAGACCATCTGCACTGTGCTCTATGCCGCGGGGTATGTTCTCGGATAAGACGGTGTTTTTTTACCGCGGAGCTCGCCGAGCGCGCCGAGCAATGAACAGGGGATATGGAGATTTGAACGGCGATGATGGCGATACCGCGTCGCCCATCCGCTGCATGCTCGCGTTGCACACATCTTTTCTAGAGTTGAAAACCGGTTCCAGCAGGTCGCTAGATCATGGACGCTTGCGCAGCGTTAAGAAATTAGAAAAAACAGACGCGAGTATGCAGTGGCGACGGGCGGGCTGACGATGAGGCATCGCCATCATCTCCGTTCAAATCCCCATATCTCCTATTTTGATGGACGCGGATCACATGAAGACGCTCTGCGTGTTCTGCGGTCTCTGCGGTTAAAGATTCCCGTCCTAAAACCCACGCACATTCCTGCACGGTCTGTCCGCAAACAAGGACACACAAATTTTGTGAGCCGTCTGCTAAACATGCCTTAAATAGCTGGTAATTCAGTCTTTACGCCACTTTTTTCATGCATGAACCGTCCCTCGAAAGTCGGAATGGAACCTGCTCCTACCCTGAGCCACGAACCCTTCTCCCTCAAACCTCGACGCGCAGAAGCATCTAACGGTCACCCCCAAAAGGGTTCGGCACAGGAGCGATCATGAAGTTCGGCAGCCAACAGCAAGCCAAGCAGACCCAGCCGCACCGCTTCGCGGGCGTTGAT
>JBQTID010000045.1:0-2088 GCA_052389275.1 Gemmatimonadota bacterium | reverse complement strand
GGCGCGCCGTTGTTCATTGCCTTGTAGAGCGCAGGCCCGAGGTTCGGGAAACCGGTCGGCTGAAATCGCTCGTCAAATCCTTCAGCTACCTTGAGTGGGACCGCCAGGTGCCAGCGGCGGTCTGTTTCCTTCAGCAATGCATCTAGAGGTATCAGACTAGCTTGTGCCGAGTTCGACGATTGCTCCGTGCTCATCGTGGTCCCTCTCGAATTGGTTTGATGATCAGTCTCGCCAGATCGGCCGCGAACGTGATCGGCACGAAGAGTAGTCCGGCGAGGCCTCGACAGTTGTCAGCCGAAAGCACGAAACCGGCCGAAAAGCTCTCACTCGTCGTAAACAGAGGCGGATAACCAGCGGCATACAATCGACGCGCGGCCGCGGTACATGCTTCGTCGCCACGTCCGGCAAGCAGCAGATTCAGAATGTGCAGATTGCCGGGCGCGTGCGGCTCCTTTCCTGTCCGGACAACGCCGGGCCTCGCAGGCAGCCGCCCGCCGAGGAAACACAGTTTTAGCAGCGCATACGCGCGCGGCAGTTGCGCGGCGGCATTAAGACGAGCCAGCCACGCTTCTGTGCGGCCGTCAGTTGGCTCGTCGTCGACTTCGCCGATGGTTTGATCATCAGAGTCAACGTCCCCCAAGTTTCCAGCATCGTCGGTTTCGTGAGCACGGGCGAGTTCTGGCTCTTGAGCGTCCAGCCTGCGCCACGGCCGAACCAGGGCAAACGCGTGCAGTAGCTCGCTGAGCCGGCGGTGGTCCACCTGATCGAGCCACAGCGCGAGGACATCTTCCGCACCCGCTCCATAGGGCGAGAAGAGAGGCAAGCCCTCACCCGAGCCGGCCTGTGCATCAACAAGACGACGTTGCAGCACCGATGCGCAGTTGCTCAGAACCTGTCGTCCCTGCGACCACGCTGCGCGGCGGCTCTCTGGCTCCCAGTTCCAGAATGCTCCTCGCTCTGAGCGGACCACGCGAACGAGGTTCTCCCTCACCGGACCCACAGCACGCGGTTCCGTACGCGTGGCCCGCTCCGACGTCTTCCCCCAAGGGCAGATCGTGCCGATGGCTCGCGCCAGCCGCCATTCCGCGGTGCCGTCATCAGATAATTCTGCGAGTTTCGGGGGCTCCGACGGCGCGACGTGCGTTAAGCGGAGCCAGTCGTATGAGAGCGAAGCCGCACATGGGACGTTCGGATTGCCTTTGTCGGGCATCTTTCCGTCACGGTTATGGATACGGCCGTCCGTAACCGCGCATTCGCGCTCCAGCGCCGCAGCAGCGACAGCCACTTCGATCAATTGCGACCGAAAGTCCGCCAACTGCTGGTCGCGTTGTTCTCTGCGCGATTCCAGTCCGATCCGGGATGCGTCGAATAAGGCCACTTCGAGGCGCCGGCGCGCTGAGATGATTCTCCGTGGCTGCGAGTCGCTGTTCACCACCGCCTGCAGCCCCGTCGCATCGAGCACGGCCTCCTCGTAATGCAACAACTCATCGAGCAGTTCGAGATCGGAGCAGGGCGAGACGGCGTAAAGACCAAGCGGCACGGCGAGCGTGGAGGTTTGGTCCTGCTTGCCGAACGAGCCGCTTCGCCGCAGCAGACCATAACGCTGGAACGCCGCGATGCCCCGATCGCATCCGTGGCGACCGAGTGCGCGAACGAATTGCGTGGCGAGCCGAGCATCGCGCCCACTGACCTGCATTCGACCTTCGGAGAAGATAGCTGTCAGATCGCGCAGCGTTGCCGGTTGGTTCCAGACCGCGCACCACACTTCCCCAGAAGAGATCCCCTTTTGAGATCCCTCGACCTCGGTGGGACCCGCTGATGGGTTGCCACCCAATGAAGACGAGCAGTAGAACGGAAATGCGGGGGTGGCTTTGCGCACGTTCATTCGGCGGACCATGCTGCCGGCGAAGAGCAGTACGCCCTCAAACAGAAGAATCACATCCCAAGCCGCTCCAAGACGCTTGCTTTCAAATTCCTGGCCGCTATTCGGCGTCTCTTTCCGCGAAGGATAGAATAGCCCAATCGAATAATCGTCGGAGAGATGACCCTCTGCGGGAACTCTCCAAAGCGAGGCTGCCAACCACTGTT